>JBNLCM010000024.1:0-23664 GCA_050303815.1 Rhodocyclaceae bacterium
GAGCAGGACCGGCACGATATTGCGGGGGGCGATGGCAGTCACGATGCCGCACATGGTTCAGCTCCGGTTGGGGGCGGCCCGGCGCGGGTCCGCCGGGGCATTCACTTGGGTTTCTTGACCGGCCGCTTCCAGCCGGGGATGGTGGCCTGGCGGGCTCGCGACACCGTGAGCTGGCCGGCCGGGGCGTCCTTCGAGAGGGTCGTGCCGGCGCCCAGCGTGGCACCCTTGCCCACCCGCACCGGCGCCACCAGCTGGGTATCCGAGCCGATGAAGGCGTCGTCCTCGATGATGGTCCGGAACTTGTTGGCGCCGTCGTAGTTGCAGGTGATGGTGCCGGCGCCGATGTTCACGCGCTCGCCCACGTCGGCGTCGCCCACGTAGGCCAGGTGATTGGCCTTGGAATGCGAGGCCACCTTGCTGTTCTTGACCTCGACGAAGTTGCCCAGATGCACATCGTCGGCC
Organism: Rhodocyclaceae bacterium; assembly: GCA_050303815.1. Classification (GTDB taxonomy): domain Bacteria; phylum Pseudomonadota; class Gammaproteobacteria; order Burkholderiales; family Rhodocyclaceae; genus Cognatazoarcus. Next base: position 463 of record JBNLCM010000024.1, read on the forward strand.
AGCTCGGTGCCGGGCCGGGTGCGGGCATAGGGGCCGATCACACAGCCTTCGCCCATCACGGTGTCTTCCACGTGGGAGAAGGGCGCCAGGCGGGTGCCGGCGCCGATGCGCGCATTCTTCACGACGCAGTTGGCGCCGATCCGCACGCCGTCGCCGAGAGCGACCTGCCCTTCGAAGACACAGTTGACGTCGATCTCCACATCGCGACCGCACGCGAGCGCGCCGCGCACGTCGATGCGGGCCGGGTCGATCAGCGTGACACCGCCGGCCATCAGGCGATCGGCGATCATGCGCTGGTAGATGCGTTCCAGCTCGGCGAGCTGGGCCTTGTTGTTGACGCCGAGGGTCTCGGCCACGGTGTCCGGGTTCTCGGCAACCACCGCGACGCCCTCGGCAACGGCCATGCCGATGATGTCGGTGAGGTAGTACTCGCCCTGGGCGTTGTCGTTCGAGAGGCGCCCGAGCCAGTCGCGCAGCCGCGCCATCGGCGCGACGAGAATGCCGGTATTGACCTCGCGGACGCGGCGCTCGGCGTCGCTCGCGTCTTTCTGTTCGACAATACGGAGCACCTGGCCGGCGGCGTCGCGGATGATGCGGCCGTAGCCAGTGGGATCGTCGAGTTCGACGGTCAGCAGGGCGAGGCGTTCGGTTCCGGCCGCCTCGACCAGGCGCCGCAGCGTGGCGCCACCGATCAGCGGCACGTCGCCATAGAGCACCAGCGCCAGCCCATCCGCCGGCAGGTGGGGCAAGGCCTGCAGGACGGCGTGACCGGTGCCCAGCTGGGGCTCCTGCAGGGCCCACGCGACGTCGGGCGCCGCCATTCGCTCGCGCACCCGCTCGCCACCGTGGCCATAGACCACACAGAGGCGGCTGGCGCCCAGCCCGCGCGCCGTCTCGAGCACATGGGACAGCATCGGACGGCCTGCAAGGGGCTGGAGGACCTTGGGCAGGGCGGAATTCATGCGGGTGCCCTTGCCCGCTGCGAGAACGATGACTTCCATGGGTCCAGGGTGGCTGATTGACCGGCGGATTCTAGCACCGGGGCATGCGGGCCATCCGCGGCACACTTCTCACCCCGGACCGCCCGGCCACCATGCTGCAATGCAGGAGTTTTTCGAATCCGTTAAAGACAAGTCGCAGAAGGACGATACTATTGCTCTGTTGCGACGCACTATGCGAGGCCCCATGTACGCCCATCTGGACAAGCAGCTCATTGAGAACAAGACCTTCGACGAGATCACGATCGGCCAGCATGCGCGACTGATCCGGACCCTGAAACCGGACGACATCCATCTCTTCGCGGTCATGTCCGGCGACGTGAACCCGACCCACGTCGATCCCGACTACGCGCGCTCCGGCCAGTTCCGAGAGGTGGTCGGCCACAGCATGTGGGGCAGCACGCTGATTTCCACCATTCTGGGCACCGAGTTTCCCGGGCCGGGCACGGTCTATGTGTCGCAGAGCCTCAACTTCTGGCGCCCGGTGGGCATCGGCGACACGCTCACGATCACCGTGACCTGCGCGCAGAAGTTCGAGCACAACCACCACATCGTCTTCGACTGCATGGCGGTCAACCAGGACGGCCTGAAGATCATAGACGGGTCGGCCGAGGTCCAGGCCCCGACCGAGAAGATCAAGCGACACCGGGTGGCCCTGCCCGAGGTCACCATCTCGGACCGGGAGTTGCGCTATCACCACCTCGTGTCGATCACCCAGGGCCTCGATCCGATTCCGATCTCGGTGGCCCACCCATGCGACGCCGAATCCCTCCGCGGACCACTGCAGGCACGCGACGCGGGCCTGGTGTCGCCGGTGCTGGTCGGGCCGGAGGCCCGCATCCGGGCGGTAGCCGAGGAGCAGGGCCTCGATCTGCACGACGTGCGCATCGTCAACACCGCCCACAGCCACGAATCGGCCGAGATCGCCGTCGCGCTCGCCCGTTCGGGCGAAACCGAAGCACTGATGAAAGGCTCCCTGCACACCGACGAGTTGATGAGCGCGGTGGTGTCGAAGGCCACCGGCCTGCGCACCGAGCGGCGACTGTCGCACGTCTTCCTCGGCGACGTGCCGACCTATCCGCACCCGCTGATGATCACCGACGCGGCGATCAACATCGAGCCAACGCTTGAGGAAAAGGTCGACATCGTCCAGAACGCCATCGACTTGGCGATCATCCTCGGCGTGATCGAACCGAAGGTGGCCATCCTGTCGGCAGTCGAGACCGTCACGCCGAAGATCCGCTCGACCATCGAGGCCGCGGCCCTGTGCAAGATGGCCGACCGCGGGCAGATCAAGGGCGGTCTGATCGACGGCCCGCTGGCCTTCGACAACGCAGTGTCGCTGGTGGCGGCCAAGACCAAGGGCATTCGCTCGGCCGTGGCCGGCAACGCGGACATCCTGGTGGTACCAGACCTGGAGTCCGGCAACATGGTCGCCAAGCAGCTGGAGTACCTCGCCGGCGCGCTGATGGCCGGCGTGGTGCTGGGCGCCAAGGTGCCCATCGTGCTGACCAGCCGCGCCGACACGGCAGAGACCCGCGCGGCCTCCTGCGCGATCGCCCAGCTGATGGCGCACAAGCGCCGTGAGGTCCTGCGCGCATGAAAGGTATTCTGGTCCTCAACGCCGGCTCCTCGAGCCTGAAGTTCGCCCTCTTTCCCCTCGACGGCACGCTGGCGGCCAAGCCGGCCCTGTCGGGCCAGGTGGAGGGCATCGGCACCGAGCCCCACCTGCTCGCCAAGGACGCCGACGGCGCGCGCTACGACGAGGCGGTCACGGTGGGCCCGAACGCCGACCAGAACGCCCAGCACAAGGCCTCGCTGGGCCATCTCTTCGACTGGCTGGCACGCCACAACCCGAACCTCGACATCATCGCCGCCGGCCATCGCGTGGTCCATGGCGGCGAGACATTCAGCGCCCCGACCCGCATCGACGCCGACACCCTGTCGCGCCTCGATGCCTTCGTGCCGCTGGCCCCGCTGCACCAGCCCCACAACCTGCGCGCCATCCGGTCGTTGTCGGAGCTGATGCCGGCGGTGCCCCAGGTGGCCTGCTTCGACACTGCCTTTCACCGCACGCAGCCGGCGCTGGCCCAGATGTTCGCGCTACCCCGCGAGCTCACTGAAGAAGGCATCAAGCGCTACGGCTTCCACGGCCAGTCCTACGACTACGTGAATCGCCAGCTGCCGGCCCTGATCGGAGAACGGGCGGCGGGCGCGGTGGTGATTGCCCACCTGGGCAACGGCTCTTCCATGTGCGCGCTGCGCAAGGGCCGCAGCGTGGCTTCGTCGATGGGCTTCACGGCGGTCGACGGCCTGATGATGGGCACCCGTACCGGCAATCTGGACCCCGGCGTGCTGCTCTACCTGATGGAGCAGAAGGGGATGGACCTCAAGTCGCTGACGGCCCTGCTCTACAAGCAGTCGGGCCTGCTCGGCGTATCGGGCATTTCGCAGGACATGCGCGAGCTGCTCGAGTCCGACGCCTTGCCGGCGCGCGAGGCGGTCGAGCTCTACTGCTACCGCGCCGCGCGCGAGATCGGCTCGCTGGCCGCTGCCGCGGGCGGCCTGGATGCCCTGGTGTTCACCGGCGGCATCGGCGAACATGCCGTCCCCGTGCGCGAGAAGATCTGCCGCCTGTCGGCGTGGCTCGGTATCGAACTGGATGAAGCGGCCAACGGGCGTAGTGAGGTCATGCTGTCGAGCCCGGACAGCCGGGTGGCAGTGCTGGCCGTGCCGACCAACGAAGAGTGGATGATTGCCCATCACACAGTGGCTCTGCTGGGCCTCTGACCGCCAGCGGGGCGCATCGGGAAGGACGGCCGCGGCCGTCCTTTTTCCTTGCCGGGTGCGTCAGAACGGCAATCGACGCCGGGGCTGCGGCGGCGTCTCCGGCTCGGCCGGGCTTGCGCGCTGCGGCTTACGAACGGCGTTGGCCGCAGGATTGGCAAAACGAACCTTGCCATGGAGGACGCAGCCCCGCATGCCGGGGTCGCAACGGGCGCCAGCCACCTTCTGGCAGACGCCATCCAGATCGTGGGGACAACTCCAGGCGCTCATGACGACCTCGGTACGATGACTCGCCTGCGAGCATAGCGCCGCGCCATCGGCAGGGTCCACAAAAAAGCCCGCCGGGAGGCGGGCATGGGGACTGGCCGGGTCCGGTAATCAGTCGTCGGCCGCGGCCGCCAGCTTCTGCTCGCGCAGTGCGTCGTATTCGTCCTCGAAGAAGAACCGTTCCTCGCCGAAGGCGGGCTTGAGATCATCCAGCCAGGTGGCCTCGGGGTCGTACCGGGCGTAGAAGGGGCGCTGGACCCAATCCGGATTGCGGCCCTGGATGAAGCGCAGTGCGAACACTTTCTCGCCGTGGATCTCGGTCACGCCCTGGACCTCCACCTTGCCCGGGCTGGCCGACATGGATGGGCCACGGGCCGTGCGCGCCAGGCCTGAGACCTGTTGCATGGCTTCGCGGTAGATCTGCCAGGCGCGCTCGAGCGGGACCTCGAAGTAGTTGCGGGCGCCGGTATCGCGCTCGACAAACATGTAGTACGGGACGATGCCCAGCTTGACCTGGGTCTGCCACATCCTGGCCCATACGGCGGGATCGTCGTTGATGTGACGGATCAGCGGCCCCTGGGCACGGATCACGGCGCCGGTCGCGCGGATGCGACGGATGGCCGAGCGGGCGGCTTCGGTATCGAGTTCCTTCCAGTGGTTGTAGTGGGCCATGATAGCCACGTGCTTGCCGCCCTTGACCATCCGCTCCAGCAGGCGGATCAGGTCGTCGGAGTCGGCCGCGCCATGGAAGCGGTAAGGCCAGAAGGTCAGCGCCTTGGTGCCGATGCGGATCGTCTGGATGTGGTCGAACTCCGGGTGCAGCAGCGGCTCCAGGTAGGCCTGCAGGTGCCTGGTCTTCATCACCATCGGGTCACCACCGGTGAACAGCAGGTCGGAAACCTCGGTGTGGCCACGCAGGTAGTCGTGCAGCTCAGACGCCTCGGAGGCGGCGATGCGCAGCTCCTTGTCGCCGATGAACTGCGCCCAGCGGAAGCAGAACGTGCAGTAGCTGTGGCAGGTCTGCCCCTGGCTCGGGAAGAACAGCACCGTCTCGCGGTACTTGTGCTGCATGCCCTCGAGGCGCCTGCCTTCGGCGTCGCGCGGCATGTTCATTTCCATCTGGTCGGCCGGATGGGGGTTGAGGTCGTGGCGGATGTCGTTGGCCGCGCGCTCGATCTCGGCCTTCTCGGCACCGGCGCGGAACAGGCCGGCCATGCGCTCGAAGTGCTCGGGGGCCAGCATGCCCCGCTGCGGGAAGGTCAGCTGAAAGATCGGATCGGCCGGGATATTGCTCCAGTCGATCAGTTCGTCGATGACGTATTGGTTGACCCGGAAGGGCAGCACCGCCGAGACAACCCGCATCTCGAACCGAATGTCTTCCGGCAGGCTGGCGATCCGGGCGATCTTGTCCAGGTCGCGCTGGGTGTACACCTTGAACGGGACAACCCAGTCCTTTTCCTCCACGGGTTGCAACGTGAACTGGCGCTGCGCTCCTAGTGTTTGCGGACTCATCTAATTTCACCTCCTGACGTGTCGCAGGGCTCTTGTCCCTGCATGCAGAAGCCGGCGCAGAGGGACGTCTGCTCGACGCGGGCCGGGTTCTGCCGGGGCGGGAATCGCAGCCTCACCTTCGGGAAAATGCGCAGGAAACGCGGCGAAGGACTGCCTTCCGGTTCGTGGGTCGCCGGGCGGCGACCGGTCTCTGGCGGGGAGCCAGACACTCCATTATATCCGCCGAAACATATTGGCGCAAAAGCTTTAACATCAAAAAAAAGGGGCCCACTTTCGCGGGCCCCACTCCCTCGACAGGCACCCGCCGCTCCACTTGGGTGCAGCAGGTCTCCCTCCCTATCGAACGAAAACGGGTGTCGGACCGGGCGGGACGAAGGCCCGGCCGACAGTGCACCGCCGCCCCACTCGGGGCGGCAGCGACTTACTCGAACTCGAGGATCATCTCGTCTACCGCCAGGCTCGCGCCGGCCGTGGCGAGGATGTTCTTCACCTTGCCGTCCTGCTCGGCCTTCAGGACGTTCTCCATCTTCATGGCTTCGATCACCGCCAGCTTCTCGCCGGCCTTGACCTCCTGACCCACGTGGACCGCGACCTCTCGCAACAGGCCCGGCATCGGCGACAGCAGGAAGCGGGACATGTCGGGCGGCAGCTTCTCGGGCATGAGGGCCAGCAGGCGCGCGGCACGCGGCGTCATGACCTTGGGTTCGACATGGAGGCCGAAGTGGACGATCTGGTAGCTCAGGCCGCGACGCTCGACCTGCATGCAGATCGGCTCGCCATTGATCGTGCCGGTGAAGAGCGGATTGCCGAAGGTCCAGCCGGAGAGGATCTCGTAGGTTTCGTCACCGCAGCTGATCAGCTTGCCGCCCTGGATCGGCTGCGAATGCACGGGGTACTGCTTGCCTCCGAGCAGGACCACCCAGTCCTGGGGCACCTGGCGGCCATAGCCGGGCATCTGCCCCGTCGTCTTGACCGCGCGGTGGATGTAACGCAGGCGGCAGAAGGTGGCGACGGCCGCCAGCAGGCCGGGGTCGTCGTGGGGCACCATCGAGGCGTCGAAGCCGTCCGGATAGTGCTCGGCCATGAAGCCGGTGTTGAAGTCGCCCGAGCACACCTTGGGGTGCTGCAGGAGCGCCGCCTGGAACGGGATGTTCGAGCTGATGCCCCGGATCACGAAGCCGTTCAGGGCGTCCCGCATGCGCCGGATGGCGTCGTTGCGGTCGGTCCCGTGCACGATCAGCTTGGCGATCATCGAGTCGTAGAACATCGAGATCTCGCCGCCCTCATAGACACCGGTATCGACGCGAACCCCGTCGCCTTCGGCCGGCGGCAGGAAGCGGACCAGCCGTCCGGTGGAAGGCAGGAAGCCACGGAACGGATCTTCCGCATTGATCCGGCACTCCATCGACCAGCCATTGAGCTGGACCTGGTCCTGGGTCAGGGTGAGCTTCTCGCCCGCCGCGACGCGAATCATCTGCTCCACCAGATCGATGCCGGTGATGTTCTCGGTCACCGGGTGCTCGACCTGCAGGCGCGTGTTCATCTCGAGGAAGTAGAAATCCTTGTCGGCGCCGACGACGAACTCGACGGTACCGGCCGACTGGTATTCCACGGCCTTGGCCAGGGCCACGGCCTGTTCGCCCATCGCCTTGCGGGTCTCGGGGTCGAGGAAGGGGCTCGGTGCCTCTTCGATCACCTTCTGGTGGCGTCGCTGGATCGAGCACTCGCGCTCGTTCAGGTAGAGCGTGTTGCCGAAGGAGTCGGCCAGGATCTGGATCTCGATGTGGCGCGGCTGGACAACGAATTTCTCGATGAAGACCCGGTCGTCGCCGAACGCATTCTTGGCCTCGTTGCGGCAGGCCGTGAAGCCCTCGAAGGCTTCCTTGTCGTCGTGGGCCACGCGCAGGCCCTTGCCGCCGCCACCGGCGGAGGCTTTGATCATGACCGGGTAGCCGATGTCCCGGGCGATCTCGACGGCGCGTTCTGCGGAGTCGATCGGATCGTTGTAGCCCGGAATGGTGTTGACGCCGGCCTCGTTGGCGATCTTCTTCGAAGCGATCTTGTCGCCCATCGCGGCGACGGCCTTCGGTTTCGGACCGATGAAGGCGATGCCCTCGGCCTCGAGCCGGCGCGAGAACTCCTCGTTCTCGGACAGGAAGCCGTAGCCGGGATGCACGGCCTCGGCGCCGGTCTGCTTGCAGGCCGCGATGATCTTGTCCATCACCAGGTAGGACTCGGCAGACGGCGCCGGTCCAATGCAGACGGCCTCATCGGCCATGTCCACGTGCAGCGCGCCCTTGTCGGCCTCGGAATAGACGGCAACGGACAGGATGCCCATCTTGCGCGCGCTCTTGATGACACGGCACGCGATCTCGCCTCGGTTGGCAATCAGAATCTTCTTGAACATATGCGGTTTCCTCCCGGGCTCAGAGCGGAATGTTGCCGTGCTTGCGCCACGGGTTCTCGAGCTTCTTGTCCTTCAGCATGGCCAGCGAGCGGCAGATGCGCTTGCGCGTCTCGTGGGGCATGATCACGTCGTCGATGAAGCCCCGTGCGCCAGCGACGAACGGGTTGGCGAACTTGGCCTTGTACTCGGCCTCGCGCTCGGCGATCTTTTGAGGATCGTTCTTCTCTTCGCGGAAGATGATCTCGACCGCGCCCTTGGGGCCCATCACGGCGATCTCCGCCGTCGGCCAGGCGAAGTTGACGTCGCCCCGCAGGTGCTTGGAGCTCATCACGTCGTAGGCACCGCCGTAGGCCTTGCGGGTGATCAGGGTGACCTTCGGCACGGTGCATTCGGCGTAGGCGTAGAGCAGCTTGGCGCCGTGCTTGATGATGCCGCCGTATTCCTGGCTGGTCCCCGGCATAAAGCCCGGCACATCGACCAGGGTCACCACGGGAATGTTGAAGGCGTCGCAGAAGCGAACGAAGCGGGCGGCCTTGATCGAGCTCTTGATGTCGAGGCAGCCGGCCAGCACCAGCGGCTGGTTCGCCACGATGCCGACCGTCGACCCTTCCATGCGGGCCAGGCCAATGATGATGTTCTTGGCGTAGTCCGGCTGCAGTTCGAAGAAGTCGTGATCATCGACCATCTTGATGATCAGTTCCTTCATGTCGTAGGACGCGTTGGCGTTGCTCGGCACCAGGGTGTCGAGGGACATGTCGATCCGGTCAGCCGCATCCATGCAGGGCACCGCGGGCGGCTTCTCGCGGTTGTTGCCGGGCAGGAAGCTGATGAGCCGGCGCGTCATCATCAGAGCCTCGACGTCGTTCTCGAAGGCCAGGTCGGCCACGCCGGACTTGGTGTTGTGGGTCACCGCGCCGCCCAGCTGCTCGGCCGTGACTTCCTCGTGGGTCACCGTCTTGACGACCTCGGGGCCCGTCACGAACATGTACGACGAGTCCTTCACCATGAAGATGAAGTCGGTCATGGCCGGGCTGTACACCGCACCACCGGCGCAGGGGCCCATGATCAGGGAGATCTGCGGGATGACCCCCGAGGCCATCACATTGCGCTGGAATACGTCGGCGTAGCCGCCGAGGGAGGCGACGCCCTCCTGGATCCGGGCGCCGCCCGAATCATTGAGGCCGATGACCGGCGCGCCAACCTTCATGGCGTGGTCCATCACCTTGCAGATCTTCTCGGCATGGGTCTCGGACAGCGAACCGCCGAAGACAGTGAAGTCCTGCGAGAAGACGAAGATCAGGCGGCCATTCACCGTGCCGTAGCCGATCACGACACCGTCGCCGGGCACGTGCTCTTCCTGCATGCCAAAGTCGGTGCAGCGGTGCTCCTTGAACATGTCCCACTCTTCGAAGCTGCCATCGTCCAGCAGCAGCTCGATGCGCTCGCGCGCGGTGAGTTTGCCCTTGTTGTGTTGCGAGTCGATGCGTCGCTGGCCGCCACCGAGGCGGGCCATTTCGCGCTTCTCCTCGAGGCGGCGAATGATGTCTTGCATGGATCGTCCCTTTTTCGTGTCGCTCTAAGTCGTTGTGCCCGAGCCGCCGCTGGCGGCCGCCCCTACTGCAGCATGCCCAGGAGTCGCCAGGCGGCGGCGGACGGCGTCGTGGCGCCGGCCTCCACCGCCGCCGACAGCTCGGGCAGGCGTTGTTTCACTTCCGGGTGGCTGCGGAATCGCGTCCGCAAGCCACTGTCGATCATCTCCCACATCCAGGCCAGCGCCTGATGGCGGCGCTTGGCTTCGAATTCTCCGCTCGCCTGCATGGCGTCCCGGTAGGACTCGACCTGCTTCCAGAATTCAGCGATGCCATCCTTCTGCAGGGCCGACAGGGTCAGCACCGGCACGGTCCAGTTGGCGCTGGCGGGCCGCAGCAGGTGCAGCGCGCTCTTCAGCTGCGCCTTGGCCAGCATGGCCGCGCGCGCATCGATATCGGCCTTGTTCACCACGATCATGTCGGCGATCTCCATGATCCCCTTCTTGATCGCCTGCAGGTCGTCGCCGGCGTTGGGCAGTTGCAGCAGGCAGAACATGTCGGTCATGCCGGCCACCGCCGTCTCCGACTGCCCCACCCCGACCGTCTCGACGATCACCACATCGAAGCCGTAGGCCTCGCAGACCAGCATGGCCTCACGGGTCTTCTCGGCGACCCCACCCAGGCTGCCCGCCGACGGGCTGGGCCGGATGAAGGCCGCCGTGTTCTGCGAGAGCAGCTCCATCCGGGTCTTGTCGCCAAGGATCGAGCCGCCGGTCAGGGTCGAACTCGGATCCACGGCCAGCACCGCCACCTTCAGGCCCTGCTCGATCAGGGCGAGACCGAGGGCCTCGATGAACGTGGACTTGCCCACGCCCGGTACGCCCGAGATGCCCAGCCGCAGCGCCTTGCCCGAGGCCGGCAGCAGGGCCTCGAGGACGGCCTTCGCCCGTGCCTTGTGATCGTCTCGCCGAGACTCAATCAGTGTGATGGTCTTGGCGAGCGCGCGCAGCTTCCCGGCCAGGACCCCGTCCACGAGGGCCTGATCGTCGGGACGAAGCGGTGCATGCAGTGCGTTCATCACTGGTCCTGGCGGGGGCGCAGCGCGCCCCCTCGTCTCGAGTCGGTGTCAGCCGCCGCGTGCGGCGCGGATCTGCTTGAGTACCTCGCGGGCCGAGGTCTGGATCGGTGTGCCCGGCCCGAAGATGCCCCTGGCGCCCGCGGCATACAGGGCATCGTAGTCCTGCGCGGGAATCACGCCGCCGACGAAGACGATGATGTCGTCCGCACCCATGGCAGTGAGATGCTTGATGATCTCGGGCACCAGGGTCTTGTGGCCTGCGGCGAGGCTCGAGCAGCCGACCGCATGGACGTCGTTCTCGACCGCATGGCGAGCGGCCTCTTCGGGTGTCTGGAAAAGCGGGCCGATATCGATGTCGAAGCCCAGGTCGGCGAAGGCCGACGCCACCACCTTGGCGCCACGGTCGTGCCCGTCCTGGCCCAGCTTGGCGATCATCACGCGCGGACGGCGGCCTTCGGCGGCCACGAAGGTGTCGATCTCTTCCTTGAGGGCCTTCCAGTCATCCTGCTCTTCAACCACCGAGGCATACACTCCCGAGACGGCTTGAGGATTGGCGCGATAACGCCCCCACACGGCTTCGAGGGCATCCGAGACCTCGCCAACGGTGGCGCGCAGGCGAATGGCCTTGACGGCCAGGTCGAGGAGATTGCCGCCCTTGCCTTCGGCGCACGCCGTGAGGGCCTCGAGGGCCTGCGTGACGGCACCGGCGTCGCGACTCTCGCGTATCTGGTTGAGCCGGGCAATCTGGGATTCTCGCACCGCGTGGTTGTCGATATCGAGGATCTCGATCGGATCCTCCTTGGCCAGCTTGTACTTGTTGACGCCGACGATGACGTCCTTGCCGGAGTCGATGCGCGCCTGCTTCTCGGCCGCGCACTCCTCGACCTTCATCTTGGCCCAGCCGGACTCGACGGCCTTGGTCATGCCGCCCATGGCCTCGATCTCCTCGATCAGGGCCCAGGCCGTGTCCGCCATCTCCTGGGTCAGCGTCTCCATCATGTAGGAGCCGGCCCACGGATCGACCACGCTGCAGATGTGGGTCTCTTCCTGGATGACGATCTGGGTGTTGCGGGCGATCCGCGCCGAGAACTCGGTCGGCAGGGCGATCGCCTCGTCAAGCGCATTGGTATGCAGCGACTGGGTGCCGCCGAACACCGCGGCCATGGCCTCAATGGTGGTGCGGATCACGTTGTTGTAGGGATCCTGCTCGGTCAGCGACCAACCCGAGGTCTGCGAGTGGGTGCGCAGCATCATCGACTTCGCGTTCTTCGGGTTGAACTGCTTCATGATCCGCCACCACAGCAGGCGACCGGCCCGCATCTTGGCGATCTCGAGGTAGAAGTTCATCCCCACCGCCCAGAAGAACGACAGGCGGCCGGCAAAGGTATCCACGTCCATCCCGGCCTTGATGCCGGTGCGCACGTACTCCAGGCCGTCGGCCAGCGTGAAGGCCAGCTCGATGGCCTGGTTCGCCCCGGCCTCCTGGATGTGATAGCCCGAGATCGAGATGGAGTTGAAGCGCGGCATGTTCGAGGAGGTGTACTCGAAGATATCCGCGATGATCTTCATCGAAGGCGTCGGCGGGTAAATATAGGTGTTGCGGACCATGAACTCCTTGAGGATGTCGTTCTGGATGGTCCCGGACAGCTGGTCCTGCGCCACGCCCTGCTCTTCCGCGGCGACGATGTAGCCGGCGAGGATCGGCAGCACGGCGCCGTTCATGGTCATCGAGACGGAGATCTTGTCGAGGGGGATGCCGTCGAACAGGATCTTCATGTCCTCGACCGAGTCGATCGCCACGCCGGCCTTGCCGACGTCACCCACGACGCGGGGGTTGTCCGAATCGTAGCCACGGTGGGTAGCGAGGTCGAAGGCCACCGAAACGCCCTGCCCGCCGGCCGCCAGGGCCTTGCGGTAGAAGGCGTTGGATGCCTCGGCGGTCGAGAAGCCTGCGTACTGGCGGATTGTCCAGGGACGGCCCGCATACATGGTGGCCTGAGGCCCCCGCACGAAGGGCTCGAAGCCCGGCAGGGTGTCCGTGTAGGGCAGGTCGGCCGTATCCGCCGCGGTATAGAGCGGCTTGACCTGGATACCTTCCGGCGTGGTCCAGGTCAGCGACTCGAGACCGCGGCCCTTGGTGGCCTTTTCAGCGGCGGCCTTCCACGCGTCCAGGCCGATCTCGGGGAAATCGGGCGCCTTGTTGCTCGACATAAATTCACCTCGGCGTGCGGGCGGCTTGACGCCGCCTCAAATGATCTTTGGTTAAATCTTCAGCGTAGCAGCCGGGCGAATCACTCGCCCGGCTGCGACGACCTTCACTGCGCGGTCCGGGAACAGACGCCTCCCTCTTCCTGCCGTCGCTCGACCTTTCCCGCAGCGCAAAATAATACTTTATCCATAATTATGAATGCAAGGCCTGTTTTTGTTCTACAATATCTCGCATGAACGCAAACCGGATTGCCCCCTTGGCGCTCTACCAGGAAGTGGCCGAGCGCCTGCGCGAGCGGATCTTTTCGCACGAGCTGCCGCCCGGCACCTGGATCGACGAACAGGCCGTGGCCGATCAGTACGGCATCTCCCGCACACCGCTGCGCGAAGCGCTCAAGGTGCTCGCGTCCGAGGGGCTGGTCACCCTCAAGCCGCGCCGCGGCTGCTACGTGACCGAAATCTCCGAGACCGATCTGGACGAGATCTTCACCGTGCTCGCCCTGCTCGAGGGCCAGTGTGCCGCCACCACCGCGGCGCAGGCGTCCGACGACGAGATCGAGACCCTCGTGTCGATGCACCGCGAGCTCGAAGAGGCCGCTTCGAAGGGCAATATCGACCAGTTCTTCGAAGGCAACCAGGCCTTCCACGCGCGCCTGCAGGAGATCACCGCCAATCGCTGGCTGCAGCACTGCATCGAAGACCTCCGCAAGGTCGTCAAGTTGTCCCGCCATCACTCCCTGTTCAGCGAGGGTCGCCTGGAGCAATCCCTTGGCGAACATCGGCTGATCCTCGACGCCTTCCTCGCCCGTGATCCCCAGGCCGCCGAGCAGCGAATGCGCGAACACATCGCGGGCGGTCGCAGCGCCCTCGCCCGCATCGCCGCCGCCCGCGAACAGGCGGCCTGAGGCAACCCGGCCTCAGAACGGCTCGCCAAGACGCAGGTAGTAGCGCACCTGGCCGACGTCCGCGAGTCGCCGGCCCCGAGATACAGCGGGCCAATCACCGTATCCGCCCCCGCGAACGACGCTGTCGGGCAAGCGGCTGACCCGGTGATAGGAGGCGTTGCGCAGCAACACCACCTGATCCGCGGCGATCTCGCCATAGCGAAACCGGACAGCGCAAACGGACCGCCGACCACGGACCGGGCCGCGCTCGTCAGCTCCTTGTCCGGGCTCTCCGCCGCGAGCAGGCCCATGCGAAGGCTGTGTTCGCCGTGCGAGAGGGCCACGTCGCCTTCGATCACTGTGAACAGGAAGGACAGCTCGCTGCCATAGTTGGGATGGTGTTGCTGCAGGTCGAGCCGAGCGCCATAGCCGGGCGCGGGAAGAACGGGCTGTCGCGGCGATCGAGAATCGCCGTCACGCCCTGCCAGAAGTCGTCGATATCGACGCGGGGTTAGGATGGCAGGCCGGTGAGAAGATCGGCCTCGACGCGCCCCCGGTGCATGCCAGCCCGCAACTCACCCCAGGGGCCCGGCTCATAGCCCAGCACGAGCCCGACCGAGCGTTGTCGCACCCTGTACTCCGCCAGCCGGATGCCGCTCGTGTAGACCGGCACAGCCTCTGTCGAGAAGCGGATCTGGGGCGCCGCGAACCAGTTCGACTTGAGCCCCAGGGCTTGGTAGCGCTCGGCGTGCAGGCTGTTGTTGGTGCCGAGCACCAGATCGATGTCGGCGCGGGCGCCCCATCCGTTGAGCCAATGCCTTGACAACCCCGCGGACAGCCCGACGATACCGCCCCCATCGAGATTGGAGGCCAGCCCGCCACCGAATCTCAGAGCGGTCGGCCCCCAGGACTTCTCGATCGCCTCGATCTCCAGGTCCGCCTCGGCCCCATCCCGCGCGATGCTGTAGCGCAGCCGTTCGTAGTCGCCGTCGCCGTAGAGGTGCGAGATCCGGCGCTCCAGCCCGTCCATGTCTAGCTGACGGCCCTCGAGGTCGCTCAATTGCGCCCGCATCGCTTCTGGCGCGACGAAGCGCAGGCTCGGCAGCCGGACCTCGCGGATCATCGGCTCCGGTGGGTGCCAACGCGCCTCCCGCTGGCGCTTCCACAGGGCGTGATCCGCCGCGTCGGCGCTGAAGCGGACCAGTGCTCCCGCCATCGCGCGCGCCGCGGCCTCTCCGGCCGGGCTGGTCTCGAGCACCCGGCCGAAGTCCGAAGAGACCATGTCGCCGATATCCACGGAGACCAGTACATCGTCGGGCCCGAGCAAGGCCCGTTCGGCGGCGCCAGCGTGTCGAAGGTGGCCACGGCATCCGCCGATGCCGACCAGGCCCTGCAGAAAGCGGTCAAACTGCAGCCCCGCGATGGCACTGTGGGGCGTCTGTATGCCGCCATTGCCATCGCCCAGCGTGATCGCGCTGTGGCCCGAGGCGGCATCCTGCTTCTCTCGGGAGGGCTGCCCGTACCGCGGCGTGGCGCTGGAGAAAAGCGCCTCCCGGCGGGCGGACCGGACCTGGCGCTCGAGTTCCTCGAGCCCGACGCCGGAGGCGTAGCTGGCACCGACGACGGCCCATGCTCGTCCCGACGACTCAGTCGACCGGGATCCGCAGCGCTTCAAGCACCTTCAGCACACCGAGGTGGGCCACGCCACGCGCCCGCCCCCCGACAACACCAGCGCCACGCCCTCACCGGCCGTGCCCAGCACCGGCATCCGGGGAAGGCAGGTCGCACATCCCGGCAGCCGACGCATCATCGTCGTCATGGGGTCGCTCCTCGACGCGGAATCCCATGCGATGGAGACTAAGTCGTTGGCGCATCCCGCGCGATGGGCCGACTCGACGCGCCTTGGGGATCGGCCGACGAATTCGCTACCATCGTCCTCCCCAGTTGCCCTTGGAGACACCATGCCCGGCCAGGTCGACCTGCTGCGCACGCCCGACGTCGCGACCCTCGTCCTCGACAACGACGGCAAGCTGAACGCCATCGATTCCGTCATGTGGCAAGCACTCCGCGCCCACATGGAAGCCCTCAATGGCGACGATACGCTGCGCTGCGTCATCATTCGCGGCGCGGGCGGCAAGGCATTCGCAGCGGGCGGCGACCTGGAAGAGTTCCCGCAGGTTCGTGCCACGGTCGACCAGGCGCTCACCTATCACGAGCAATGGGTCGCGGCGGCGCTCGATGGCATCCGCCACTGCCCGGTCCCGACGATCGCCGCCATCGAAGGACCCTGCGTCGGCGGCGGACTGGAGATCGCCGGCTGCTGCGATCTGCGCATCGCCGGGCGCTCGTCCCGCTTTGGCGCGCCGATCAATCGCCTCGGCTTCTCAATGTACCCGGGCGAGATGGCCGGCCTGCTCGAGCTGGTCGGCCCCGCCGTCCTGCTCGAGATCCTGCTCGAGGGGCGCATCCTCGATGCGGACGAGGCGCAGGCCAAGGGACTCCTGACGCGGGTCGTCGACGACGATCAGGTGCTTGCCGAGGCACAGGCCGCCGCGGCCCGCATCTGCGCCGGCGCACCGCTGGTGGCACGCTGGCACAAGCAGTGGGTCCATCGCCTGATGGACCGCCGCCCGCTCACCGACGCAGAGAAGCGCGCGGCGTTCGACTTCCTCGCCACCGACGACTATCGGGAAGGGCTCGACGCCTTCTTTGCCAAGCGCAAGCCGCGGTTCCGGGGCCGCTGAGCCCCCGCCGTCCGCGCCACGCGGAACTTGACCGTTCGGTCCGGTTCCGACCTGGCAGACCCTCCCTCAGAACGGACCCATGAAGACCCTGACCTACCTGATGGCACACAACGACTCCGAAGCCTGGTTGCTGGCGACCGGGATGGCCGTCGCCAGCTTCTTGGCGCTGGCCCTGCTGCGCCGCCTGGTCCGCACCCGCCTCGGCCAGCTCGCCTCGCACACGTCGATCGCCTGGGATGACCTGCTCGTGGACGTCCTTGCCGGTACACGCAACTGGATGCTCGCCGGCCTCTCCCTGCTGCTGGCACTGAACTACCTGGATCTGCCGGAGGCCCTCTCCAACCGCCTGACCCAGGCCATCATGGCGCTGATTCTCCTGCAGGCCGGCCTGTGGGTGAGCCAGGCCGTCCGCTTCTGGCTGCAGCGCCGCATCGCCGCCCGCCAGGCCGGCGACGACGGCGCCAGCGCCACGGCGCTCGCCGTCGCGGGCTTCACGATCCGCCTCGCGCTGTGGTCCATCGTGCTGGTGCTGATCCTCGACCAGTTCGGCTTCGACGTGACGACCTTGATCGCGTCGCTTGGCGTGGGCGGCGTCGCGGTAGCCCTGGCCGTCCAGAACATCCTCGGGGATCTCTTCGCGTCCCTCTCCATCGCCCTCGACAAGCCCTTCGTGATCGGCGATTTCATCGTGGTGGGCGATATTTCGGGCACGGTCGAGCACGTCGGTCTGAAGACCACGCGGATCCGCAATCTCTCGGGAGAGCAGGTGGTGATGTCGAACGGCGACATCCTGTCCAGCCGGATCCGCAACTTCAAGCGCCTGCAGGAGCGCCGCATCGCCTTTGCCTTCGGGGTCCAGTACGACACGCCGGCCGACACGCTGGAGGCGATACCGGGCATGGTGAAGGCCATCGTGGAGGCGGTGGACGAGGCCCGCTTCGACCGCGCCCACTTCCGCGCCTTCGGCGCCTCCTCGCTGGATTTCGAGGTGGTGTACTACGTGACGACGGCCGACTACGCCCGCTACATGGACGTCCAGCAGACCATCAACCTCGCACTGGTGCGGCAGTTCGCCGGTCACGACATCGCGTTTGCCTTCCCGACCCGGACGATCCACGTCGCCTCCGTGCCGGCACCCACCGGCAACCCGCCCGTGGCGGATGCGGCGCCCGCCTGACTCAGCCGAAGACGCTGTGCAGCATCTTCAGGCACAGCAGCACCAGGACCCCGGCGAAGATCTTCTTCAACATGGCCACCGGCAAACGATGGGCCCACGCGGCCCCGACCGGTGCGGTAAAGGTACTGACCGCTGCCACCAGCACCAGGGCCGGCAGATGGATGTACCCCAGGTTCATTTCCGGCAGGCCGGCTTCTCCCCAGCCATTGACGAGATAGCCCAGCGTGCCCGACACGGCGATGGGCAGGCCGATCGCCGCCGAGGTGCCAATGGCGTTCTGCATCTTGACATTGCACCAGCTCATGAAGGGCACCGACAGCGACCCGCCGCCGATCGCCACCAAGGCCGAAATGCCGCCAATGCCGAGGCCGACGCCCGAGAGCCCGAGCGCGCCCGGCAGCTCGCGCGATGGCTTGGGCTTGATGTTGAGCAGCATCTGGAATGCCACATAGGCCGTGAAGCAGCTGAAGAAGATCGCCAGCGGCTTCGAGTCGACATGCGACGCGATGAAAGTGGCGCCGAAGGTACCGATCAGGATGCCCGGCGTGATGCCCCGGACGATATCCCAGCGCACCGCGCCGTGGCGGTGGTGGGCACGCAGGCTCGAGACCGAGGTGATGACGATGGCCGCCATCGAGGTGCCCAGCGCGACGTGCACGATCTTGTCGTCCGGCAGCCCCTGGGCGACGAAGAGGGTGGTCAGCATCGGCACCATGATGGCCCCGCCGCCAACCCCCAGCAGGCCGGCGAAGAAGCCCACGAAAGCCCCCAGCGGGAGATAGGCCAGCCACCATTCATTGAACGTCATCAGCGTCGGTATCCAGTAGTTCGCTCAGCAGGAAGCGCCACTCCTCCGGCTCGACCGGCGTGATCGAGAGGCGGTTGCCACGGGCAAGGACGCGCATGTTGGCGAGTTCCTCGCGTGCGCGCAATTCGGGCAATCCTGCAAGGCGGGTCTTCTTCACGAATCGGACGTCCACGTGGAACCAGCGGGGTTTCTCACGGCTGGCCCTGGAATCGAAGTAGGGACTGTCTGGATCGAACTGCGTCTCGTCCGGGTAGGCGCCGCTGGCCACCCGCGCGAGCCCGGCGACGCCCGGCTCGGGACAACTCGAGTGATAGAACAACACCCCGTCGCCGGGCCGCATGTCCCGCATCATGAAGTTGCGGGCCTGATAGTTGCGCACGCCGGTCCATGGGACCGTCTGGCCGGGCGCCGCGGCCAGGTCGTCGATCGAGCATTCGTCCGGTTCGGACTTCATCAACCAGTAGCGCATACTTCGGTTTCGTCGGAATTTCGGAAGGATATCGGGTCGTGACCCGTATTTTCGCGCACTTGCCGAGCCTCAGTGAAGCCAACCGGCGGGTGATCGCGCCGTGAGCCTGCTGTGTCTGGCGGGTGGCGGCCTCTCGACGACCCTTGCCGGCGCCCTGTTCACGTTGCAGTGGGCGCATTCTGTCGAGCACATCCTGTGGCAGGAGGACTGGCGCATCGACGATCGGGCGCTGGTGCTGGTGGAGGCCCGCATCCGTGGCAGCGGCGCCGGCATGGATCCGCCGGAGGGCGCCGTCCTGAAGGATGGCATCTGGCACTACCAGGCCACGCGGCGGCTCCCGGAGATCCTGCTGTCGAGCGGTAGCGGTCAGCCGGAATACACCCTCTGCGCCGACGACCGGTGCCAGTCCGTCACGGCATGGCTCGGCGGCGTGCCACGCGACGGACGGATCACCGTGCGTGCCTGCGATGCCGACTGAACACGGAGGCGAAACAACGAAAAGGCGCGGCAATCGCCACGCCTTTCCGGATTGGGCCCCCCGCGTGTGCCGCCCTGGCCGGGCATCCTGAACCTAGGGTTCAGGGAGGTCGCCTTCCTGTTGCATCAGGCGTTCCCGACGATGGGGACCGCACACCAGCAAGACTATCGGTCGGCAACCAAGTCACGAAGACATTGGTTCAAGGAATCTACGGCCAGCACAAACACTGCAGGGGATTGACCTGCACGAACAACCCTTTGATTCAGAACAGCTTTTCCTGCTGCCCGAGAACCTCTCCGAGTCGTTCGTTGACGGAATCGATTCTACGCTTCATGCCCGGCATGTCAAACCCGCCGGCGCGCTGATACTGGAGATATTCGTGGGTGATGTTGAGCGCTGTCATCATCACCAGCTTCTCTCCCGCGGAATTGGTCTTGCCGGCCAGATCGTTGAGCTTTTCGTCCAGAAAGCGCACGGCAGCCAGCAGGCCATCTCGCTCTTCGGCGGGGCAGGCGACGCGATACTCGCGCCCCAGCAGCGTGATTTCGAGAGTTTCCATCGTCAGGCCTGGGGAAGTTGCTCGAGCACGGCCTCGACTCGGGCCGCAGCGATCTCGACCTTGTCGCGAAGCCGCCGGTTGTCTGCCTCGACGCTCACGAGGCGTGAGCGCAAGTCGCGGTTCTCGCTCTTCATGGCCTCGTAGAGGCTCATCAGCTGATCGACCTGCTGCTCGAGAAGGGAGAGTTCTGGATCCATGGCGCGATGTTAGAGAGGGGTCAACAGCCGGTCAAGCCACGCCGACCGCCGCCCGTGGCAGTTGCCTCGGGCAGCGTCGGGAACAGGGCATCCAGATGCAGATGGGTTTCGATCGCGTCGGCCAGCCGGTCGATGTCGGCCTGGCGTCTCGCCGCACAGTCCAGCCGCGCGAATCGCTCGCCACCCGACGCCCACGACAGCAGCCACCCGAGCGCCTCCGGCGTATCCAGCAGCCCATGCACGTAGGTGCCGATAACCTGTCCGTCGTCGGACAGGGCGCCGTCCCTGCGGCCATCGGTGAGGTGCAGCAGGGGCCGCGAGAGACCAGGCCCCTCGCTGACGCCCATGTGGATCTCGTACCCCCGCACCGGGACCTCCGGTGACCCGGCAACGCACGCCGACACGTTGTACAGTTGCTTGTCGGGCGCGAGGCTCGTCTCGATATCGAGCAGCCCGAGGGCCCGGGAGGCCCCTGCCGGCCCCTCCAGCCCGTCCGGGTCCACCACGCGCCGGCCGAGCATCTGGAAGCCGCCGCAGATGCCCAAGACACAGCCGCCGTAGCGCAGGTGCCGCCGCAACGCAGCCTCGTGGCCCTGTTCGCGCAGCCAGTCCAGGTCGGCCCGCACGCTCTTCGACCCCGGCAGGACGACCAGATCGGTGCTCGGCAGGGGTTGGCACGGGCCAACCCAGCGGAAATCCACGTCCGGGTGCAGGCGCAGCGGGTCGAGGTCGGTGTGGTTCGAGATGCGTGGCAGCGCCAGCGCAGCGACGCGCAGGCGGGTCTCCCCCTTTTCGCCCGACCAGGTCGCGAGCGCGTCTTCCGCGTCGAGGAACAGGCCGTGCAGGTAGGGCAGCACGCCGATCACGGGCTTGCCGGTGTGCGCCTCCAGCCAGTCGAGCCCCGGTTGCAGCAGGCCGATGTCGCCCCGGAAGCGATTGATCACGAAGCCGGCGACCCGGCCGCGCTCCGATTCGGACAGCAGCGCCAGCGTGCCCACGAGATGGGCAAACACCCCGCCCCGGTCGATGTCGGCAATCAGCACCACCGGACAGTCGGCCGCCTCGGCGAAGCCCATGTTGGCGATGTCGCGGTCGCGCAGGTTGATCTCGGCCGGGCTGCCGGCGCCCTCGACGACGATCTGGTCAAAACGCGCGCCGAGGCGCCGCCAGCTCGCCATCACGGCCGCCATCGCGCGGGGCTTGTAAGCATGGTAGTCGGCTGCCGAGAGGTCGGCCGCGACCCGCCCGTGGATGATGACCTGGGCGCCGATATCGGAGCTGGGCTTGAGCAGCACCGGGTTCATGTCGGTGTGCGGCGCCAGTCCCGCCGCCTCCGCCTGCAGTGCCTGGGCGCGACCGATCTCGCCACCATCGGCGGTCACCGCCGAATTGAGGGCCATGTTCTGGGGTTTGAAGGGCGCAACCGCGACGCCGCGCCGCGCCAGCACGCGGCACAGGCCGGCCACGAGGATGCTCTTGCCGGCATCGGAGGTGGTCCCCTGGACCATCAGCGTTCGGGATTCGGTCATCGGCTAGAATCGGCGGGCTCCAGACCCGGGCCGCGGATTTTCCCATGACGAACGCCAGATTCCTGCGATGCCTCGCATTGCTCGCCTGCCTGTCGCTCGCGACGGCGCTGCCCGTGCGCGCCGAGTTGCGACTGCGGGACGCCGACGGCAACGAGGTCGTGCTTCCCGCGGCGGCGCGGCGCATCGTCAGCCTCGCGCCCCACATCACCGAGCTGCTGTTCGCCGCTGGCGAGGGCGACCGGGTCGTCGGCGCAGTCCAGTACAGCGACTATCCGCCCGCGGCCCGGGACCTGCCGCGGGTCGGCAGCTACAACGCCCTCGACCTCGAAGCGATCGCCGCCCTGCGGCCGGACCTGGCCATCGCCTGGCGCAGCGGCAACCGCGAAGGCCATCTCGACAAACTCCGCGCCCTCGGCATTGCGCTGTTCGTCAGCGAGGCCCGGGATCTCGATGCGGTCGCTGACAGCCTCGAAGTGATCGGACGACTCGCGGGCACCGGACCGACCGCCGTGAAGGCGGCCACGGCCTTCCGGGCGCGGCGCGACCGGCTGCGGACCACCTACGCCGGCCAGGCCCCGGTGCCGACCTTCTACCAGGTCTGGAATGCCCCGCTGATGACGATCAACGATGCCCACCTGATCGGCGACGTGCTGCGTCTGTGCGGCGGCCGCAACGTGTTCGGCGGGCTGGCGCAGCTCGCGCCAACGATCAACGAGGAGGCGGTGCTCGCCGCTGATCCGGAAGCCATCATCGCCAGCGGCATGGGCGAGGCCCGTCCGGAGTGGCTGGACGACTGGCGCCGCTGGGCCGGTATGCGGGCGGTCCGGCAGGGCAACCTGTTCTTCGTGCCGCCGGACCTGCTGCAGCGCCACACCCCACGCGTCCTGGAGGGCGCCGAACAGGTTTGCCGTCACCTGGCGGCGGCACGGGCGCGGCGACCGGCCACAGGTCTGGATTGATCGGGCAGGCGCGGCTGGGGTAGCGTGAGGGCATGCCATTACTTCGCCCTGCCCTTCTCGCCACCTGGCTGCTGGCACTCCTGCCGTCGGCGCCCATCGCCCACGCCGCGGGCGACATCGATGTCTATGCCCTGCCCTACCGGCTCATGGACGAACAGGGCCGGGAGCGCCGCCTGGCCGACTGGCGAGGCAAACGGACCGTGGTTGCGATGGACCACAGCACCTACAGCGCGATCTGCTCCAGCACCGGCCGGCGCCTGCGGGCGGTCGGCGTCGCGGCCGAGCGGCTCGACCAGGACGTCGAGTTCGTGATCATCGGCCTCGAGCCCCACAAGGACACGCCGGCGACCTGGGCCGCCTACCGCGACGATCGGGGCATCCGCGGCGACAACTGGCACTTCCTGCGGGCGAGCGCAACCGACACCCCCCTGGTCGCTGCCAATCTCGGCGTCAACTACCGCTACGAGTACGACGACCTGCTGCTCGACCTGCGCATCCTGCGGGTCGGCCCGGACGGCCGCATCGAACGCACGATCGAAGGCTACGACACGGACACCGACGCCTTCTTCCGGTGACCCCGACAGCCTGGGGCCGCCCCGCGGGGCGGCCCGA
>JBNLCM010000025.1:0-13654 GCA_050303815.1 Rhodocyclaceae bacterium
AGAAGAAGCGATGTCGGGGATTGATCTCGATCAGGAAGTCGGTGCAGCCCTGTACCCGATGGGCATAGATGTAGAGCAACTGAAACAGCGTCCCCAGCAACCGCTTCGAGCGCACCGTCGGCTCGACCGCGAACTTGCCGAATTCGCATAGCCGCGAACCGGCCTCGCGGAGCTTGCGGATTTCCTCGGGGTAGGTTTCGTCGACCGCCAGCCCGGCCGGAGAATCGACGTTCACCGTCAAGGTTGCATAGATGCGCCCGAACAGCTCGGCGTTCAGCGTCATGCGATTGGGCAGCTGATCGAGCGTGGCGGCGCCGTTGTAGCCGCGCCACGTGTAGCGCTTCTCGATCAGCAGGCTGGTTTCCTTCTTCTGCTTGCTGCTCCCGGTCAGGAGCTTGAGCTGGAACTTGTCCTTACGCTCGGCAAATTCCTCGACGCCTTCGATATCGTCCTGTTCGATGCACAGGGCCTGAAGCGCCAGGGCCTTGTCCATCACAGTGATTTCGGCAAGAGCATGCGGCCACTCGGGCGCGTCGTTGCGCTGGGACTGCGTGTAGCTCATGTTGTGGTCTGACCTCCCACCCTGCATTCATCCCGGAACATGACACATCGTCCGGATCTGAAACGGATTGTCCAATCATCGGCCTTTTCGCCAACGGTATCAAGCGCTTTCCCGTGCGGGTAGCCGTATTCCTTTCAGGTCGCCCCGCACGGGTTCAGCCGCGCCAGTGCCCAGCCCGCATGTTCCCTCACCAGCTCGCTCGCATCACCTGCAAGCCTCTGCACGGCGCCGAGCGAGTCGGGCGTGGCTGGCCCATTGCCCAGTGCCACCGCCAGATTGCGCAACCATCGCTCGTGCCCGATCCGGTAGATCGGACTGCCCGCCATCCGTTCCTCGAACTGCTCGCGCGTCCAGGCCGCCAGCTCACTCAGCCCTGCGCCATCGAGCCCATGGCGCACCCTAAAGTCATCAACCATCGCCGTCCGTGCGAATTTGTTCCAGGGACACACAATCTGACAGTCATCGCAGCCATAGATCCGGTTTCCGACCAATGGGCGCAGGTCCTCGGGAATGGATCCCTTCAGTTCGATCGTCAGATAGGAGATGCACCGGCGGGCGTCCACCCGGTACGGTTCGACGATGGCACCCGTCGGGCAAGCGGCGATGCACGCCGAGCACTCGCCACAGTGCCCGGACGTGGGCGAATCGGTCGGCAGCGGCAGACTGGTCAGGATCTCGCCGAGAAAGAACATCGAGCCGGCCGCGCGATCCAGCAGCAAGGTGTGCTTGCCTCGCCAGCCCAGCCCGCCCGCCACGCCGATGGCCACCTCCATCAGCGGCGCCGAGTCGGTGAAGACACGCCAGTGATGAGGGTGCCGCGCTTCGATCCGCTGAGCCAGTCGCTTCAGGCGCTGGCGCAGGACCTTGTGGTAGTCGCGTCCCAATGCGTATCGGGACACATAGGCGAGCGAGGGATCGGCCAGCACGGATTCCGCGGAGCGGGCCGGCAACAGGTAGTTCATCCGCACTGAAATCACCCGCTGCGTGCCCGGCAACAGACGATCGGGCTGGCAGCGGAGATCGCCATGTCGCGCCATATAATCCATGTCGCCATGGCAGCCTGCGGCCAGCCAGTCCGCCAGCCCCTCGGCCGCGCCGGGCAACTCGACCGGCGCGATCGCGACCGAGTCGAAGCCGAGTTCGTGCGCCCAGCGCCGAATGGCGCCGACAAGCTGCGGTCCGTCCTGCTCCGCATCGAAAGAGGAAAGCCGATGATCGCCGACGTTCATGACAGCCATGATAGCGACAGACCCTGGGAACTGGCGTTGCCCGACGAGGCGGCCACGATGGCCCTGGGCGCCGCGCTGGCCCGCTGCCTCGAGCCTGGCCTGGTGGTCACCCTGGAGGGGGACCTGGGCGCCGGCAAGACCACCCTCACCCGCGCGGCCCTGCGCGCACTCGATTTTCACGGCAGCGTGAAAAGTCCCACATATACCTTGATTGAACCTTACACGGTTTCTAGATTAGACTTATATCACTTTGATTTTTATCGGTTCACCGATCCCGATGAATACCTCGATGCCGGCCTGGACGAATACTTCGGCGGACAAGGCGTATGCATCGTGGAGTGGCCGGACAAGGCGGCGCCGCATTTGCCGGCTCCGGACCTGCGCATCCTGCTCCGCATTGACGGCTCAGGGCGGCGTGCCCAGGTGATCGGACTGGGCGCGAGGGGACAAGAATGTGCGAACAAAATCAGGGAGATAGTCTAGAGTCGGCCGACCCGCAGGGGCGCCGGGGCTTCCTGCGCGCGGCCGCCGGCCTGCTGGCGCTGGCGGTCACCCCGGTCGCCCACGCGGCCGCGACGCGGATCGTCGCCGTCCGAGTCTGGCCTTCGGAGGACTACACGCGCATCACCCTGGAAGGCGCCGACGATCTCCATTTCACGCACCAGGTCGTCAAGAACCCGGAGCGTCTGGTGGTGGACCTCCACGGCGTGGAATTCGACAGCATCATCCGCCATCTGCCCGACACCATCGGCGAGGCCGACCCCTACATCAAATTGATCCGTGCCGGACGCAACCGCCCGGGCGTCGTCCGCCTGGTCGTCGAACTCAAGGCCGAAATCGACCCGCAGGTGTTCACCCTCAAGCCCTATGCGGGCTATGGTCATCGGCTGGTCCTGGACCTCTACCCGAGTGAACCGGTCGATCCGCTGCTGGCCCTGATCGAGAAGAACTCACCCGCCGAGGCAGCTGCCGGCGATGGCGCAACGCCGCAGCGGGGCGAGTCGGTCGCGGTCGGCCGCGACAACCCGCCGGCGGCCCGCCCGGCCCCGATCAAGCGACTGATCACGGTCGCGCTTGATCCCGGCCACGGGGGCGAGGATCCCGGCGCCGTGGGCCGCCGAGGCAGCTTTGAAAAGGATGTGACACTCTCGATCGCGCGCCGCCTGAAGGCGCGGATCGATGCGCAGCCCGGCATGCGTGCGGTGCTCACGCGGGACGGCGACTACTTTGTCCCGCTCTATCACCGCGTCCGCAAGGCACGCCGGGTGCGTGCCGACCTCTTCGTGTCGATTCACGCCGACGCCTTCATCAAGCCCGATGCGCGCGGCAGCTCGGTGTTCGTGCTGTCCGACCGGGGCGCCTCGAGCGCGGCCGCCCGCTGGCTGGCAAAGAAGGAGAACGACGCCGACCTCGTCGGCGGCGTCAATCTCTCCGCCCATGACGGTCACCTCGCCCGCACGCTCCTCGACCTCTCCCAGACGGCGGCGATCAACGACAGCATGAAGATCGGCGCCGCGGTGCTCGACGAGATCGGCGACATCAACACCCTCCACAAGGCGCGGGTCGAGCAGGCCGGCTTTGCCGTGCTGAAGGCGCCCGACATCCCGTCGATCCTCGTCGAGACGGCCTTCATCAGCAATCCCGAGGAAGAACGCCGCCTCAACGACCACGGCTACCAGGACAAGATGGCCGACGCCATCCTGCGCGGCATTCGCAAGCACTTCGATGCCCACCCGCTGCCCTCCCGCTCGAAACTGGCCCTGGCGGACTGACGCGGGGCGCTTCGCACCGCAGCACGGGGCGTTTGCCCTATAATTGCCGCTTTTTCAAGGGCATTCATGCAGGTTTCTCGGGGCGTTCCCACGCACGCTGCGCACCCCACGGTGCTCACCATCGGGAACTTCGACGGCATTCATCGCGGCCACCAGCGCCTGTTCGCGCTGCTGCGGGAGAAGGCCCATGCGCTCGGCCTGCCGTCCACCGTGCTGACCTTCGAACCGCATCCGCGGGAATTCTTCGCCCCCGAGCGCGCCCCGGCCCGCCTTGCGTCGATGCGCGAGAAGCTGATCGGATTGGCCGAAGCCGGCGTTGACCGGGCCGTCGTGGTGCGCTTCAACAAGGATTTTGCGGCGTTGGCCGCCGATGCCTTCGTCGACCGCGTGCTGGTGCGCGGACTGGCCACACGCCACCTTTACGTCGGCGACGACTTCCGCTTCGGCGCCGGTCGCGCCGGGGGCTTCGAGCTACTGCAGGCCCGTGGTCACGAGCTGGGCTTCGAGGTCGAATCGATGCCGACCCTGGAACTCGAAGGCGAACGCATCTCCAGTTCGGCCGTGCGCAGTGCCCTGAGCAGCGGCCGGATGGACCACGCCGCACGGCTGCTGGGGCGCCCCTACAGCATGGCGGGTCGCGTCATCCACGGCGACAAGATTGGCCGCACGATCGGCTTCCCGACCGCCAATATCCAGGTCCGGCACCGCCGCCTGCCCTTGTCCGGCATCTACACCGTGAGCGTCGAAGGCCTGGGCGAGCGCGCCCGCCGCGGCGTAGCCAGCGTCGGAGTACGACCAACGGTCACCGATGCGGGCCGCCCGACCCTCGAGGTCCACCTGCTCGACCATCAAGGTGACTGCTACGGCGCTCACCTGCGGGTCAATTTCCTGCGCAAGCAGCGCGACGAGGAAAAGTACGACTCGCTCGAACTCCTGACGGCGCAGATCGCGCGTGATGCCCAGCAGGCACGCGACTGGTTCGCCACCCACCCCCTCTGAATTCACCTTCCAAGATTCCGTCATGGCCGATTATCGAAAGACGCTCAACCTGCCCGACACGCCGTTTCCGATGCGCGGCAACCTGCCCAAGCGGGAGCCGGGCTGGGTGCAGCAATGGCAGCAGCAGAAACTCTACGAGAAGATCCGCAAGGCCTCGGCCGGCCGGCCCAAGTTCGTGCTCCATGACGGCCCCCCGTATGCCAACGGCGCCCTGCACCTGGGCCACGCGCTGAACAAGATCCTCAAGGACATCATCGTCCGTTCGAAGACGATGGCCGGCTTCGACGCCCCGTACGTGCCAGGCTGGGACTGTCATGGCCTGCCGATCGAGCACAAGGTCGAGGTCACCCACGGCAAGGGCCTGCCCGGCGACAAGGTGCGTGAGCTGTGCCGCGCCTATGCGGCCGAGCAGATAGAAGGGCAGAAGGCCGATTTCATCCGCCTGGGCGTGCTCGGGGACTGGGACCACCCGTACCTGACCATGAACTTCGCCAACGAGGCCAACGAGATCCGCGCGCTGGCCAAGATGGTCGATGCCGGCTACGTGTTCAAGGGGCTGAAGCCGGTCAACTGGTGCTTCGACTGCGGCTCGGCGCTGGCCGAGGCCGAGGTCGAGTACGCCGACAAGCAGTCGCCCCAGATCGACGTGGCCTTCCCGGTGGTCGATGCGGGCGGGCTGGCCGCGGCCTTCGGCCTGGATTCGCTCTCCAAGCCCACCTTCGCCGTGATCTGGACCACCACGCCCTGGACGATCCCGGTCAACCAGGCACTCAACATGCATCCGGAGTTCGAGTATGCGCTGGTGGACGTGGGCGAGCGCTGCCTGGTGCTCGCGAGCGACCTGGTCGAGGCCTGCCTCCGCCGCTACGGGCTGGAGGGCACAGTGGTGGCCACGGCAAAGGGCGAAGCCTTCGACCGGATCGAGTTCCACCACCCCTTCTACGAGCGCGTCTCACCCGTATACCTGGCCGACTACGTGGGCCTGGACGCCGGCACGGGCATTGTGCATTCATCGCCCGCCCATGGCGTCGACGACTTCAATGCCTGGAAGGCCTATGGCCGCAGCAATGACGAGATCCTCACCCCGGTGATGGGCAACGGCCACTATGTGGACGACCTGCCCTACTTCGGCGGACAGCTGATCTGGAAGGCAAACCCCGCGATTGTCGCCAAGATCGACGAGGTCGGCTGCCTGATGGCGAACGAGAAGATCACCCACAGCTACATGCACTGCTGGCGCCACAAGACCCCGGTGATCTACCGCGCCACGGCCCAGTGGTTCGTCGGCATGGACACCCGGGTGGCAGACGGATCGAACCTGCGCGAGCGTGCCCTCAAGGGCGTCGAGGCAACGAAGTTCTTCCCGGCATGGGGCCAGGCGCGCTTGCACGCCATGATCGCCAACCGCCCCGACTGGTGCATCTCGCGCCAGCGCAACTGGGGGGTGCCCATCCCGTTCTTCCTCCACAGGCAGACCGGCGAGCTGCATCCCCGGACCGTCGAGCTGATGGAGCTGGTCGCCCAACGGGTCGAGCAGTCGGGCATCGAGGCCTGGTTCCGCCTGGATGCCGCCGAGTTGCTCGGCGCCGAGGCCGACCAGTACGACAAGATCTCCGACACCCTAGACGTCTGGTTCGACTCCGGCACCACGCACTGGCACGTGCTGCGCGGTTCGCACCCGGACGGCCACGCCGAGGGTCCGCGCGCCGACCTCTATCTCGAGGGCTCCGACCAGCACCGCGGCTGGTTCCACTCGTCCTTGCTGACCGGCTGCGCGATCGACGGCCACCCGCCCTACAAAGGCCTGCTCACCCACGGCTTCACCGTGGACGAGAATGGCCGCAAGATGAGCAAGTCGCTCGGCAACACGATCGTCCCCCAGGAGGTGTCCGAGAAGCTGGGCGCCGAAATTCTCCGCCTGTGGGTCGCCTCCACCGATTATTCGGGCGAGCTGTCGATCTCAAAGCAGATCCTCGACCGGGTCGTGGAGGTTTACCGTCGCGTCCGCAACACGCTGCGCTTCCTGCTGGCCAACACAGCCGACTTCGACCTGGACAAGGACGGTCTGCCGGTGTCCGACTGGCTGGACCTGGACCGCTATGCCCTCGCCTTCACCCGCCGCATGGCAAGCCAGGCCGAGGCCGACTACGGCCGCTTCGAGTTCCACCGGGTCGTGCAGGGACTGCAGATCTTCTGTGCCGAGGACCTGGGCGCCTTCTACCTCGACATCCTGAAGGATCGCCTGTACACCACGGCGCCCGGCTCCAGGGCCCGCCGTTCGGCGCAATCGGCCCTGTGGCACATCACCCAGACGCTGGTACGGCTGATGGCACCGGTGCTCTCGTTCACAGCCGAAGAGGCCTGGGGCGTCATGGGAGTCGACACCGAGGATTCCGTGATGCTGCACAACTGGCATGCCCTGCCCGCCCAGGAAGGCGAGGAGGGCCTGGTCGCCCGCTGGGAGATCATCCGCGCGGTGCGCGCCGATGCGCTGAAGGTCATCGAGACCCTGCGAAGCGAAGGCAAGGTCGGGTCGTCGCTGCAGGCCGAGCTCGACCTCGCCCTGACGGCCGACAAGCACGGCGCCGTGGCCTCCCTCGGCGACGACCTCCGCTTCGCGATGATGACCTCGGCCGTCACGCTGGTCTTGGTCGCCTCCGCCGACGATGAACGGATCGTCGCCAGCCCCGCCGCCCACGACAAGTGCGAGCGTTGCTGGCATTACGTGCCGTCGGTCGGCCAGGTGGCCGAGCACCCGACCCTGTGCGCGCGCTGCGCCAGCCACCTGCACGGCAGCGGCGAGGTGCGCAGCCATGCCTGACGCCGCGCGCGGGGTGCTCCGTTGAGCGGGCGCATGGCCGGCTGGCTCGGCCTGGCGGCGATCGTCGCGGTCCTCGACCAGCTCACCAAGCGGTGGGTGATGGCGAGCCTGTCGTTCGGCGACCACGTCGAGGTCACCGGCTTCTTCGACCTCGTCCTGGTCTTCAACCCGGGCGCGGCCTTCAGCTTCCTGGCCGACCATTCAGGCTGGCAGCGCTGGTTCTTCGTGGCGCTCGCCGTCGTCATCTGCAGCTGGCTGCTGGTGCTGCTCGTCCGGCACCAGCGGGAGCGCCTGCTGCCCTTCGCGTTCGCGATGATCATCGGGGGCGCCATCGGCAACGTGATCGACCGCTTCGTCCATGGCGCAGTGGTCGATTTCCTGTATTTCCACGCTGGCCGCTACGGGTGGCCGGCATTCAACCTCGCAGACTCCGCCATCACCCTGGGTGTCGTCCTGATGATCTGGGCCCAGGTCAGGGATGCGCGCGAGCCGTCCCGGGAGCCTTCATCGTGAGCCAGTCCGTCCAGTCCAATAGCCTGATCACCCTCAACTATCGCATCGAGCTCGACAACGGCACGACGATGATCGACACCTTCCAGGGCACGCCCGCCACGCTGCAGCTCGGCGCCGGCGAGATGATGCCCGCGCTCGAAGCCTGCCTGACCGGCCTCGCGGTCGGCGAGCGCAAGACCGTTACCCTCGCGCCCGAGCAGGCCTTCGGCGACTACAAGGACGAACTCGTCGAGCGTGTCCGGCGCGAACACATGACCGACGAGACCGTCGAACCGATGAGCATCATGGAATTCGTCGCGCCGGACGGGTCGCGCTACCAGGGCCTGGTCCGCGAAGTAAACGACGACGTGGCCGTGATCGATTTCAACCACCCGCTGGCCGGCAAGACGATCCGTTTCGAGGTCGAGGTCATCGGCATCCTCTGATGTCCGGGCCAGCCGCAGAGAGAACCCCATGAGCGACAAGGAAGTCCTGCTCGCCAACCCGCGCGGATTCTGCGCCGGTGTTGAGCGGGCCATCGAAATCGTAGAAACGGCGCTGGCGCGCTTCGGCGCGCCGATCTACGTGCGCCACGAAGTGGTCCACAACAAATTCGTCGTCGACTCGCTGCGGGACAAGGGCGCGATCTTCGTCGAGGAACTCGACGAGGTCCCCGCCGGCAACACGGTGATCTTCAGCGCCCACGGCGTCGCCCGCGCCGTCCGGCTCGAAGCCGAGGCCCGCGGCTTGCGGGTTTTCGACGCCACCTGCCCGCTGGTGACGAAGGTTCACCTGGAGGTTGCGCGGATGCGCGACCAGGGACGCGAGATCGTCATGATCGGCCACAAGGGGCACCCGGAGGTCGAAGGCACGATGGGCCAGGTAAGGGACGGCATCCTGCTCGCCGAGGGCGTCGAGGACGTCGCCGCCCTGCAGGTGAAGGATCCCGCCAAGCTCGCCTATGTCACCCAGACGACCCTGTCCGTGGACGACGCCTCGGCCATCGTCGAGGCCCTGCGCCAGCGCTTTCCGGCGATCGTCGGGCCGAAGAAGGACGACATCTGCTACGCCAACCAGAACCGCCAGGACGCCGTCAAGTTCATGACGCCTCAGGTCGATCTGGTCCTCGTTGTCGGTTCGAAGAACAGCTCCAACTCCAACCGCCTGCGCGAAGTCGCGGCCCTGCGCAACGTGCCCGCTCATCTGGTCGACAATGCGGACGGCATCGATCCGCTGTGGCTCGACGGCGTCCGCCGGGTCGGCGTCACCGCCGGCGCGTCGGCGCCGGAGGTGCTGGTGGACCAGGTGATCGAGCGGCTGTCCACCCTCGGAGCCCGCTCCGTGCGAACGCTCGAGGGCGTGCCGGAGAAGGTTACCTTCCCGATTCCCAAGGAGCTGCAGGCCTCCTGAGCCCCGCCTCGGCGGGGCGGCCGCTCAGTCGTCGTGGTGGCGGTGCCCGCGGCCACGACCCTTGTGGTGTCCACGGCCGCGGCGATCGCCATCCTCCCGGTAGATGATGCGTTCGCGCACGTGGTGGCGGTCCTCATCGTCGCCGCGATAGACGATGCGCTCGCGAACCCGTTCACGGCGACCCCCATCGGAGCCGATGTCCTTGCCGATGGCCGCGCCGATCGCGGCACCGATACCGGCGCCGAGCACACCTCCGCTGCTGCCACCGGCAGACTGGCCCGCCTTCGTGCCCGCCGCACCGCCAATGGCGCCACCCACCATGGCGCTGGTCCGGCCGCGTCCCTCGGTGCCGGCGGCACCGCCCACGGCCCCACCGACGGCGCCGCCCAGCACGGCGCCATCGCGTCCGCCGACGGCTTCGCCCAGCACGGCGCCGGCCGCCGCGCCAAGCCCGCCCCCCAGGGCACTCCCCACGTCACCGCCGGCCAGGGCCGGCTGCATCAAGGCCAGCAGGGCCAGTCCCGCACACGTTTTCCGGATCATCGTCGGCTCCCTTTCAATGGTTTCGTGCCCCGATTGTGTCAACGCCCATCGGCAGCGATCTGCCTGCGGGTGTTACGCGGGGTAAGGGAGTGCAACGGGCTGGCCGGCCCGTCCGGCGCCGTGGCGGGCGGTGCGGGCGTGGCCTCGGGCCGCAATGTGCCGCACGGGCGCGATCACCTGCGCTTACAAATGCGATGCGCCAACGCGACAAAAAACGGCACCTTGCGGTGCCGTCCGTGGCGCGCCCCACCCTCAGTGGGCGTGGCCGGTCAGGTCCTGGCGGTGCGCTCGGTCGAGCTTGTCGAGGGCAAAGTAGACCGGGCAGAACCCCGTGAAGGCGCTTTGCAGCATCAAGGCGCCGACCGCGCCAGGCACCAGCAGCCAGTAGGGATGGACAAAGGCCGCCAGCAGTGCCCCGATCAGGATCAGGGCGCCGGCGATGCCGTCATGCATGCGCGTGTGCTGTCCCATGGTCTTCTCCCGTTCATACCGCCCGATTGCGGCATTCGTGGGACTGTCCCCCGAGACCCGCGTTCGCGGTCCGCGACCGGCGGCGGGCTCAGCCGGCGATGACACCACCGCCGAGGCAGACCCGGGACTCATACACGACGACGCTCTGGCCGGGCGTGAGGGCCCACTGGGGCTGGGCGAAGGCAATCTCGGCCCGATCGGATGACAGGGCGTCGATCTCGCACGGCATGTCGGGCGTCCGGTAGCGCGGCTTCGCGGTATAGACCCAGTGCGTCCGCGGCGCGCGCCCGGACACCCAGGACAGATCGATGGCCGCAAGCCGCTCCCGCAGCAGGGCCGGGTGATCGTGGCCCTGCACGACATAGAGCACGTTGCGGGCCACATCCTTCTTGGCCACGTACCAGGCATCGTGCTCGCCAGCGGCATCCTGATGGCCCTTGATACCGCCAATCATCAGGCCCTTGCGCTGGCCGATCGTGTGGTACATGAGGCCCTGGTGCTGGCCAATGACCTGGTCGGAATCGAGCACGCGGATCTCGCCGGGCCGGGTGGGCAGGTAGCGCATCAGGAACTCGCGGAAGGGGCGCTCACCGATGAAGCAGATGCCGGTCGAATCCTTCTTGTCATGCACGTGCAGCCCCGCCGCCTCCGCGATGCGGCGCACGTCCCGCTTGTACAGGCCGCCGAGCGGGAACAGCGTCTTCGACAGCTGCTCCTGGTTCAGGCGATAGAGGAAATAGCTCTGGTCCTTCGTACCGTCCTCGGCCTTCAGCAACTGGAACTCGGTCCGCCCGTCGTTCGTCCATTCGCGTACCTGGGCGTAGTGCCCCGTAGCGATGCGCTCGGCTCCGAGTTGCAGGGCGTGGTCGAGGAAGCAGCGGAACTTGATCTCGGAATTGCAGAGAATGTCCGGATTCGGCGTCCGGCCCGCCTCGTACTCCCTGAGGAAATCGCCGAACACGCGCTCCTTGTACTCTGCCGAGAAGTTCACGACCTCGAGATCGATCCCGATGCGGTCACAGACCGAGGCGACGTCGACCAGGTCCTCGCGGGTCGAGCAGTAGGCGTCGTCGTCGTCATCCTCCCAGTTCTTCATGAACAGGCCGACCACCTGGTAGCCCTGTTCCTTCAGCCGCAGTGCCGCCACTGACGAATCCACACCGCCCGACATGCCGACCACCACCGTCATGCCGGCCCCATCCACCTTTTCGCTACTGGACATTCGGTCCTTCTCCGTCAAGCCAGGCCTCCAGCGGCAGCACCACGGCTGCCTCGCCATGTTCCACAAACCACGAATCGATCACGTACCGCGGATGCACCCCGTCACCATCGGCCGCCAGTTCCTCCACCGCCGCAGAGAAGTGCTGGAAGATCAGGAAACGCGTGCGGCGCTGCTGCGGGATGACCCGATGGAAGCGCAGCAGCCCCTCGCCGGACAGCATCTGCAGCAGCCGCGTCGTCGACACCGCATGGTCGATGCAGTCCATCTTGCCGTACACGCCCTCGTCCAGGTAGTCGCCTGCCCGGTCGGCGCGGATGGGCAGGCTTCGACCCGCCGAGCGGTACAGACGCCCCACCGCCGCCGCCAGCCGCGTCCGCTCGGACGCCGCATCCGCCGCGCCGGCGAGGCTCGCGCCGACGCCGGCCAGCAGGTCGGCATCGAATGCCACGGCGGCCTCCGACAGGCATCCGTAGTTGAAGCAGATGCTCACCGAGGCCGGCCGTGCCAAACCCGGCGCCAGCCCCAGCAGACAGGCCAGCAGGCAGGCCAGCAACCGCCTCATGTGTCGTAGTGGCGCAACAGCTCGAGCGGAAAGCGACGACCGTCCAGGTAGTCGCGCACGCACTGCAGCACCAGGGGGCTGCGGTGCCGCTCGGGACAGGCCTGCAGATCCGCCTCGCTGAACCACACGGCACGAACGATGCCGGCGTCCAGCGTGCGGCCCGCCAGTGCCTCGCCGACCAGGCCACTGAATGCGAAGCGCAGGTAGGTCAGGTCGCCCGCCGGCCGCGGCCACTGGTAGATGCCCACCAGCGCTTCCGGCACGAACTCGTGGGCCGTCTCCTCGAGGGTCTCCCGGATCGCCGCCTCGACGAGCGACTCGCCGGGCTCCAGATGGCCGGCCGGCTGGTTCAACCGCAGCCCGTCGCTCGTCTCCTCCTCGACCAGGAGGAAGCGCCCCTCGCGCTCGACGACCGCGGCAACGGTCACGTTGGGTTTCCAGGTACGTTCCATGGCCGGCATTCTAACCGCCACCCGGCATTTCTGAGCCGCGGCAAATCCAGTAGAATTCCGCCTCTTGACCATCTGGTAGCTGGAGAACCCACCATGTCCATGGCCGATCGCGACGGCTTTATCTGGTACGACGGCAAGCTGGTGCCGTGGCGCGACGCCACCACCCACGTCCTGAGCCACTCACTGCACTACGGCCTGTCGGTATTCGAGGGGGTTCGGGCCTACAAGACCGTCAAGGGCACGGCAATCTTCCGGCTGGCCGAGCATACCCAGCGCTGGATCAACTCCGGCAAGATCTACATGATGAACAACCCCTACAGCAAGGAGCAGCTGATGGAGGCGCAGCTCGAGGTCGTGCGCGCCAACCAGCTCGAAAGCTGCTACCTGCGTCCGATCGCCTTCTACGGCTCGGAGAAGATGGGCATCTCCACCCGCGGCACCACCGTCCACGTGGCCATCGCGGCCTGGCCGTGGGGCGCCTACCTCGGCGAGGAAGGCCTCGAGAAGGGCATCCGCGTCAAGACCTCGTCCTTCGCCCGCCACCACGTCAACGTGACGATGCCGCGCGCCAAGGTCGCCACCACCTACGCCAACTCGATCCTGGCCAACCTCGAGGCCACACAGGACGGCTACGATGAAGCGCTGCTGCTCGACACCCAGGGCTTCGTCGCCGAGGGGGCCGGCGAAAACCTCTTCGTCATCAAGGACGGCAAGATCTACGAACCCGAGATCGCCTCGGCGCTGACCGGCATCACCCGCGACTCGGTCATCCAGATCGCGCGCGAGTTCGGACTCGAAGTCCAGACGCGCCGCCTGACCCGTGACGACATCTACATCGCCGACGAAGCCTTCTTCACGGGCACCGCCGCCGAAGTGACGCCGATCCGAGAACTCGACAACCGGACCATCGGCGCCGGCAAGCGCGGCCCGGTCACGGAACAGATCCAGGCGCGCTTCTTCGACATCGTCAATGGTCGCGCCGACCAGTACGAGCACTGGCTCAGCTACATCTAAATCAGGAAGAGAGGGAACCATGTCCGACACCCAGGA
Source organism: Rhodocyclaceae bacterium (assembly GCA_050303815.1). GTDB lineage: Bacteria > Pseudomonadota > Gammaproteobacteria > Burkholderiales > Rhodocyclaceae > Cognatazoarcus. Next base: position 13,586 of record JBNLCM010000025.1, read on the forward strand.
CAAGAGCGTCGCGGTGGAGGTCACCGCCAAGGACCTGCCGCTGCACTGCCCGCAACCGGGCGCCCCGCT
>JBNLCM010000026.1:0-31598 GCA_050303815.1 Rhodocyclaceae bacterium
GGACTTTCTGGCGCTGTGCCGCGGATTTTCGGCGAACGCGGCACGCAGCGACGAGATCGTCCTGCCCGGTCAGCATTGAGGGTGCCCAGATCGGCGTCCGGGGCCGGACATTTGCCGGGCCGGATGGCGTGCGCTGGCCTCAGCCGTTGGCCCGCGCGGAGGGCGTCTGGTTGCGGTAGCGCCAGGAGGCCTGGGTCCACTCGGGCGGGTTGCGCCATTGCCCCATCCAGGCTTGCAGCTCGTCGGGCCGCAGGGCACCCGCCACGGCGTATCCCTGGCCGTGGGTCGCGCCCAGCATGATCAGGGCCTCGCCGTGTTCGATCGACTCGACCCCTTCGGCAATTGCCGTGCGGCCGAAGACGCGGGTCAGGCCGAGCACGCCTTCGACGATCGCGCGATGTTCCGAGTCGTCGAGGATGTCGCGGACGAAGGACTGGTCGATCTTCAGGGTCGCCGCCGGCAGATGCTTGAGGTAGGTCAGCGAGGCGTAGCCGGTGCCGAAGTCGTCCAGCGCAAAGCTTACGCCCCGGCGCGCACAGCGTTCCATCAGTGTGACCACCCTCGGCAGGTCGGCCAGGGCGGCCGACTCGAGGATCTCGACCTCCAGCAGATGGGGCGGGAAGGCGGGGTGGCGGTCGAGCAAGGCTTCGAGGCGCGCCGCGAATTCGGGGCCGAGGATCTGCCCCGCCGTGACGTTGACGGAGACCGGAATCGACTGGCCGGCGGCATGCCATTCGGCCGCCTGGGCGACCGCGGTTTCGAGACACCACTCGCCGATCAGGACCAGCAGCTCGTCGTCATTGATCCGCGAGATGAAGTCGGCCGGCATCAGCAGGCCACGCTCGGCGTGCTGCCAGCGCAGCAGGGCCTCGAAGCCAATGACCTTGCCATCGTCGAAACGGACCTTGGGCTGGTAGTGCAGCCGCAACTGTCCCTTCTCGAGGGCGGAGCGGACCTCACAGACCGCACGCCGATGAATGGTGAGGCGTCGATCCTGCTCGGTGTCGAACAGATGACAGGCGTCCCGACCGCCTTGCTTGGCGGAGTAGAGCGCCTGGTCCGCATGGCGGAGGAGCGTGTCCGGGTCGCCGCCGTCGAGAGGATAGAGGGTGGCGCCGACCGAGGCCGTCAGGCGAACCACGCCGGCGGGCCGTTCGAAGGGCAGGCGCATGCGGGCGAGGAATTCCTCGACCCGTCCGTCACACTGCTCGGCCGACTCGATGTCGGTGAGCAGCAGCACGAACTCGTCCCCGCCCAGTCGCGCGAGCGTGTCGCCCGGCGCGAGCACCTCCTGCAGGCGGCGCGAGACTTCGATGAGCAGCTTGTCGCCTTCGGCCGCGCCCCAGCGCTCATTGACCGGCTTGAAGTGGTCGATATCGAGCATGCAGACCGCCAGCAGGCGGTTGTTCCGTTGCGCCATGGCGATCGCCTGCTGCATCAGCTCGCTGAGCTGATTGCGGTTGGGGAGGGCGGTCAGGGCATCGTGGCGAGCCAGGTGCGCGATCAACTGCTGGCTGTCGCGAAGGTCGGAGATGTCGTTGGTGAATCCGATGTAGTAGCCCACCTCGCCGTCGCGGTCGGGCATCGACACGATGCGCGTGCTCTGCAGGTAGAAGCTGCCGTCCTTGCGTCGGTTGCTGAGCTCGCCCTGCCAGACCCCGTCCTGCTGGAGGGTGGCCCACATGGCGCGGTAGAACGCGGGTTCCTGGTGGCCGGACGACAGGATTCGCGGGTTCTGGCCGATCAGCTCGCTTCGGTCGTATCCGGTCGACTCGCAGTACGCCTCGTTGGCCTCGATGATGCGGGCGTCCGCGTCGGTGACGATGATCCCTTCCTGGGCCGAGGCAAAGACCCGTGCCCACAGGGCGAGGTTGTCTTCGATCTGTCGGATGGCCGTGATGTCGGTCTGGGCGAAGACGACCCGCTCCGGCCGCCCCCGGTCGTCACGGGAGACCACGCGACCCCGCTCGCGGACCCACACATCGCTGCCGTCGGGCCGCCTCAGCCGGTGTTCGCTGCGAAAGGACGCGGTCAGGCCGGCCAGGTGGCGGTCGAGATCCTGCAGGCATCGACCGAGGTCGGCCGGGTGGACGAGGCCCTCCCAGCTTTCCTGCCGGTCGTCCAGGTCGCCCGGCTGGAGGCCGAGCTGCGAGAGCCAGCGTCGCGAGTACGTCATGCGGCGTTCGGCGACATCCCACTCCCGAATGCCGTTGTCGGCCTCATCGAGGGCGGCCCGGTGTCGCTCCAGTTCGGCGAGGCGGACATCGCGCGTGGTCAGCCGCTGCGTGGCATCCTCGACCAGCAGGCCGGCCTGGCCAGGGCCGACGGCGAACAGCCTCAGGTCCACGCGACGGGCGCCGTCGGGTGCGTCGAGGCGGTAGTCGCTCGCGTGCCAGGTGCCGCCGTCGCGGGCAACGCGCTCGAGTGCCTCGCGGATGCCGAGTGAGGCTGCGTTGGGCAGGCGGCTGACCGGATCGACCGGGAGGAGTTGCCGCGCCACTTCGTTGGTGGCGAAGGCAACGGGCAGTCCGCGCCGGTTGGTGTCGAAGCACACCACGCCGACCGGGGCGCCGGCGATCAGGTGTTCGAGCCGCTGTTCGCTGTCCGCCGCCCGACGGACAAGGCGCTGGGCCAGCAGGCAGGCGGCGAGGAGGACCGCCAGCATGGCCGCCGCGCGCAGGGCGGCCATGTTCCAGGGGGCGAGTACTTCGTCGCGACGCTGCGAGACGCTGACGATCAGCGGATGTCGTTCGATGCGCCGGACCGCCACGAGCCGCGCGACACTGTCGATGGGCGACATGGCAGTGAAGTTGGTTTCCGAGACGTGGCCGGCCAGCAGCTCGCCTACCTGGGGCAGATTGACGCGCGTGCCGATCAGGTTTTCGGCGAAGGGGTGCCGTAGCAGCAACGTTGCTTCTTCGTTCCAGACCGCGATGGATGTCCCCGGGCTGAGTCCCAGGTCGCGATAGAACGACAGGAAGGTACGCTCGAGGCCGACATGGGCAGCCAGCACGCCCGCGAATTCGAGCCCCGGCCCGGTGATCGGCTGCGCCAGCAGCAGGCCCCAGCGCCCGCTCTGGCGGCCCCGGACGGTGGCGGTCAGCAGAGGCTGCAGGGGATTCGTGCGCAGGGTCTCGAAATAGGCCTCGCCCGCCATTGTTCCCCGTGGCGCCGTGCCGGTCGAGCTGGCGATCAGGTCACCGTCGGCGCCGGCCAGCAAGAGGTCGTCCACTGCAGGCGTCTGGGCGACGGACTGGGCCAGGATGCCGGCCAGCGCGAGGGGCTCGATCGGCCTGGCGCGAGCATAGCCGGCCGTGGTCAGCTCCAGCCCCGTGTGGTGCAGGCCGAGCAGGGTGGCGTCCATGACGCCGCTGGCCTGTTCGCTGACGAGGCGTGCCAGTGAGACGAGGCGCTCCGTGGCCTCGTTCTCGAGCGTCTGCCGCGTGCGCACCAGGTCGACGACGAGCCACGTCGCGACCAGAAGGGCCGGCAACCAGAGAATCGAGAGTGGGCGCGCGGGGCGGTTCATGACAAAGGACTCATGCAGCGACTGGGCAAGCCGTTCATTCAACGCTCATATTAGAACGAGCTAGCGTATACGCTTGCCGCCACGAAGCAAGATGGTCCTCGTGCGATATGCCACGCCATGGCCCAGAAATCAACGATGGCAAGGCCGGCAGGGCCCCGGCCGTGGCGCGCTGCCGATGGCGGCGGGTCCCGTCGAACGGGCCCGCCGGACACCCCTGCCTACTGGTCGTAGGCGTCCATCGGCACGCAGGCACAGAACAGATTGCGGTCGCCATAGACATCGTCGATCCGTGCCACCGCGGGCCAGAACTTGCTGTCCGCAACCCAGGGGAGGGGGAAGACCGCCTGCTGGCGCGAGTAGGGATGCGCCCAGTCGCCGATGAGGCTGGCCTGCGCATGGGGCGCATTGCGCAGCGGGTTGTCGTCGGCGGGCCATTGGCCGGCTTCGATCAGGCGGATCTCTTCGCGGATCGCGATCATGGCGTCCACGAACCGGTCCAGCTCGGCCTTCGACTCGCTCTCGGTCGGCTCCACCATCATCGTGCCCGCCACCGGGAAGGACATTGTCGGCGCATGGAAGCCGTAGTCCATCAGCCGCTTCGCAATATCGACCTCGCTGATGCCGCAGGCCGACTTGATGGGCCGCATGTCCAGGATGCACTCATGCGCGACGCGGCCGTGGCGGCCGGTATAGAGCACCGGGTAGTGCCCGCCGAGCCGGCTGGCCAGATAGTTGGCGTTGAGGATTGCGGTCTCGGTGGCACGGCGCAGGCCGTCCGCACCCATCATCGTGATGTACATCCAGGAGATCGGGAGGATGCTGGCCGAGCCGAACGTGGCGGCCGAGACAGCCCCCTGCCCGGCGTTCGGCCGCTCTCCGTCACCGGTCGGTACCAGTACGTGGTCGGCCATGAACGGGGCGAGGTGCGCCTTCAGGCCGATCGGTCCCATGCCCGGGCCACCACCGCCGTGCGGGATGCAGAAGGTCTTGTGCAGGTTCATGTGGGAGACGTCTGCGCCAATCGTTGCCGGCGAGGTCAGCCCGACCTGGGCGTTCAGGTTGGCGCCGTCCATGTAGACCTGTCCGCCGCTCTGGTGGACCCGCTCGCAGATTTCGCGGATGGCTTCCTCGAACACGCCGTGAGTGGAGGGGTAGGTGATCATCAGGCAGCCGAGCTGAGCGGCGTGGGTGTCGATCTTGGCGCGCAGGTCGGCCACGTCCACGTTGCCGTTCTCGTCGCAGTCGACCACCACCACCCGCATACCGCACATCTGTGCAGTGGCCGGGTTGGTGCCGTGGGCGGAGCGGGGAATCAGGCACACGTCGCGATGCCCTTCGCCGCGGCTGGCGTGGTAGCGACGGATGGCGACGAGCCCGGCGTACTCGCCCTGGGCGCCCGAATTGGGTTGCATCGAGATGGCGTCGAACCCGGTGACGGCCTTGAGGTAGTCGGCCAGCCCGTCGATCATCTCGCGATAACCGGCGGCCTGGGCAACCGGCGCGAAGGGGTGAAGGCCGCCGAATTCCGGCCAGGTGACCGGGATCATCTCGCTGGTGGCGTTGAGCTTCATCGTGCACGAGCCGAGCGAGATCATCGAGTGATCGAGGGCGAGATCCTTGTTCTGCAGCCGCTTCAGGTAGCGCAGCATCTCGTGCTCGGTATGGTGCTCGTTGAATACCGGATGCTGCAGGATGGGCGATTCGCGACGCAGGCTCGCCGGCAGGTACGCGCCACCGGCGCCGGCGACACGGGCGTCGAGCGTGTCCACGGTGGCGCCGCAGCCGAACACCGACAGCAGCGCGGACAGTTCCTCGGCGCGGGTGGTCTCGTCGCAGGACAGGCCGATCGTCCGGTCGTCGACCCGCCGCAGGTTGAAACCGGCGGCGAGCGCGGCGGCGAGTAGGGCATCGGTGCGTTCGCCTGTGGTGACGTGGAAGGTGTCGAAGAAGGTGTCGGTGAGGCGCGTGAATCCGGCTTCGAGCAGGCCCTCCGCGAGGATCGCCGCCATGCGATGGATGCGCGCGGCGATCGTGGCGAGTCCCCGCGGGCCGTGCCAGACCGCATAGAAGCCGGCCATGTTGGCCAGCAGGACCTGCGAGGTGCAGATGTTCGAGTTGGCCTTCTCGCGGCGGATGTGCTGTTCGCGCGTCTGCAACGTCATTCGCAGGGCCGTGTTGCCCGCGGCATCCTTCGAGACCCCGATGATCCGGCCCGGCATCGCCCGGACGTTGGCCTGGCGGGTGGCGAAGAAAGCGGCGTGCGGGCCGCCGTAGCCCATCGGCACGCCGAAACGCTGGGCGGAGCCGAGGCAGATGTCCGCCCCCATCTCGCCGGGCGGACGCAACAGGACGAGCGCCATCAGGTCGCTCGCGACGGCTGTGACCGCGCCGCTCGCCTTCAGGGTGGCAAGGATGTCGGTGAGATCTCGCACCGTGCCCCGCTGGTCGGGATACTGCAGCAGGGCACCGAACACCTCGTGGTCGACGGCCCTGGCGGCGTCATCGATGACGAGTTCGAAACCGAAGTACTGGGCACGGGTGCGGACCACGTCGATGGTTTGCGGGAAGGCGTTGACGTCCACGAAGAACCGGTTCGACTTGCTGCGCGACACGCGGCGAGCCATCGCCATCGCCTCTGCGGCGGCGGTCGCCTCGTCGAGCAGCGAGGCGTTGGCCAGCTCCAACCCGGTCAGGTCGATCACCATCTGCTGGTAGTTCAGCAGGGCTTCGAGCCGGCCTTGGGCGATCTCTGCCTGGTAGGGCGTATAGGCGGTATACCAGCCGGGATTCTCCATGACGTTGCGGAGCACCACGGGGGGGGTATGGGTGCCGTAGTAGCCGAGTCCGATCAGGCTGCGCATCACCTGGTTGCGACTGGCAATGGCCTTCAGCCGGGCAAGCGCCTCCACCTCCGGCACCGGCCCGTCGAGCGGCAGCGGCGCCTCGAGCCGGATGCTCGCCGGGACGGTTTGCTCGATCAACGCATCGATGTCGGATACGCCGATCGCCGCCAGCATTGCTGGCAGTTCGGCCGCGGACGGCCCGAGGTGGCGATCGATGAAGTCGGCCCGCTGTTCGAGGGCGATGAGGGGGGCGGAGAGAAGAGCGTCGGACATGGCGGGAAACTCGGGGGGTGGGGCACTCCCGGGCGGGGCCGGGAGGGCGCTGGGGCAGCCGCTCAGGCGTCGGCGATCTCGGACTGGTAGCCCGCGGCGTCGAGCAGCGCGCCGAGGTCTGCGCCGTCGGCGGGGCGCAGCTTGAACAGCCAGGCCTCGTAGGCGTCGGCATTGACGGACTCGGGCGCGTCGACGGCCGCGGCGTTGTTCTCGACCACCGTGCCGGCCACCGGCGCGTAGATGTCCGACGCGGCCTTGACCGACTCGATCACCGCGACCGCCTCGCCGGCGCCGACTTCGCGCGCCGCCTCGGGCAGTTCGAGGAAGACGATATCGCCGAGGGCTTGCTGGGCATGGTCGGTGATGCCGATGGTCAGGGAGCCGTCGGACTCGACCCGGATCCACTCGTGGGACTTGGTGTACTTCAGCTCGGCGGGAACAGTGCTCATGGGATCTCTCCGTGTCGAATGGTCGTCCCAGCCCAAACGAGGGGCTGGGCCTGAGGGGGTGTCAGACGAGGGCCTTGCCGTTGCGAACGAAGGGCGGCTTGACGGTCGTGGCGGCGACCTTGCGGCCGCGGATGTCCACCTGAACGGCTTCACCGGGGGCAACGGCGAGCGGGAGGCGCGCCAGGGCGATGGCTTTCTCGAGGGAGGGCGAAAACGTGCCGCTGGTGGTCTCGCCTTCGCCGTGTTCGGTCTCGACCTTCATGTGCGAGCGCAGGACACCCTTGCCGTCGAGCACAAGCCCGAGCATGCGGCGGCGCGCGCCGTTGGTCTCCAGCGGCTCGCGGCCAACGAACTGGCGGGATTCGTCGCCGAAGTCGACGGTCCAGGCCAGCCCGGCGTCGAGCGGAGAGGTGTCCTCGTCCATGTCCTGGCCATAGAGGTTCATGCCGGCCTCCAGCCGCAAGGTGTCGCGCGCACCGAGGCCGCAGGGGGCGACGCCCGCGTCCACCAGCGCGTACCAGATCGCCTCGGCTCGCGTGGCGGGCACCGTGAGTTCGAAACCGTCTTCACCCGTGTAGCCGGTACGTGCGATCAGCAGCCCGTCGCATTCGGCGGCCTGGAACGGCTTGAGCGAGGCAGTCGCGGCCTCGGTGCCGGGCAGCGCCCGCCAGGTGCGCTGGCGCGCCTCGGGCCCCTGGACCGCGATCATCGCCAGGTCGCGGCGGGCCTCCAGGGTGACGTTGGCTCCGGTGCGCGCGATGCGGTCGCGCATCCAGGCGACGTCCTTGTCCGCGGTGCCGGCATTGACGACGATGCGGTAGCGATCGTCGGCGAAGTAATAGACGATCAGGTCGTCGATGACGCCGCCGGCGGGATTCAGCATGCACGAGTACAGTGCCTTGCCTGCGACCGTCAGCTTGGCGACGTCGTTGGCGAGCAGGCCACGAAGGTAGCGGCGGGCGTCGGCGCCTTCCAGGTCGAGGGCGAGCATGTGCGACACGTCGAACATGCCGGCCGAACGGCGGACCTGGTGGTGTTCCTCGATCTGCGAGCCGTAGTTGACCGGCATGTCCCAGCCGGCGAAATCCACCATGCGGGCGCCGGCGGCCAGGTGGGCGGCGTGGAGCGGGGTGAGCTTGGACATCGGGCAGGCCTCCATTCGATCAGGTGCAGTGTAGGCAACAAAAAGGGGACGCGTCGCCACGAATGGCCAGGCGTCCCCATCTGTCCCTTGTACCTGAGAGATTGCCGCCGATTGGCAGCGTGCCCCTTCGGTGGACGGCCGGTCTGCCGTCGCTCTCCAGATTTGTCCAGCTGCCTGCGGTCCGTTTGCCTGAGCGGTTCCGGGGGTTACGCCTTCGGCGGCTCTGTCGAGCACTCTCCCACAGGTCCGGCGGACGATAGCATCGGGCGGGGCGGCGGGCAAGCCGCCAGGGCGATAGAATTGTCGGATGACACCATCGAGAAGTCGCTTCCTGGATATTCGAGGCCTCCAGATCCATCTGCGCGAATGGGGTGACGCGGGCGCGCGGCGGCTGGTCCTGCTGCACGGCTGGATGGATCACTCCGCCAGCTTCCAGTTTGTCGTTGATGCGCTGGCCGGGCAGTGGCAGGTGCTGGCGCCGGACTGGCGTGGCTTCGGGCTGAGCGCCCGCTCGCCCCAGGGCTACTGGTTTCCCGACTATCTGGCGGATCTCGAGGCGATCATCGAGACTGTCCCGGACACGGGGGCGCCGCTGACCCTGGTCGGGCACAGCATGGGCGGAAACATCGCCGCGCTCTACGCCGGGGTCCGACCGCGGCGCGTCGACCACCTGGTGTTGCTCGACGCCTTCGGCCTTGCCGACCGTCCGCCCGAGGAAGCGCCGGGACGCTACGAGAAATGGCTGAACGAGCTGTCCCGCCCTCAGGGCTTTCGCAGCTACGAGGGTGTCGAGGCCTATGCGGCGCGGTTGCGACAGGACAATCCCCGGCTGACCGTGGAACGGGCGGCCTGGCTGGCGGCCTCTTCTGTCCGGCCGGACGGCACAGGGCGCTTCGAGTCCCATGGCGATCCGGCCCACCGGATCGTCAATCCGGTGCTGTACCGGCGGGCGGAGGCGATGGCCTGCTGGCGGCGCGTACAGGCTCCGGTGCTCTCTCTGGTCCCATCCGGCAACGACTTGCGCCGACGGCTGGGTGTCGACGACGAGGTGCACCGTGCCGGCCAGGCCTGCTTTGCCGATTTCAGGGAGGTCGTGATCGGCGATGCCGGTCACAACCTGCACCATGACCAGCCGGAACGCGTTGCCGCGCTGATCGAAAGCTTCGTGCTGCAGGGCAGGATCGAGGCGGTCGCATGAGCGGATACCGGAACCCGGACCTTCACTGCCACTCGAACCGTTCGGACGGCTTCCTGTCGCCCCGGGAAGTGGTCGAACGGGCGGACGCGAACGGCGTCGACCTCCTCGCGCTGACCGACCACGACGAGGTGAGCGGGATCGACGAGGCTCTGGCGGAGGCCGCGGGGCGGCGCCTCCGCCTGCTGCCGGGCGTCGAGATTTCGGTGACGTTCGCAGGCGAGACGATCCACGTCGTCGGCCTCGACATCGACCATCGCGACCCGACCCTGGTCGACGCGCTGCGGCGATTGCGCGCCGGCCGGGATGAACGGGCCGCGCGCATCGCCGACGAACTCGCCCGCTGCGGCATCCGCGATGCACTGGCCGGTGCGCGGGCGCTGGCGCGTAATCCCGAACTGGTGAGCCGTGCCCACTTCGCCCGCTACATCGTGTCGACCGGCCTGATGCCTGACGTCAAGACGGTGTTCGACCATTACCTCGCGACCGGCAAACCTGGCTACGTCGTGCATCAGTGGGCGGCGCTCGAGGAGGCGCTGGGTTGGATTCGGGGGGCCGGCGGGCTTGCCGTGCTTGCACACCCGGCCCGCTATCGCCTGTCCGTCGCGCGGATGACCGAGTTGCTCGATCGCTTCCAGGCGGCCGGTGGCGAAGGCATCGAGGTGGTGGGCGGCGCGCATACGCCGGAGGAGATGCAACGCTTTGCCCAGGTCGCTCGCCGGCGCGGTCTGCTGGCCTCGCGGGCCTCGGATTTTCATGGCGTGGACGAGAGCCGGGTGGATCTGGGGGGCTGCAACCCCTTGCCCCAGGATCTGGTTCCGGTATGGTCGCGCTTTTGCGAAATCGCGCAGGCGCGGTAAAACCACCGAGACCCGCATGGCCCAGTTCTTCTCACTCCATCCCGAACATCCGCAGCCGCGGCTGATCCGCCAGGCGGCCGACATCGTCCGCAGCGGCGGCCTGATCGTCTTCCCGACCGATTCCGCCTATGCCCTCGGCGGACGCGCCGGCGATGGCCCCTTGCTGGATCGCATCCGGCGGATTCGAGGCGTGGATGATCGCCACCACTTTACGCTGATGTGTCGCGACCTGTCCGAGATCGCCCAGTACGCACGGGTCGACAACGCCCAGTACCGGCTGCTCAAGGCGGTCACGCCCGGCCCGTATACGTTCATCCTGGAAGGCACGCGCGAGCTGCCGCGTCGCGTCCTGCACCCCAAGCGCAAGACCATCGGCCTGCGTGTTCCAGAGCACGTCGTCGTGGCCGCCTTGCTGGCGGAGCTGGATGGCCCCCTCCTGACGTCCACCCTGCTGCTGCCCGGCGAGGACATGCCGCTGACCGACGGCGAGGCGATTCGCGACCGGCTCGGAAAGGTCGTGGATCTTGTCATCGAAGCGGGCTATTGTGGCCCGGAAGCCACGACGGTGATCGACCTGTCCGGCGGTGCGCCCGAGCTGGTGCGCGCGGGGCGGGGCGACCTGACGCCCTTCGGTCTCGACGAGGCATAGCCCGGCCTCTGCTAACATACGGCGCTTTGCTGCCTTTCCCCGATGGATCAGATCATCTCGACGCTCGCCATCTGGGCCTTGCCGGTCCTCCTGGCGATCACGCTGCACGAAGCCGCCCATGGCTACGTGGCGCGACACTTCGGGGATCCGACGGCCGAGTACGCGGGGCGCATCACGCTGAACCCGCTCAGGCATATCGACCCGGTCGGTACCCTGATCGTGCCGGGTCTGATCCTCGCGCTTACCTGGAACGCTGGCGGGATGCTGTTCGGCTGGGCCAAGCCCGTGCCGGTGAGCTTCGGCCGGCTCAACAATCCCAAGGCCGACATGTTGTGGGTCGCCGCCGCGGGGCCGCTCGCCAATTTCGTGATGGCGATGGGCTGGGCGCTGGTGTTCCTGCTCGGCGAGCATCTGGGCGACAGTGCCTACACCTTGCCTATGCTGAAGATGGCGGACGCCGGCATGCACATCAACGCCATCCTGATGATCCTCAACCTGCTGCCGATTCCGCCTCTCGATGGGGGGCGCATCGCGGTCAGCCTGCTGCCCGGCCGCCTGGCCGTGCAGTTCGCGAAGCTCGAACGCTTCGGATTTCCGATTCTGCTGGTGCTGCTGTTCACCGGCGTCCTGGGAGCGGTACTCGGCCCCCTCGTGGCCCTGTTCCGGTATGCTCTCGCCCTCGTTTTTGGATTGTAATCAGATCAATGTACGCCGAACGCGTCCTCTCCGGCATGCGCCCCACCGGGCGTCTCCATCTGGGCCACTACCATGGGGTCCTCCGCAACTGGGTCAAACTCCAGGCCGAATATCCGTGCCTGTTCTTCGTCGCTGACTGGCACGCCCTGACCACCAACTACGATGACCCGAGACTCATCGAGGAGAGCGTCTGGGACATGCTGGTCGACTGGCTCGCGGCGGGCGTCGATCCGGCGCAGGCGACGCTGTTCATCCAGTCGCGGGTGCCCGAGCATGCGGAGCTGCACCTGCTGCTGTCCATGATGTGCCCGCTGGGCTGGCTCGAGCGCGTGCCGACCTACAAGGACCAGCAGGAGAAGCTGACGGACAAGGATCTGTCCACCTATGGCTTCCTCGGCTATCCGCTGCTGCAGTCGGCCGATATCCTGATCTACCGCGCCGACAAGGTGCCGGTCGGCGAAGACCAGGTGCCTCACGTGGAGCTGACCCGCGAGGTCGCGCGCCGCTTCAACCACCTGTACGGCAAGGAGCCGGGCTTCGAGGACAAGGCACGCGACGCCATTCGCAAGCTCGGCTCGAAGCGCGCGAAGCGCTACGAGGAGCTGCGCGTGCGCTACGTCCAGGAGGGTGACGACGAAGCGCTCGAGCAGGCCCAGGCGCTGCTCGAAGAGACCCAGAACCTCAGTCTGGGTGACCGCGAGCGGCTCTACGGCTACCTCGAGGGAGGCGGCAAGATGATTCTCGCCGAGCCGGGTGCGCTGCTGACCCACGCCGCCCGAATGCCGGGTCTCGACGGGCAGAAGATGTCGAAGTCCTACGGCAACACGATCTTCCTGCGCGAGGAGACCGACAGCATCACGAAGAAGATCCGCACCATGCAGACCGATCCGGCCCGCGTGCGGCGGACCGACCCGGGCGACCCGGAAAAGTGTCCCGTGTGGCAGTTCCATCTGATCTACTCGGACGAATCGGTGCGCGGCTGGGTGCAGGAGGGCTGCGGCAGTGCCGGCATCGGCTGTATCGAGTGCAAGCAGCCGGTGATCGATGCCGTGGTCGCCGAGCAGGAAGACATGCGCGAGCGCGCCAAGCCGTATGTCGAAGACCCCGGCCTGCTGCGCAACATCATCGCCGACGGCTGCGAGCGAGCGCGCAAGCTGGCCCAGGACACGATGCGGGACGTGCGCGAGTCGATGGGACTGAACTACGGGTGAACCTCGCGCTCGATCTGCCGCCACGCGAATCGCCTGAGCAGCTCGCGGCGGTGGCCCGCCTCTACGGCGAGCCGATGCTCGAGCTGCCGACGGACCTGTACATTCCGCCCGATGCCCTCGAGATCATCCTCGACGCCTTTGAGGGGCCGCTGGATCTGCTGCTCTATCTGATCCGCAAGGCCAATATCGATATCCTCGACATCCCGATGGCGCCCCTGACAGCGCAGTACCTGGAGTATGTCGAGGCGATGCGGGCGACCAATCTGGAGCTGGCGGCCGAGTACCTGCTGATGGCCGCGATGCTGCTCGAGATCAAGTCGCGCATGCTGCTGCCGCGCCCCCCCAGGGAACGGGAGGACGAAGGCGAGGATCCGCGGGCGGAGTTGGTGCGGCGCCTGCTCGAATATGAACAGATGAAGCTGGCCGCGGCCAAGCTCGATGCCCTGCCGCGCGCCGGGCGCGACTTCGAGTGGGTCGGTATCTTCGTTGCCGAGAAGGTGGTCGAACGATTGCCCGAGGTCAGCCTGCACGACCTTCAGCTCGCCTGGCTGAAAATCATGAAGCATGCACGCCTGAATCGACACCACACGATCCAGCGGGAAGAACTCTCGGTACGCGAGCACATGACCTCGATTCTGCGGCGCCTGTCGGGCAGTGGCTTCGTGGTGTTCGATGCCCTGTTCGACCGGACGCTGGGTGCCCCCGGGCTCGTGGTTTCGTTTCTGGCCATCCTCGAGCTGGTAAAAGAGCGGATGATCGAGGTCACCCAGAACGCGGCGTTTGCGCCGATCTACGTGAGGTTGAGCGGGGATGCGGGCGCAGACGCCTGAGCAGTGGAAACGGGTGCTCGAAGCCGCCTTGCTGGCCGCGCAGGCGCCCTTGCCGGCGACGGTGCTGCGTCAGCTCTTCGACGAGGATCCGGGGCCGGACGTGGTGCGCAAGCTGCTCGACGAGTTGCGTGGCGACTGGGACGATCGGGGCGTGGCCCTGGTCCAGGTGGCGGGCGGCTGGCGCTTCCAGACCCGGCCCGAGTACCAGATGTACCTGGATCGTCTGAAACAGGAGCGGGCGCCCCGGTATTCGCGCGCGGTACTGGAGACGCTGGCGATCATCGCCTATCGTCAGCCTGTGACGCGCGGTGACATTGAGGAAATCCGCGGTGTCTCGGTATCCACCGGGGTCATCCGGACACTGGAATCGCGAGGTTGGGTTGATGTGGTCGGGCACAGGGACGTGCCCGGGCGGCCGGCCCTGCTGGCCACCACGCGGCGCTTCCTCGACGAAATGGGCTTGCGTTCGCTGACCGAACTGCCGCCTCTGACTGAAATTGAAAGGATCATGGATCTTGTCGAACTCCCCAAGGAAGGGCCCGCCGAGGCCACCGAAGCCGACACGGAATAGCAGCCCCGACGGCGCGGCACCCGCGCGACGCAGCCGGGTGAAGTCGCCGGGCGGGCGCCGTGCCCCCGCCGAATTCGCGGAGCCCGAGCGGCTTCACAAGATCCTCGCCCAGACCGGCGTGGCATCTCGCCGCGAGATCGAGGAGATGATCGTGGCGGGTCGAATCTCGGTCAATGGGCAGCCTGCCAGCGTTGGCCAGAAGGTCGGGCCGACCGACAAGGTGCGGGTCAACGGCAAGCTGGTGAACCTGAACTTCAGCATCCGGGTGCCGCGCGTGCTGATGTACCACAAGCCCGAAGGCGAAATCGTGTCGCGTGACGACCCCGAAGGGCGGGTGACCGTGTTCGACCGGCTGCCGAGCCTGCGGCGTGGTCGCTGGATCGCGGTCGGGCGCCTCGACATCAATACCTGCGGGCTGCTGCTCTTTACCAACGACGGAACCCTCGCCAACCGCTTGATGCATCCGCGCTATCAGATCGAGCGGGAGTACGCGGTTCGCCTGCTCGGCTCGCTCGACGAGGCGCAGCTGGCGATGCTGAAGGAGGGAATCCAGCTCGAGGACGGCCCGGCCCGGTTCAACGTGATCATCGACGGGGGGGGCGAAGGGGTTAACCATTGGTATCGCGTCACCCTTTCCGAGGGGCGGAACCGGGAGGTGCGGCGCATGTTCGAGGCGCTTGGCATCACGGTCAGCCGCCTGATGCGGACCCGCTACGGCCCCGTCAGCATGTCGCCCCGCCTGAAGCGTGGCCAGTGGGAAGAGATGGCCGTTCCGGATGTCTGCCGCCTGGCAGGCGTGCCGATGCCCCAGGGGCTGGCTGAAAGGGGCCGGAAGCCCGGTTCCCCCCGCCGGTAGCGTTTGCGCGGCATATGGGGCACTGATATACTCCTTTGGCTTTGATGGCCGCACAGGCCGTCGAAGCACGTTTTTCCGGTTGAAAACAACAGGAATGGGCGTTTCGCCCATTTTTTATTTGTGGGATCGCAAATGGACGTTGCGGCACTGGTCGAGCAGGTGGTGGACGGATTGGGCTACGAATTGGTCGATTTCGAGACCTCGCCCAAGTCGCGTCTGCTGCGTGTCTTCATCGACAGGGACGCCGGAATCACCGTTGACGACTGTGCGACAGTGAGCAATCAGCTGACGCGCGTGTTCGAGGTCGAGAACGTCGATTACGACCGGCTGGAGGTCTCGTCGCCCGGCCTCGATCGCCCCCTCAAGAAGGCGGCAGACTTCGAGCGTTTCGCCGGCGAACAGATCCAGCTGCGTACCCGCATGCCGATCGGAAACCAGAGGAATTTCAAGGGCACGCTGGTTGGCATGGTCGATGGTGCGGTCAGGCTCGCGACAGAAGAAGGGGAGCAGGATTTTCCCTTCGATGAAGTCGAGAAAGCCCGCTTGGTGCCCCAGTTTTAAGCGTACGGATGTGGAGAACTGAACAATGAGCCGCGAGATCCTGCTGCTTGTGGATGCCTTGGCGCGTGAGAAGAACGTTTCCAAGGACATCGTGTTTGCGTCGCTCGAGTCGGCGCTCGCATCCGCGACCAAAAAGCGCATTCACGACGACGCCGATGTCCGTGTCTCGATCGATCGCGACACGGGCGATTACGAATCCTACCGTCGCTGGAAGGTACTTCCCGACGAAGAGGTGACCAACGACGAAGCCGAGATCGGCCTGATCGATGCCCGCGAGGAAGCCGGCGACATCGAAGTCGGCGACTACGTCGAGGAGCCGCTCGAGCCGATCGACTTCGGCCGCATCGGCGCCCAGGCCGCCAAGCAGGTGATTCTCCAGCGCATCCGTGACGCCGAGCGGGAGCAGGTGCTGAACGACTTCCTCGAGCGCAAGGAGCACCTGGTCTCCGGCAGCATCAAGCGGATGGAGCGGGGCAACGCGATCATCGAAGTGGGGCGGCTTGAGGCCGTGATCCCGCGGGATCAGATGATCCCGCGCGAGAACCTGCGGGTCGGGGACCGGGTCAAGGCCTTCCTGCTACGGATCGATCGCGGCGCGCGCGGCCCGCAACTCGTGCTGTCGCGCACGGCGCCGGAATTCCTGGTCAAGCTGTTCGAGCTCGAAGTGCCCGAGATCGAGGACGGCCTGCTGGAGATCAAGGGCTGCGCCCGTGACCCCGGCCTGCGCGCCAAGATCGCCGTCAAGTCGAATGATCCGCGGGTCGATCCGATCGGTACCTGCGTCGGTCTTCGTGGCTCGCGCGTCACCGCCGTTCGCAACGAGATCGGTGGCGAGAACATCGACATTGTCCTGTGGGCGCCCGACCCCGCGCAGTTCGTCATTGCCGCGCTGCAGCCGGCCGAGGTGTCGTCGATCGTGGTCGACGAGGAAACCCATGCGATGGACGTGGTGGTCGACGAGAACAATCTGGCCATTGCCATCGGTCGCAATGGGCAGAACGTGAAGCTGGCCTCGGAACTGTCGGGCTGGCAGATCAACCTGATGACCGAAGAAGAATCGGCCCAGAAGGTCGAGGAGGAGCGGGGCCAGATTCGTGCCCTGTTCATGGAAAAACTCGATGTCGACGACGAAGTGGCGGACATCCTGATCGACGAGGGTTTCTCGTCGATCGAGGAGGTCGCTTACGTGCCGCTGGCAGAGATGCTGGAGATCGAGGCCTTCGACGAGGCCACGGTGGATGAGTTGAGAAATCGTGCGCGGAACGTGTTGCTGACCGAGGCCATCGTGACCGAGGAGCAGCTCGAGAACGTGACCGAAGACCTGCTCGCCCTCGACGGGATGGACAAGGCACTCGCCGCCAAGCTCGCCCAGCACAAGGTCTGCACCCGCGACGACCTCGCCGATCTGGCGGTGGACGAGCTGGTGGAGATGGCAGGCATCGAAGAAGACCGGGCACGTGACCTGATTACCGTGGCGCGCGCGCACTGGTTCGAGGAATGACGGAGGTTTGCGAATGGAACAGATGAGTGTCACCCAGTTCGCCGGTGAGTTGCGAATGCCGGCTTCCGTCCTTTTGGAACAGCTGCAAAAAGCCGGCGTTGACAAGCAGGGTGCTGAAGACCTGCTGAGCGAGCAGGACAAGGCCCGGCTGCTGGACTACCTGCGGCGCTCGCATGGCGAGACCGCTCCGAAAGCCAAGATCACCCTGACCCGCAAGCAGACCAGCGAGATCAAGGCGACCGATTCGTCGGGTCGGGCACGCACGGTCCAGGTCGAGGTGCGCAAGAAGCGGGTCTTCGTGAAGCGCGACGAACTCGTCGCGGACGCGGAACCCGAGCTCGAGCCGGCCCTCGAAGTGCCCGCAGCGGATGTCGAGGCCGTGGCCGCCGTCGAGGAGCCGACCGTCGTCGAGGCGGTCGCGCCCGAGCCGGTCGCTGTCGAACCGGTCGCGGCTGCGCCCGAAGCCGAGCCAGCGCTGGTGGCCGAAGCGGCCCCCGAGGCCTTGGAGCCTGCCGTGGCGGAAGCGGTCGAGGCCGAAGCGGCCGCGCCGGATGCATCCGCAGCGGATGCCGACGATTCGTCGAGCCGTCTGACCATGCGTGAGGTCCTCGGCGAGGAAGAACTCGCAGCTCGCGAACGGGAGCGCCGTCGCGCAGCCGAGTTGCGGGCCCGTCAGGAGGCTGACCTCAAGGCCAAGCAGGAGCGAGAGGCCAAGGCCCGAGCTGCAGCCGAGGCCCGTCGCCTAGAGGAAGAAGAGTCGCGCAAGAAGGCTGCCGAGCCCCAGGCCAAGCCGACCACAGGCACCCTTCACCGCCCGGACAAGCCCGCCACCAAGGAGCGCAAGGATGGCAAGCGCGGCGGCTGGCAGGACGAGTCCTCGAAGCGCCGTGGCGGCCTCAAGACCCGCGGTGCCGACGTGGGCGGCGCCTGGAAAGGCGGTCCCCGCGGTGGCCGTGGCGGCCGCGGCAGTGGCCAGCGTGACCAGCAGGCCTTCCAGGCGCCGACCGAACCCATCATCCGCGAGGTCCACGTGCCGGAGACCATCTCCGTGGCCGATCTGGCGCACAAGATGGCCGTCAAGGCGACCGAAGTCATCAAGGCCATGATGAAGATGGGCAGCATGGTGACGATCAACCAGGTCCTGGACCAGGAAACGGCGATGATCGTGGTCGAGGAAATGGGTCACAAGGCAATGGCGGCCAAGCTCGACGACCCGGATGCCTTCCTGGTCGAAACGGAAGAGCATGACGACGCGCCGGTGTTGCCGCGCGCCCCGGTCGTGACGGTCATGGGTCACGTCGATCACGGCAAGACCTCGCTGCTCGACTACATCCGGACGGCCAAGGTTGCCGCGGGTGAGGTCGGCGGGATCACGCAGCACATTGGTGCCTACCACGTCGAGACACAGAAGGGCATGGTGACCTTCCTCGATACCCCGGGTCACGAGGCCTTTACGGCGATGCGTGCGCGGGGTGCGAAGGCCACCGACATTGTGGTGCTGGTGGTCGCGGCCGACGACGGCGTGATGCCGCAGACGCGTGAAGCCATCCACCACTCCCACGCGGCCGGCGTGCCGCTGGTCGTGGCGGTGAACAAGATCGACAAGCCCGAGGCGAACCCCGAGCGCGTCAAGCAGGAACTGATCGCCGAAAGCGTCGTGCCGGAAGAGTACGGCGGCGAGGTGATGTTCGTCCCCGTGTCGGCGAAGACCGGCAAGGGCATCGACGACCTCCTCGAAGGCATCCTGCTGCAGGCGGAGGTGCTCGAGTTGACCGCGCCGGTGGAGACGCCGGCCAAGGGTCTGATCGTCGAGGCCCGTCTCGATAAAGGGCGCGGCCCGGTGGCCTCGCTGCTGGTTCAGTCCGGTACCTTGCGCAAGGGTGATGTCCTGCTGGTTGGCGCAACCTACGGCCGTGTGCGGGCGATGCTGGACGAGAATGGCAAGTCGGTGGACGAGGCAGGGCCCTCGATTCCGGTCGAGATTCTTGGCTTGTCCGATGTGCCGGCTGCCGGCGACGAGGCCATCGCACTGGCTGACGAGCGCAAGGCCCGCGAGATCGCGCTGTTCCGCCAGGGCAAGTTCCGCGACGTCAAGCTGGCCAAGCAGCAGGCGGCGAAGCTCGAGAACATGTTCGAGCAGATGTCCGAGGGCGAGGTCAAGAGTCTGCCGCTCATCATCAAGGCCGACGTGCAGGGCTCTCAGGAAGCGCTGGTCCAGGCGCTGCTCAAGCTCTCGACCGACGAGGTGAAGGTCAACGTGATCCATGGCGCGGTCGGCGCAATCAGCGAGTCCGACGTGAACCTGGCTCAGGCTTCGGGCGCTGTGATCATCGGCTTCAACACCCGCGCCGATGCCAAGGCACGCAATCTGGCAGAGAGCTTCGGCGTCGATCTTCGCTACTACAACATCATCTACGATGCGGTGGACGAGGTGAAGGCCGCGCTGTCGGGGCTGCTGTCGCCCGAGCGGCGCGAGCAGGTCATCGGCCTGGTCGAGGTCCGCCAGGTGTTCCATATCTCCCGGGTGGGTACGGTCGCAGGCTGTTACGTGCTCGAAGGGCACGTCAAGCGCGGTTCGCTGGTCCGTGTGCTGCGCGACAACCTGGTCGTCCATTCGGGCGAGCTGGAGTCCCTCAAGCGCTTCAAGGACGACGTCAAGGAAGTCAAGACCGGCTTCGAATGTGGTCTGTCGCTGCGCAACTTCAATGATCTCAACGAGGGCGACCAGCTCGAAGTGTACGAGATCCAGGAAGTGGCGCGGACGCTGTAAATGGCGAAGGAGTTCTCTCGCGGCCAGCGCGTGTCGGAACAGATCCGGCGCGAACTGGCCGAACTGATCCGCCTCGAGGTCAAGGACCCGCGCGTCGGCTTCATTTCGCTGACTGATGTCGAGATCAGCCCGGACTACGCCCACGCGAAGATCTATTTCACGTCGATGACGGGGCGCGAGGGGCTGGACGAGATCCTCCAGGGCCTGCGGCGGGCCAGCGGCTTTCTCCGTCGGGAACTCGGGCGGCGCGTGCGCATCCACACCACGCCCCAGTTGCACTTCTTCTATGACCCATCGGTCGAGGAGGGCGCTCGCCTGTCCCAGCTGATCGATGAAACCGTCGAGGCAGACCGCCAGCGCAGCGACGATCGGGACGGATCGGACGACTGAGACGGTGGGGCAGCGCAGGATTCCGCGGCGCGCCGTGAATGGCGTGCTGCTGCTCGACAAACCGCGAGGCATCAGCTCGAACCACGCCCTTCAGCAGGCCAGACGCCTGCTGAACGCGGCCAAGGCGGGCCACACCGGGACGCTCGACCCGATGGCCAGCGGCCTGCTGCCGCTGACATTCGGAGAGGCCACCAAGTTCTCGCAGCAATTGCTCGATGCGGACAAGCGCTACGTGGCGACAGCGCGCCTCGGTCAGGTCACGACGACAGGCGACGCGGAGGGCGAGGTGGTCCGGGAACGGGCATTGCCGGATTCCCTGGATCCATTGGCCGCCATCCTGTCGGGATTCCTGGGCGAGATCTCGCAGATTCCTCCGATGTATTCGGCCCTCAAGCGGGACGGTCGGCCCCTTTACGAACTGGCGCGGGAGGGCATCGAAGTCGAGCGCCAGCCGCGCCGCGTGACGATCCATTCGCTCGACCTCATCGACGCGTCGCCGGGCGAATTGATCTTCGAGGTGTTGTGCAGCAAGGGCACTTACGTGCGCACGCTGGCCGAGGATATTGGCGAGGCGCTCGGCTGCGGGGCTCACCTGACCGCGCTGCGGCGCACGGCGATCGGCCCGCTCTCGGTGGACGCGTCGATCACGCTGGAGCAGTTCGAGACCTGCGAGGAAGCCATGCGCGATCGCCGGCTGGCCGGGCCCGACAGCCTTGTCATGCACCTGCCGGAGATGCAGCTTGATGAGGCCGAAGCGGGTATCGTGACCCATGGAGGGGCCGTGCAGCGGGAGGCCGAGGACGGACGCGAATTTCGCCTTTACGGACCGGGCGGATTCCTGGGCCTCGGCCGCATGGATGCTGCCCGGCGGTTGTGGCCGAAAAGACTCATCGCGACCGGGGATTCCGGCCGAGGGAAATGAATTTATTGAGAATTTCCGGCGGTCATGGGTATAATCGCCGGCTTCAGATTGGCTGAAACTACACTTAGAGACGAGTAAATACGTAATGGCTCTCGAAACCGCACAAAAATCGCAGATCGTCGCGGACTACCAGCGTGCCCAGGGCGACACCGGTTCGCCCGAGGTCCAGGTGGCCCTGTTGACGGCGCGCATCAATGGCCTGACGGGCCACTTCAAGACCCACGCCAAAGACCACCACTCCCGTCGTGGCCTGCTTAAAATGGTCAGCCAGCGCCGCAAGCTGCTGGACTACCTGAAGCGGACCAACGCGGATAGCTACCGTGGCCTGATCGAGCGCCTCGGTCTCCGCAAGTAAGAATGCCTGTCCGGCGCTGCAGATCAACCGCATCTGGGCGCTGCGCCTAGTGCAGCCGGCGTGAGCCTGTCATGGCCCACGCCGGTTTGCTTTTTCGGGGCTCGTTCGCGATCGGCGACACGCCCCACCGGACGGACCGGTTGTAGTTTGCCGCCCGTCAATCATTGAAAGGACTATCCCTTGCCTACCGCAATCAAGAAAACATTCCAGTACGGCAACCACACCGTGACGATGGAGACCGGCGAGATTGCCCGCCAGGCCCACGGCGCCGTCGTGGTGAGCATCGAGGAGACCGTTGTCCTGGCCACCGTCGTGGCGGCCAGGGAAGCCCGTGCCGGGCAGGAGTTCTTCCCGCTGACGGTCGATTATGTCGAGAAGTTCTATGCTGCCGGGCGGATTCCCGGTGGTTTCTTCAAGCGTGAGGGCCGCCCGACGGAGAAGGAGATCCTGACCTCGCGCCTGATCGATCGACCGATCCGTCCCCTGTTCCCGGATGGCTTCTATAACGAGGTCCAGGTGATCGTTCAGGTCCTGTCCCTGAACCCCGAGGTGGATTCCGACATCCCGGCCATGATCGGTGCCTCTGCCGCCGTCGCATTGTCCGGTGTGCCGTTCAACGGCCCGATCGGCGCGTGCCGCGTCGGTTATGCCGACGGCCAGTACATCCTCAACCCCACCGCCACCGAGTTGCAGGACAGCCAGATGAATCTGGTCGTCGCGGGTACCGAGGCGGGCGTGCTGATGGTCGAGTCCGAGGCCCTGCAGCTGCCTGAGGACGTGATGCTGGGCGGCGTGGTGTTCGGTCACCAGCAGATGCAGGCCGCGATCCAGGCCATCAACGAACTGGTCGAGGAAGCGGGCAAGCCCGAGTGGGACTGGACGCCACCGCCGGCCGACGAGGCCATGATCGCGCGCATCCGCGAGCTGGCTGCCGGCCCGGTCGCCGAGGCTTTCGGCATCACCAGCAAGCAGGCCCGCACGGCCCGTCTGTCAGAGATCCGCAAGATGGTGACCGCGGCGGTTGCCGAAGGCGCCGAGAACCCGCCGTCGGACAACGACATCAAGACCGTGCTGCACGACATCGAGGCCGAGGTCGTCCGTTCCCGCATCCTGAACGGCGAGCCGCGCATCGACGGTCGCGACACCCGAACCGTGCGTCCGATCGATATCCGCGTCGGCGTGCTGCCGCGGACCCACGGATCGGCGCTGTTCACCCGGGGCGAAACCCAGGCCATCGTCGTCTCGACGCTGGGTACCGGGCGTGACGAGCAGATCATCGATGCCATCGCTGGCGAGTATCGCGAGCGCTTCCTGCTGCACTACAACTTCCCGCCTTTCTCGACTGGCGAGACCGGCCGCTTCGGCTCGCCGAAACGGCGCGAGATCGGTCACGGCCGCCTCGCCAAGCGCGCATTGCTGGGTGTGCTGCCGACGGCGGACGAGTTCTCCTACACGGTTCGCGTCGTGTCCGAGATCACCGAGTCGAACGGTTCGAGTTCGATGGCGTCGGTCTGCGGCGGTTCGCTGGCGATGATGGACGCGGGTGTGCCGCTGAAGTCACCGGTGGCCGGCATTGCGATGGGTCTGATCAAGGATGGCAACCGCTTCGCCGTCCTGACCGACATCCTCGGCGACGAAGATCACCTGGGCGACATGGACTTCAAGGTGGCCGGTACCGAGAACGGGGTCACCGCGCTGCAGATGGACCTGAAGATCGACAGCATCAGCCCGAGCGTCATGAAGATCGCGCTGGAGCAGGCCAAGGAAGGCCGGCTGCACATCCTGGGCCTGATGAAGGATGCGCTGGGTGGCGCGCGTACCGAAGTTTCGGCCTACGCGCCGCGCATGATCACGATGAAGATCAATCCGGAGAAGATCCGCGACGTGATCGGAAAGGGCGGCGCGGTGATCCGTGGCCTGCAGGAAGAGACCGGCACCGTCATCGAGATCGAGGACGACGGCTCCATCAAGATCTCGTCGGTCAGCTCCGACGGTGCCCAGGCCGCCAAGGCCAAGATCGAGGAGATCACGGCCGAAGTGGAAGTGGGCAAAGTGTACGAAGGGACAGTGCTGCGCATCCTCGATTTCGGCGCGATCGTCAGCGTGTTGCCGGGTCGCGATGGCCTGCTGCACGTCTCGCAGATTGCCAACGAGCGGGTCAATCAGGTGTCCGACTACCTGACGGAAGGGCAAGTCGTGAAGGTCAAGGTCCTCGAGACCGACGAGCGCGGCCGCATCAAGCTGTCGATGAAGGCGCTGCTGGCCGAGAACGCCGGCTGAGCTGTTTGACTGCTTCAAGAGAAAAGGGCGCCGATGGCGCCCTTTTCTTTGTGGCCTCGCCCAACGCGGGCCGGCGACGTGTGCCGCGGCTTACTTGGCCACCTGGCGCTCGCGCATTTCCTCCAGTGTCTTGCAGTCGATGCACAAGGTGGCCGTGGGACGCGCCTCCAGGCGCTTCAGGCCGATTTCGACGCCACAGCTGTCACAGTAGCCATACTCACCTTCGCGGATGCGGTCGAGCGTCTTGTCGATCTTCTTGATCAGCTTGCGCTCGCGGTCCCGGTTGCGCAGCTCGAGGGCGATGTCGGATTCCTGGCTGGCGCGGTCATTCGGGTCGGCAAACACCGTGGCCTCGTCCTGCATGGTATGCACGGTCTGCTCGATGTCCTCCATCAATTCCTGCTTCAGCGAGTCGAGAATCTGACGGAAGTGGTCGAGCTGCTTCTCGTTCATGTATTCCTCGCCCTTCTTGGGCACGTAGGGCGGGAATTGCTTGTGGAGGGAGTCTTCGGGCATGACTGCTTCTTTCCGATGCGTGGGTGATTCGCCTTAATAGCAGAAAACGGACCATGCCAGCAAGTAAGCCAGAAATCGGCCGCTTGGCGGGCTCGAAAACTCGAGTTTGACGCCCCCCGGTGCTGTGTGTATGATTCGCGCCTTCCGGGGTGTAGCGCAGTCCGGTAGCGCGCTTGCTTTGGGAGCAAGATGTCGGGGGTTCGAATCCCTCCACCCCGACCAAGGCTTCCCCGGAACTGCCCGACTGCCCGTAGCTCAATTGGATAGAGCACCGGCCTTCTAAGCCGGGGGTTACAGGTTCGATCCCTGTCGGGCAGGCCAAGTTCGGTTTATCCGGGACGCGTTTGAGCGGCCCGTCAATGGCGGCATTAGCTCAGTTGGTAGAGCACTGGATTGTGGCTCCAGGTGTCACCGGTTCGATTCCGGTATGTCGCCCCACCTCTCTCGAGACGGCCTCCGCATGAGCGGGGGCCGTCTTGCTTTGTACGTCCCGTCTTCAAGAATCAACGGCAGCGTGCCGATGGAATGGCACTGGGCCGATTTCCCGCACGAGCCGTGCCGGGGCGGTCGACGACGCCGACAGGCGAAATGGGGATACATGGACGGTGCACCGGAGCGGGGGCATGAGGGGGCGAGCGAGCGGGGTGAGGGCGCTGGTGGCAAGGTCGACCTGATCTTTCCCGGGTACTTCCTCAGGCGTCCTGACGGCATTTTCATCGATCTCGCGCAGTTGACGGACGCGGCCGATCTCGCCCGCCTGTGGGACCGGACACTGGCCGCCGGCTACATGGTGTGCGGTCTCGACGCTGCGGCACTGGCCGACGTCCTGTATGGCGAACTGCTGGGCACCGCCAGCGCGCCGCGGACGGGCCTCGTCAGGCTGGGTGACCGGCTCGTACGGCTCGACGATGCGCGTCTCGGCCTCTACCGTAACCTGCAGGTCTCGGACGGTCGCGCATCCTACCTGTTCGAGCGAATCTTCGTTGCGGAGGACGAAAGCGATCCGGAAAGCCCCGAGCTGGAAGAGTTCCTGGATATCGACGAGTTCCTTGCCGTGCTCTGGACACGGGGGGTGCGCTCCGGGATCGACGTCGACGCCATCCGCGAGGCGCTCGAGGACGGCACGACGGGGCGCGTCGAGATCGCACGGGCCCGGAAGCCGGAAGCCGGCGTCGACGCGACCGTGAAGGAGCTCTGGAGCGGCCTGAGGCGAGACGACACACCGCGGGTGCTGTCCGATGGCCGGGCCGACCTGACCCAGTTCAGCAACCGTTTTCCGCAGGTGAAGGCCGGGGTGCGCCTGCTCGCCAAGGTCCCGCCGACGCCGGGCATCCCGGGTCTGACCCTGAGCGGCAACCCGGTCGCGCCGCCGATCCCCTCAAACTTCGAACTCGACAGCCTCGCGGGGCCGGGGACCCGGGTCGAGAAGGAGGACGACGAGCAGTTCCTCGTCGCGACCCTGGACGGCTTTGTGGACATCGACGCCGCCTCCAACCGGATCTCCGTGAACAAGTCCATCGTTCACCGCCAGGGTGTCAGCGTGCGGACGACAGGTGACCTGTCGTTGATGGGCGACCTTTACGAGGAGTATGGCGAGATCCAGGAGATGCGTACCGTGGAGGCGCGCTCGATCACCACGCACGCCGATGTGTTCGGCAACCTGGTGTCGAGTGGCGGGACCGTCACGGTGCGCCGCAACCTCTCGGGCGGCTCGGCCGTCAATCGGGACGGTCCGATCATTGTCGAGGGGATGGCGATCAGCGCATGGGTCCACGCGCCCCGGGGTGAAATCCGGATCCGGCGCGCCGAGGGCTGCGTGTTGTCCGGGCAGCGCGTTGTCGTGGACGAAGCGGTGGCCTGCGAGATCTGGGGGGAGTCGGTCGAGATCCGCGACGCCCGGGGCTGCAGCATCGCGGGTTCCGAAGTCAGTGTCGAACATGCTGCCTCGCGAGGCAGCAACGACACGGGCATCTACATGATGCTGCCGCGTACGACGGACATCGACAAGGAAGTGGCCCGATTTCGCACCGAACTGGGCAGGCTGGACGAGGCGGACGACATGGCGAAGAGACAGCAGGAGCAGCTGTCCGACCAGGCGGATTTCTCCCGCTATGCACAGCTGATGTCACGGGTACGTTCGGGAGATATTGTCCTGAAGCCGGAGCAGAAACCCGCTCTGGAAACCCTCGCACGCCGGGCGGCACCCACGATCAAGGCCATCAAGGCCGTCACCGACGCGGTGGCGTCCCGGGAAGCCCGCCGGGCCGAAATCGACACCGCGATCGCAGAGCTCGAGCGGGCCCGGCAGGGCCGGCGCGCGCGCGTCTGGTGCCGGGTCGAGGACATCTTTCCCGGCGTGGTGATCCGGACGGCTGCCTGGGAGGGCGAGGTGGCCATGAATGCCCTGTCGGCCGCACAGCTGAAGACCGCGCTGCATGGTTTCAGCCTGCGCGGAGAGATCCTGCACCAGATGGGTTCGGGGGCCTACGAGTGGCGCCTGGCCCCGTTCGAGGCGGCCTGAGCAGCGCCGGGGCCCTGGTGTCGTCGTCGGGCTATACTGCGCCCCTTTTTGCGGAGGCGAGCCGACGATGTGGTTCCGGAATCTTGTGATCTTCAGGCTGCCTGCTCCGTGGGCGATCGATGGCGACCTCCTGGCCGACCGACTGGCCGCTCGGGCGCTCGCGCCCTGCGGCGCCATCGAGTCCGAGACGCGCGGTTGGGTGGCGCCCGTCAAGGGGGGCAGCTGCCTTCATTCCGTCGGCGGACAGTGGCTGATCCGGCTGGGCAGTGAGCAGAAGCTCCTACCGGCGACGGTGGTCAAGCAGTTCGTCGAGGATCGGGCTGCCGCGCTGGAGGAACAACAAGGCTTTGCGCCGGGCCGCCGGCAGCTGCGGGAGCTCAAGGAGCGGGTGGTGGACGAACTCCTGCCTCGAGCCTTTGTGCGCCGTCGGGGCGAATGGGCGTGGATCGATCCGGTCGACGGCTGGCTGGTCGTCGATGCCGCCTCTGACAGCCGGGCAGAGGCGGTCGTGGAGATGCTCCGCGATACCCTCGACGAGTTGCCGCTACGACGCTTCGACACCGAGCGTTCGCCGGGCAGCGCCATGACCGAATGGGTCGCCGAGGGCGACGCACCGGCCGGCTTCACGGTCGATCGCGAGCTTGAGCTGCGCTCGCCCGACGAGGAGAAGGCCACGGTGCGCTACCTCAGGCACGACCTGGAGGGCGAGGAGATCGCTGCGCACATTCGCTCGGGAAAGCGGGCGACCCGCCTGGCGATGACCTGGTCGGACCGCGTCTCGTTCGTCCTGACCGATACGGGCCACATCCGCCGCCTCGCCTTCCTCGATGTCGTCAAGGAATCGCTCGACAACGCCTCCGGCGACGCCGAGGCCGAACTGGCCGCCCAGTTTGCATTGATGACCGGAGAGCTGAGACAGTTGCTGCCTGCCGTCGCGGGAGCTCTGGGAGGAGAACGGGCCATCGACGGCTGATTGACCACCGCATATCGACTCGTGACGGACTTTGTCGATTCGCAAGAGCGATTGGCGAAAGCAGTGCTAGAATCCGCGGCTTTTACCGCGAACCACCACACTAATGAGGAACATGGAATGAATAAAGGCGAATTCGTAGAAGCCCTGGCTGAGCGACTGGACGTTTCCCGTGCCCAGGCTGAGCGTTCCCTGGGCGCCGTGCTCGAAATCATCGAGGCTGAGCTGGCCGCTGGCAACAAGGTTGCCCTGACCGGCTTCGGTTCCTTCGAAGTGTCCGAGCGTGCGGCTCGCACCGGTCGCAATCCGCAGACCGGCGCCACGATCAAGATCGCCGCCAGCCGTGTGCCGAAGTTCAGTGCCGGCGCCGCGCTGAAGGCCGCCGTCGCCAAGTAAGCGTCCGTTCCGCTGGCGGCTCGCGGCCGCCTGACGCGCAAGGCCCGTCAGTCCCCGTGGACGACGGGCCTTCGTTCGTTCACGGGCATTGGTGCGTTGCGGCGTGTGGCCGGGCCTTGCCTGATGCTATGCTGGCTCGCGTGGGGTGCCGAGGAGGCGAACCGGGAACCCGGAAAAACCATGCCGCAAGGGGGATCGCGAGCCGGACGGCGCACGAGGGAGCGGATACTCGAACTGGCCCTTCGTCTGTTCAACGATTTCGGGGAACCGAACACCACCACCAGTCTGATTGCATCCGAGCTGCAGATCAGTCCTGGCAACCTGTACTACCACTATCGCAACAAGGACGAGATCGTTACCGCACTGTGCGGGGATTTCGAGCGGGAGATGGCCCGCGTGCTGGCGGGATCGGCGGGTGTGAAGGTCGCCATCGAAGACATCTGGCGACAGATGCACGAGACCTTCGATGTCGTGTGGCGCTACCGTTTCCTGTATCGCGACCTGAACGACATCCTGACCCGCAATCGGGCCGTCGAGGTTCAGTTCAAGCGGATACTGGACCTGAAGGTCAAGTCCGCGCTGTTGGCCTGCGAGCACCTGTGTGCGGCGGGCGAGATGGAGGCCTCCCGCCGTGAGCGCTTGGCGCTGGCGGACAACCTGGTGGTCGTTGCCACCTACTGGCTGTCGTACGAATATGTGCGCAACCCGCGCGAACCACTCGGAGAAGTGGCGATCCGGCGTGGCGCCTTCCAGGTGCTGGCAATCGCAGCGCCTCACTTGAAGGGGCGGTCAAGAGCCCTGTTCGAAAAGCTGGCCGAACATTACCTGGACGAATAGAACCGGGACGCGTCGGTCGGAGCCCCTGCCGGGGAGTGGAGAACACGATGTCGAACTGGAAGCCGTTCCCCTATGGGGACCGTGCCTACCGCTATTCGGGCGATGCCCTGCGTCGGGCTTGGCCGCGCCTGCACCGGGGCGACCGGGAGCCATTCCCGTCCCGCCAGGCCGTCGAGGTGCGCATCAGCCGAAACCCGGCCCTGGCGGCCGATCCGACCGACCCGGAGCAGATCGCAGAGCGGTTGCAGGATGCCTGGCGGGCCTTTCATGCCGGTGACTTCGCATCGGCTGTGCAGGGGGGCATCGCCCTCGGACCGATCGGCTGCGTCGTGGCGGCCCGTGCGACGCTCGTGCACGCGGTGTACCTCGAGCCGGACGAGCGACGGCAACTGACCATCCTGAATGACGTGGCCCGCCATTGCGCGGCTCTGCTGGAGCGGACCGAAGACTGGCCGAATGCCTGGTACGTCCAGGCGCTTGCGCTGGGGCGCTGCGCCCAGCTGGTGTCGGTGGTCAAGGCGCTGGCGACCGGTCTCGGCAACAAGGTGCGCTTTGCCCTGGAGAACGTCCTGGCGATGGACCCGGGCCATGTCGATGCCCATATCGCGCTGGGCGTGTTCGAGTCAGAGGTCGTCGCCAACCTGGGCAGCGTGGCTGCAGCCATCACCTTCCGTGCGCGGCGCGACAGCGCGCTCGATCACTTCGAGACGGCCCGGCGGCTGGCGCCGGATTCGGCCGTGGCGCACCTGGAGTGCGCGCGCGCGCTGCAACGGATGTACGGCCAGGAGCGGAGCCGCGAAGTCTTCGAACTCTATGAAAAGGCGGCCGCCTGCCAGCCCGCCGATGCCCGCGAGCGAATGGATGTCGAACGAGCCCGCCTGCACCTCGAAACGGAGGTGTGAGTCCGGTCAGTCCTCGTCCTCGTCCATTTCGCGACGGGGGACGGTGGTGGGGTCGCAGGTGATCGGGCGATAGATCTCGACGCGGTCGCCTGCCCGCAGGACGGCGTCCGGCTTCACCACCTTGCCGAAGACGCCAATCTTCTGCTGCGCGAGATCGATACTCGGGAACATGCCGAGGATGCCAGAGCGCTCGATGGCGGTGGCAGCCGTCGACGCGTCCTCAACCTCGATCCTCAACCAGGCCTGCTGGCCCGGTTCCGAATAGCACACGCTGACTTGCATGATTTCTCCTGTCGGATTGCCGATTCCCGGGCTGGGCGGCTCAGACCGTGCCCGTCGCCCCTGAGAGGCGGACTCGTGCCGCGCGACGCGCCTCCCAGACCCGCTTGCCGGCCAGCAGGAAGCCAAGCACGATGAATCCGCCCGGCGGCAGGATCATCAGCAGGGCGCCGCCATCGAAGAATTTCATCTCCAGGAACGCGAATGCCGGCCCCAGCAGCAGGTGCGCCTGAGCAAACAGGCTGCCGCTGCCGAGCAGTTCCCGCACGCCACCGATCGCGACCAGGGCAAGGGTGAAGCCCAGCCCCATGGCGAGCCCGTCCACCGCGGACTCGCCGATGGGGGACTTCGAGGCGAAGGACTCGGAGCGACCGAGGATGCCGCAGTTGACGACGATCAGCGCGATGAACAGGCCGAGGACCTTGTAGAGATCGTGGAGCCAGGCATTCAGCGCCATGTCGACCAGGGTCACCAGCGTCGCGATGAGGACAATGAAGATCGGGATCCGTACGGCCGAGGGTACCAGCTGGCGAATGCTCGAGACGAGGATGTTGGCGGCGACCAGCACGGCGGTCGACGCCAGACCCATCCCGAGCCCGTTGGTCGCCGTGGCGGTCACGGCCATCGCCGGACACATGGCCAGCAGTTGCCCCGAGACCATGTTGTTGTCCCAGAGACCGTCCTTCACGATCTGTCGGTAGCGGCTCATGTCAGGGTCCTCACTGTGCGTCCCGGCGGGCGAACCAGGTCTCGTGTTCGCGCCGGTAGAGTTCGAGCGTGCGCTTCACGGCGGCGACGACGGCGCGGGGCGTGATCGTCGCACCGGCGAACTGGTCGAAGACGCCGCCATCCTTCCTGACGGCCCATTGCGCGGGTGCCGGATCGATCAGGCCGCGTCCGGCGAACGCGTGGACCCAGTCGCTCTTGGCCACCTCGATCTTGTCGCCGAGGCCGGGCGTCTCGCTATGGCGTGTGACCCGGACGCCGGTCACGTGGCCCTCGCGGTCGACGCCAATCACGAGGCCGATCTCGCCGGCATAGCCGCGCGCCGCCGTTTCGACCACCACGGCGGTCGGCACGCCCGCCTGGCGGGCGATGTGCACGACCACGGGCGTCTCGCCATCACGGCTCTCAAGGCGGTCGGTGCCCGGATCGTTGTCGTAGCTGCCCTGGGGCAGCACTTCGCCGAGGGAGCGGCGGGTGTCCTCGGCGATGGCCCGTTCGATCGGGCCGCGGGTGTGCCGTTCGGCGATCGACAGGGCGGCGCTGGCCAGCATCACCGTAATGGCCAG
>JBNLCM010000027.1:0-3902 GCA_050303815.1 Rhodocyclaceae bacterium
ACGTCGCCAGCTTCGGCCTCGAGGGAGGTCCCCTTCAGCGAGATATGGCGCTCGACGACCTGCGAGGCGCCGTCGGGCTGAATGGCGAGCCGAATCCTGGCGCCGTCCAGCGCATGCTGGAGCATCGCCCAGCGCAGTTCCTGCCAGCTCCGCACCGGCTCGTCCCCGACCGCCACGATGACGTCACCGGCGACGAGCCCGGCATCCGCCGCCGCACTCGCAGCGACGGGCGTGTCGATGCGCGAACGCAGTTCCTCGGACCCGTAGACGAACAAACCCCAGTACAGCGCGACCGCCAGCAGCAGGTTGGCCAGCGGCCCGGCAGCCACGATCGCGAAGCGCTTGCCCACGGTCTGGCGATTGAAGGCACGATGGACCTCGTGGGCGGCGACTTCGCCCTCGCGCTCGTCGAGCATCTTGACGTAGCCACCCAGCGGAAATGCCGCCAGCGACCACTCCGTGCCATCGGCACCCAGCCGACGCGTCAGCAGCGGCTTGCCGAAGCCCACCGAGAAACGCAGCACCTTGACGCCGCACCAGCGCGCCACGAGGTAGTGCCCCAGCTCGTGGAACACGATCAACACGCCGAGCGCCAGGGCGAACGGAATCAGATAGTCGAG
Organism: Rhodocyclaceae bacterium; assembly: GCA_050303815.1. Classification (GTDB taxonomy): domain Bacteria; phylum Pseudomonadota; class Gammaproteobacteria; order Burkholderiales; family Rhodocyclaceae; genus Cognatazoarcus. The sequence continues at coordinate 621 of JBNLCM010000027.1, forward strand.
AAGTGTCATCGTTCCTCAGGCAGCGATAGCCCGGCGCGCCAGCTCTCGCGCCGCCCGGTCCGCTTCGAAAACATCCTGCAAGCAGCAGACCGCGCCGGCACCAAAGTGTTCCAGGACCCGACGACAGACGTCGGCGATTCCGGTAAAGCCGAGCCGCCGTTCGAGGAAGGCCTCGACGGCAACCTCGTTGGCCGCATTCAGTACGGCGGCCGCGCTACCGCCCGCCCGCAGGGCATCGAAGGCGAGCCCCAGGCAGGGAAAGCGCTGGAGATCCGGTCGTTCGAAGTCGAGGCGCGCGATCTGGAACAGGTCCAGCGAGGCGACGCCCGACTCGATGCGCTCGGGGTAGGCCAGCGCGTGCGCGATCGGCGTGCGCATGTCGGGGTTGCCGAGTTGCGCGAGCACGGAGCCATCCGCGTACTCGACCATCGAGTGGATCACGCTCTGCGGATGGATCACCACCTGGATCTCGTCCGCCCCTGCCCCGAAAAGCCAGTGGGCCTCGATGACCTCGAGCCCCTTGTTCATCATCGTGGCGGAGTCGACGGAGATCTTTCGCCCCATCACCCAGTTGGGATGGGCGCAGGCCTCCTCCGGCGTGACATTTGCCAAGGAGGCCGGTTCCCGCGTGCGGAACGGGCCCCCCGAGGCTGTCAGCAGGATGCGACGCACCCCCTCCGCCGCAAGGCCGCGGAAGCCGGCTGGCAGCGCATGGAAGACGGCATTGTGCTCGCTGTCGATCGGCAGCAGGCTCGCCCGCCCCTCGCGCACTGCATCCATGAAGAGCGCGCCGGACATCACCAGCGCCTCCTTGTTGGCCAGGAGCACCTGCTTGCCACTGCTGGCGGCCGCCAGTGCCGGCGCCAGGCCGGCCGCACCGACAATGGCCGCCATCACGCAGTCGACCGCCGCGTCCGAGGCCACCTGGCAGAGCGCCTCTTCGCCCCAGAGGACTTCGGGCCGCGTCTGCCCGCCCAGCCCGGCTTCGAGCTGCCTGGCCGCCTCGGGACTGCCCACCACCACGATCTCAGGCCGGAAGCGGGGAATCTGCTCGAGCAGGACGTCCACCCGGCTATGGGCTGTCAGGGCGAAGACCGAGTAGCGGTCGGGATGGCGGCCGATGACGTCGAGCGTGCTCCGACCGATGGACCCCGTCGCGCCGAGAATCGTGACTTGCTTCATGTCCTTACCCGCGGACCTCAGGCGCCTGCCATCCACAGCCCGGCGAGGGCCACGATCGGCAGGGTCGAGGTCAGGCTGTCGATGCGGTCAAGCAGGCCACCATGGCCCGGCAGGAGCTTGCCGCTGTCCTTGACGCCTGCCTGGCGCTTGGCGAGGGATTCGAAAAGATCGCCCCAGATGCTCACCACGGTATGAACAACGCTGGCAGCGACCAGCAGCAATACATTCAGGGGTGTCGCCGCCATCGCGCCGGTGGCCAGCGCCACGACCAGCGCGTAGACCGCCACGCCGGCCATCGCGCCATAGGCGCCCTCGCGGCTCTTGCCGGGGCTGATGCTGGGCGCCAGCTTGACGCGCCCGAAGCGCTTTCCCGCGAAGTACGCCGCCACATCGGCCATCCAGACCGAGGCCATGATGGCGAGCAGCCAGCCCGCACCGAACTGCTGTCGCAGAACGACCAGGGCCAGCGCCGGAGGGACAAGCAGGATCGCCCCCAGGGCGAGTCCGCCCCAACCCCGTGGCACCTGCCAGCGACGCGACAGCCAGACCGGCACCACCAGCAGCCAGAAGGCGCTGCCCAGCGAGAACAGGGCGAGGCTCGGCCAGTGCCGCTCGACCACCTGTCCGCTCGGCGACAGCACCAGGACCAGCACGGCCATCAGGCTGCAGAAGACCAGCCGGGTCGGTCCGCGGGCGTGGATGAGGCCGGTCCATTCCCAGCCACCCAGCGCGGCGATCAGCGCGGCGAAGATCACCCACGCGGGACGGGGGGCGCCAAACAGGAGCGCACCGAGGACGGTGACCAGAATGAGTGCGGTAATGACCCGGGTTCTAAGCATCGCCGGGGGCGTCCTCTTGGGCCCCCTTGAGCTGCTCGCTGGTCCTGCCGAATCGTCGCTCCCGCGTCTGATAGGAGGCGATGGCTTCGCCGAGCGCCTGCTCGTCGAAGTCCGGCCACAGCGTTTCGGTGAAATAGAGTTCGGTGTAGGCCAGTTGCCAGAGCAGGAAGTTGCTGATGCGCTGCTCGCCCCCCGTCCGGATGAAGAGATCGGGCTCCGGCGCATAGGCCAGCGACAGGTGGGCCGAGAGGGCGTCCTCGCTGAAGCCGGAGCGCTGCTCCGGGTCCACCGCGAGCATCCGCTCCATCGCCTGCATGATGTCCCAGCGGCCACCATAGTTGGCGGCGATGGTCAGGGTCAGGCGCTCGTTGCCGGCGGTCCGGGCCTCGGCTTCGCGGATCAACTGGACCAGCGAGGGATCGAAGCGCTGAAGGTCACCCACGACCCGGAAGCGGATACCGTTCTCGTGGAGGCGGTCGAGTTCCTTCTGCAGGGACTTCAGGAAGAGCTGCATCAGGAACGAGACCTCGTCCGCCGGCCGTCGCCAGTTCTCGGAACTGAACGCGAACAGGGTCAGGAACTCGACACCATTGTCGATGCAGGCGCGGATCACGGCGCGGACCGACTCCACGCCCCTGGCGTGGCCGGCGACCCGCGGCATCATGCGGCGACGGGCCCAGCGCCCGTTGCCATCCATGATGATCGCGACGTGACGCGGCCCCCGATCGGTGTCGGGGATCGCGCGGGTGGAGCTGACGAAGGGAATGCCCAAAACGGCGCCTCGTGGCTGAACGACGGGAGGCGCGGTCAGATCTGGAGGAGTTCCTGCTCTTTTTGTTCCAGCAGGCTGTCCACCTCGGACACATAGCGGTCGGTGAGCTTCTGCACCTCTTCCTGGCCGCGACGCTCATCGTCCTCGGAGATGTCCTTCGACTTGGTCGCGTCCTTGAGATGGTTGTTGGCGTCGCGCCGGATGTTGCGGATGGCGACCTTGGCGGTCTCACCCTCATGCTTGACGACCTTGATCAGTTCGCGCCGCCGCTCTTCCGTCAGGGGCGGCATCGGTACGCGAATAATGTCGCCCTGGTTGGAGGGGTTGAGGCCGAGATCGGAATCACGGATCGCCTTCTCGACCTTCGAGAACATCGGCTTTTCCCAGGGCTGGACACCGATGGTCCGGGCATCCAGCAGGGAGATGCCCGCCACCTGGTTCACCGGCACCATACTGCCGTAGTACTCGACCTGAACATGATCGAGAATA
>JBNLCM010000028.1:0-14716 GCA_050303815.1 Rhodocyclaceae bacterium
CGCCGCCTGGAAGACCACCTCGCCGAGCCCTTCGCCTTCGCCCTCGTCACCTGGCCGGCCGCGGCCCTCGTCGTGCATCTTGGCGACAACGACTTCTGGCTGCGCCTCGCCGCCGGCCTCTGGCTGCTGGCCTTCCAGCTCGCCGCCTACGGCCGCGGGCGCGGCGTGGGTTTCGGCAACGCGATGCTGCTGACCAGCGTCGTGACGGCGCTCGCCTGGTGGGCCTTCCCCTCGCCTTGGTGCTGGCTTGCCTTCCCGCTGCTGCTGATCGGGCTGCACGGGGCGGAACGCGCGCTCTTGCGCCAGCGTGGCGTGACGCCCGGTGTCGATGTCGGCAGGCCGGCGAACGACGCGGGGGCGCGCGATGCCGCGCGCCCGAAGCCGAGCTAGATGGCCGGTGTCGTCAGGCGCCGCTCAGCTCGCGGCCTGACCCACGTAGATCTCGACCCGCCGGTTCTCGGCGCGGCCGGCCGCCGTCTCGTTGCTCGCCACCGGCTGGCGCGAGCCGCGGCCCGCGATCTCGATCCGCGCCGGCGAGACACCCTGGTCCACCAGGAAGTCCCGCGCGCTGGCCGCGCGGCGGGTGGACAGCGGATCGTTCACCGCATCGCTGCCGGTGCTGTCGGTGTGGCCGACGATGCGCACCGAGGTGCCGGGGTTGGCCTCGAGCGTGTCGGCGAAGCGCGAAAGGATCGGCCGCATGTTGGGCTTGATCGCGGCACGGCCGACGTCGAACGAGACATCGTTCGGGATGTCGAGCTTCAGCTGGTTGTCCTCGGTGCGACTCACATCGACACCGGTGCCGCGAGTGGCATCGGCCATGGCCTGACGCTGTGCCTCCATCCGCTGGGTCCAGATATAAGCCCCCAGCGCGCCGATGCCGGCGCCGATGGCAGCGTCGCGGCCGACCTTGTTGCTACCGGTGGCGGAGCCGATCGCAGCGCCACCGACGGCACCCCCGAGGGCGCCCAGGCCGGCGTTGCGTTGCGTCTCGGACATGCCGGCACAGGCGCCCAGCGCGAGGGCCAGCGTACTTGCGAACAGCGTCTTTCTAAGCATGAACGGATCTCCTTTTCTCCGGAGCCTTTGCCGGCACCCGCGGGGTCCCCGGGCTGACTCGCCTGTTGGACGCCGGTGGCGGCGATGCCGCGCCACCGGACCTGGACTCCAGCGTATCGAGCCCGCCGGGCGTCGGCTGTCCGACGGTGACGCCAGGCGCTGTAGGGCAATTCCTTCACGGTCCAAGGCGGCCCGCGCTACCATCCGATGCACCCTTGACCGCGGAGAGGCCCATGGTCTTCAGTCGAATGACCGCCGCGCCGGCACTCGTCTACGGGACGCCCCGATGGACGCAATGGCTGGCCGGTCTGAGTGCAGGCAAGCGCCCGCCGCCCGCCTGCATCGTGCTCACCGGTCGCCTGACGCAGCTGATGCCCGTCGCGGCCCAGTCGATCGCCAGCGCCCTGGGCCAGCCGCTCCAGCGCGTACCGGGCGCTCGCTACATAGGAGAGACGGAGAAGAACCTGAGCTGGCACTTTGCGCGCGCCAAGCAACAGCGATGGATCCTCTTCTTCGACGAGGCGGACGCCCTGTTCGGCAAACGTACGGCGGTGAGCGACGCTCACGATCGATACGCCGACCAGGAAGTCAGCTTCCGGCTGCGTCGCGCGGAGCGGCCGACCGGCGTGGTTCAGCTGCGCGTGTGCCAGCGCCCGTCGCATCGCAGTGACGATACGGTGGTGCAGTTCGGCGGGTGAGGCGGGAGGGGCGCCGTATCGAAGTCGATTGGGCGCAAACGCGACGATCGCGCGGCCGCAATGTTGCCAAGTATGGGCCGGACAGAGTTGGGGCGTGACGGCGAGTGGCGCGAAGGACAGCCCGGCCAATTGCCGGCGCACGCCCTCCCTCCTGAGCGCTCATCCCGCCAGCCGGCATGCTCAGGCACCTGCCCGACGCCCAAAGGTCACCGATCGGTCTCGGCACTGCGCCGGCTCAGCGGCGGCAAGGCTTTCTTCACCTGCCGATTCACGCGAAGGGGGTACCTGGGGATCACTGTATTCCCGCTCGCCTCTGCAGGCTGCGCACATAGGCGGTGATATGCGCGACGTCGTCGGGCGTGAGCCCCGGCACCGGCGCCATGTCGCCAAATTTCCAGTGATGCTGGCGGGATCCGTTCCTGACGGCAAGCTGGAACGATGCGTCGGAGTGGTGCGAAGGCTCGTAGATCTTGTGCAGCAGCGGCGGCCCCTTGTCGCCGCCAGTCAGCATCGAGCCGTGGCACGCCGCACATTTGCTCTCATAGAGCGGCTTGCCGAGGTTCGGGTTGGGCATCAGACCACGCGAGGGCTGGGGAACGTCCATACCTTGGGCGACCGCAACCGCGGTGATCGATGCCGCAACCAGCGCCAGGAACAGTGATCGGGTTTTCATTGCATGCATCCGTTTCACGACCTTGAGTTTTCGATTCTGCGACCCGACCCTGGGCGCTCCGGGGGGCCGCCAGCGCCGGCCGGAGGGCGCGCGCAACAGCCTGTCGGCGTCGCACGGGCGTGAGCTCTGGCGTTGGATTGCATCCAGCCACGCAGCGAGACGATCAACTTGCCGAGCCACGTCCTCATTGCCGGCCGCCTGGCCGTGCGTATCGTCCGGGCAAGGCCATCAGTTCGCCCCGGGCTGCATCGGCATCCGGCCGGAAGGCGTGCCCATCATGCCCTGCATCATCATCTGCATCATGTCCATGCGCTGCTCCATCTGATGCATGCGCTGTCCCATGTCACCCCCCATGCCCGGGCCACCCATCGGACAGGGGGCCATCATGCCGCCGCCCGACATCATTGTCATCTGCGACCGCATGGAAGCCATGTGCTCAGCCATTGCCGCCTGGCGCTCGGCATCGCTCTTCGCATTGGCGATACGCTCGAGCTGCGACTCCATCGATTGCAGATTCCGTTTCATCTGCTCAATGGGCATCGCCTCTCCCGGCATCCGCGGCGAAAGGTGGCGATCGTCCGCCAGCGTCGGGCCAGCCAACATCGTGCACAGCACCAGCAGTGTTGCCTTGATCGTCTTCATGATTTCTCTCCTGTCGATGATCAAGCGCAGCTTAGCCCTCAAGCGCCAACGCATTCATGACGGGAAAATGACATTGCTGTCAGCCAGAGCCCTCCACCCGGGATGGTGAGCGGGTCGGCTGGAGAGTTTCCTGCCGAACAAGGTGCCCGCAGCGCAGACCCTCATGACGGGCAGCGAGGCATCGAACATGACCAATTTGTAATTCAAGTGTCAGCGTGCTGTCGGACTGGCCAACCTAAAGTGCGGGTTCAAGCCCCCTACCTCCCTCGCTGAACGTCGGCGTGGCCGCGCGAGGCCGGGGGGGCAGAAACGAGAGGGTCGCAGATGATTGCACCGGCCAAACGCTGGATGTTGCTGGCAATGCTGTCCCCGCTCGTCGCCTTCGCGGCGACGCCTGAGCAGAGCGCAGAGGACGAATCCGGACCCGCGGTGCTGCCGCGTCCAATCGACGATGCCGCCCTCGAGCGCTATCGCCGCTTCGACGCCGAGCCCCCGATGGCCGACTGGCGCGCGGCCAACGACGAAGTCGGCCGGCTGGGCGGATTCATGGGCCACATGAGGCCCGCGCCCGAGCCGGAGCACCACATGGGCGCGCACCAGAAATGAACGGGACACCGCGCACGCGCCTCATGACGCTGCTGGCGACGCTGCTGCTCGGCGGCTGTGCATCGACTTCGATCGAAGGCAATTACCGCGAGGTGCGCCAGTTCGGCATCGACAGGCTCGGCGCGGAGACCCGCTGGCTGGCCTCCGCCGACGCGCGCGCGGAGATGAGCAAGGCCGTCGATCGAATGCTCGATGAGCCGCTTTCACTCGATGCGGCGGAACATATCGCGCTTGGATACAGCCCGGCCTTCCAGATCGTGCTTGCCGAGGTGGCGGCAGAGAGCGCCGACGCCACCCAGTCGGCACGTATCGCGAATCCGATCTTCACCTTCGAGAAGCTGGTGCGCAATGAAGACGGCGAGCGCGACCTCGACATCGGTCGCTCGCTCGGCTTTTCGTTGCTCGACATCCTGCTGCTGCCGGCGCGCTTGGAGCGCGCAGAGTTCCGCCAGCAGCAGCTTCGTCTGCGCGCCTCGGCAGAACTGGTCGGCAAGCTGGGTGAAGCGCGGCAAGCCTGGGTCGGCGCGGTGGCCGCACAACAGGCTGCGAACTACCAGACACAGGCCCTCGAGGTCGCCGAAGCTGGCGCCGAGCTCGCCCGCAGGATGCAGTCGGTAGGCAATTTCAGCCGCTTGCAGCGCGCCCGCGAACAGGTGGCCTACGCCAACGCTGCAGCCAATCTGGCGCGCGCCCGGCAACAGGCGCTGGCCGCGCGCGAACACCTCGTGCGTGTGCTCGGACTCACCGCCGCGCAGGCAACGCGGCTCGCCATACCCGAGCACTTGCCGCCGCTGCCCGCGGCGATCGGGGCCGAGGAGGCGTTTGCGCGCCAGGCATTCCAGGATCGCCTGGACCTGCGCATGGCCCGTGCAGAACTCGACTGGACCGCGACGACGCTGGGCCTCACCCGCGTCACCAGCGTTGTCGATGGGCTCCATCTGGCTGCGGTGCAGAACAGCGAAACCGGTGCCCCCGAGCAGCGCGGGTATGAGATCGAGCTACCCCTGCCGATCTTCGACTTCGGCGATGCCCGCCGAGCAAGTGCGCAGGCTCGGTACATGGCGACGCTCAACGCGACCGCGCAGGCCGCGGTGGTGGCCGCCTCCGAATTGCGCGAAGCCTACGCCGGCTATCGCAGTGCGTGGCACTTGGCACGCCACTACCGCGAGGAACTCGTGCCCCTTCGGGAGCGCATCTCCGAAGAACTGCTGCTGAGATACAACGGGATGCTCACCGGCGTCTTCGAATTGCTCGCCGACGCACGTGTGCGCGTGTCGGTAATCACGGCCGCGATCGAGGCCGAACGCGATGCCTGGCTTGCGCATGTCGCACTGCAGGGCGCGATGCTCGGCCGTCCCGCACGCCTGCCGACGATGCAGGCTGCCGCGGCGGCACCCGAAGCGGGAGGTGGTCATTGAGGGATGAACGGCGATGAGTTCACGGAGACAGTTTCTCGCTGGCGCCGGCCTGGTCGCCGCCAGCGCGGTCAGCCGCGTGGCGCTGGCGCGCCTTCCCGAGCCGGAGACCCAGTCAAGCGCCGAGACGATGCCACCGCTCGCGCCGCCCAACGGCCGCCCCTACGACCCGGTGGTGACGCTGAACGGCTGGACCGCACCGTGGCGGATGAATAGCGGTGTCAAGGAGTTCCACCTCGTCGCCGAGCCGGTCGAGCGAGAGATCGCGCCAGGTATGGTGGCGCGGTTGTGGGGCTACAACGGCCAGTCGCCGGGCCCGACAATCGAAGTGGTCGAGGGCGACCGGGTACGCATTTTCGTCACCAACAAGTTGCCCGAGCACACCACCATCCACTGGCACGGCCAGCGCCTGCCCAATGGCATGGACGGCGTCGGCGGACTGACCCAGCCGCACATCCCGCCCGGCAAGACCTTCGTCTACGAGTTCACCGCGCGCCGGCCGGGCACCTTCATGTACCACCCGCACGCCGACGAGATGATCCAGATGGCGATGGGGATGATGGGGTTCTGGGTGACCCATCCCCGTGGTCGCCATCCGCTGATCGAGCGCGTCGACCGCGACATCTGCTTCCTGATGAACGCCTACGACGTGGAGCCGGGCGCGGCGGTGCCGAAGGTAAATACCATGCTCGACTTCAACCTGTGGACCTGGAACAGCCGGGCCTTCCCGGGCATCGACTCGCTCAACGTACGCAAGAACGACCGCGTCCGGGTGCGCATCGGAAACTTGACGATGACCAATCACCCGATCCACATCCATGGCCACGAGTTCGAGGTGAGCGGCACTGACGGCGGGCCGACGCCGCGCGGTTCGCGCTGGCCGGAGGTGACCGTCGACGTCGCGGTCGGCCAGATGCGCCAGATCGAATTCGTCGCCGACGAGGAAGGCGACTGGGCGATGCACTGCCACAAGTCGCACCACACCATGAACGCGATGGGGCACGACGTGCCGACGATGATCGGCGTCGATCACCGCGGCCTGATCGACAAGATCCAGAAACTGGTGCCGGACTACATGTTGATGGGTGAGCGCGGCATGGCCGACATGGGCGAGATGGAGATGCCGCTGCCCGACAACACGCTGCAGATGATGACCGGCCGCGCCCAGTTCGGCGCGGTCGAGATGGGTGGCATGTTCACGGTGCTGAAGGTGCGCAGCGACCAGAAGCCAGGAGACTACTCGTCGCCGGCCTGGTTCGAGCACCCGGCCGGCACAGTGTCATTCCCCTGGGATGGCGCCGCGCCTGAACCGGCACGAATCCCGGACGACAAACGCTCCGGGGCTGCACCGCAGGGCAGGCCATCGATCGAACTCTCGGTCCGCCGGCCCAGCCGGCACCGGGCGTAACGTCCCCGTCGCTTTTCCGATACCGCCACCAGATCGAGGTAAGGCGCCTGCTCGCAGCCGGTGCGCACGGCGTCAGTGCTGCATCTGGCCCGCCGCGGCGATGCTGAGGAAGGCGAGTCCCGCCACGGCGCGCCAGTACCCCATTCAGCCGCTCGCTCCCGTCGGCGCCGCCCCAACGCCATGGACGCCCCGATGCGCTGCCTGCAATCGAATGACGAACCCGTTGCTCCCGGGTCGCCGGTGTGACGAAACGCCGCTTTCCGACTGCCTCCCTCTTCACGGCAATCGACGTGAGTCCGGTTCAGCCACCCGAGAAGGCGTCAGTCATGCGTCCCACGATCCAGCGCATCGGCTTCGGGCCAGGCGCTGGTCCGTCCAGACCCACCAGCCGAACGGGGAGCCAGCGACGGCCGCGAGCCGCATGGCCGCGACGCCCGCGATGGGCATGGCCAGGCCCCCTGCACGATTACCCAGCGGCCGGATACCCAAGCCCCGGTGCGGCGTCCCGAACCAGAAAGGGCAGCGCCAGCCGCACGACGGCCCGCGCCCTCCTGGGGCAGAAGTCTCCCTCGGGTAGATCGCGCATGCGAAGCGGCCTCTTGCGGCTGGGCGAGATCCGGGGCTATCCGCCCAATCCCGGGACGGCGGGGCGTTGGCGCCGGGCCGATTGACCGGCTTCGATGGCGCCCGACGGCAGCCCTGGAGGCCATCGTTCAACGAAAAAAGGGGCGGCCACCCGATCGCGCCGCCCAAGGGAGGAGATCGATCCTCTCCGGAGGGATCAGCCGGTTTCGATGGCGATGGCGGCCGCCTCGCCGCCGCCGATGCACAGGGCCGCGATGCCGCGCTTGAGGCCGCGGCGGCGCAGGCCGTGGATCAGGGTCACGACCAGGCGCGCGCCGGTGGCGCCGATGGGGTGACCGAGGGCGCAGGCGCCGCCGTCCACGTTGAGGCGATCCGGGGGGATGCCCAGGTCCTCCCGGGCAATCAGCGCGACCACGGCGAAGGCCTCGTTGATCTCGAACAGGTCCACGTCGCCCGCTTCCCAGCCGATCTTCTCCAGCAGCTTCTGCACCGCGTGGGCGGGGGCCGTCGTGAAGCGGGACGGAGCCTGGGCGTGGGTGGCGTGCCCGACGATGCGCGCCAGCGGCGAGCGGCCGTGGGCGACAGCGGTGGATTCACGCGCCAGCACCAGGGCGGCAGCGCCGTCCGAGATGGACGAGGCGTTGCCGGCGGTGACGCTGCCGTTCGGCCGGAAGGCGGCGCGCGCGCGGTCGAGCCGGCCGGCATCGCAGGTGTCGGGCGTTTCGTCCCTCGCCAGCGCAACCCTGGCGCGGCCGGCGCTTGTTGCCACCGGCGCGATCTCGGCGTCGAAGTCCCCGCCCGCCACGGCGGCCTGCGCGCGGCGGATCGACTCCGCAGCGTAGGCGTCCTGGGCCGCGCGACCGATGTCCCGCGCCTCGGCGATGGTGTCTGCGTAGTAGCCCATCAGCTGACCCTCGTAGGCGTCCTCCAGACCGTCGAGGAAGAGATGGTCGTGCAGCTGTCCGTGGCCCAGCCGGTAGCCGGCGCGGGCGCGGGTCAGCAGGTGCGGCGCGTTGGTCATCGACTCCATGCCCCCGGCGAGCCCCACCTGGATGCTGCCGGCCAGCAGCTGGTCGTGGACCAGCGTGATGGCGCGCAGGCCCGAGCCGCACATCTTCGACAGGGTCGTGCACGGCACCCGGTCGGGCAGGCCGGCACCGAGCACCGCCTGGCGGGCCGGCGCCTGTTTGAGGCCGGCGAACAGGCAGCAGCCCAGGATGGCGTCGTCGATCGCTTCGGGTGGCACGCCGGCGTCGGCCACCGCGGCGGCGGTGGCGATGCTGCCCAGGGCCGGTGCGGCCAACGGTGCGAGGGTGCCCCGGAATGCGCCGATGGGCGTGCGGCGGGCCGACAGGATGACCACCGGATCGTCAGCGCGGCGCATTGGCGCCTCCCGGTTGGCGGAAGGTGGCGGCCGGGTCGTCGCCGAGCCGCCCTGCGAGGTCGATAAAGAAGGCCAGCGCGTCCGGGTTGGCCATCGCGTCGCGGTTGGCCACCTTGTCGGGCGCGGCGCCCATCAGGATCTTGCGCACCGGCACCTCCAGCTTCTTGCCGGTAAGGGTGTAGGGAATCGCGTCGACCGCAAGGATCGCGTCGGGCACGTGGCGGGGCGAGCATTCGGTGCGCAGGCGCTCGCGGATGCGACCGGCCAGCGCCTCGTCCATCTCCTGCGCCGGGTCCAGGCGAACGAACAGGGGCATGAAGAAGCGCCCGCCCGGCAGGTCGAGATTCACCACCAGGCTGTCGGCCACGCCTGGCGTGCCCTCGACGGCCCGGTACACCTCGGCGGTGCCGATGCGCACGCCGTAGCGGTTCAGGGTGGAGTCCGAACGGCCGTGGATGATGCAGCCGCCGCGCGACTTCACGGTGAGGTAGTCGCCATGACGCCACAGGCCGGGGAAGACGTCGAAGTAGGCGTCGCGGTAGCGGCTGCCATCGTCGTCGCCCCAGAAGAAGAGCGGCATCGACGGCATGGCCTGGCGCACGACCAGCTCGCCGCGCCGGTCGAGCACCGGCCGGCCCTCGTCGTCGCAGGCGTGCACATCGACCCCCAGCATGCGGGTCTGGATCTCCCCTGCCCGCACCGGCAGCGTCGGCGACGCGCCGACAAAGCCGGTGGCCACGTCGGTGCCGCCGCTCTGGGAGGTCACCCACAGGTCGGTCTTCACGTTCTCATAGCACCACTGCATCGACTCCGGCGTGGCCGGCGAGCCGCCGAGCAGGATGCCCTGCATCCGCGACAGATCGAATCGCGCCCTCGGCACGATGTCATGCTTCATCATCAGGCCCACATAGGTGGGGCTGGCGCCGAAGAAGGTGGTGCCGGACTCGGCCGCCATGCGCCACAGCACGTCGGGACCAGGCCAGGCCGGATTGCCGTCGTAGAGCACCGCCGAGGCGCCGGAAAGCAGCGACGAGACGACGATGTTCCACATCACCCAGCCGGTGGTGGAGAAGAAGAACATCGTGTCGCCCGGCTTGAGGTCGAAGTGGAAGTGCGAGAGCTTCAGCATCTCCAGCACGATGCCGCCGTGGCCATGGACGATGGGCTTGGGCAGGCCGGTGGTGCCGGAGGAATAGACGATCCACAGCGGGTGCTCGAAGGGCACAGGCTCGAAGGCGAAGTCGTCCTCCGCATCCGTGGCGAGGAGTTCGGACCAGGCCAGGGCATCGGCCACCGGGCTCGCCGCATCCGCATCCAGCACCGGCACGAAGACCGTGTGGGCGAGGCTCGGCAGCCCATCGACGATGGCCCGCAGCTCGGTGCTCCGCGCGAAGCGCTTGCCGCCGTAGGCGTAGCCCTCGCAAGCGAACAGCACCTTGGGTTCGATCTGGCTGAACCGGTCAAGCACGCTCTGGACCCCGAAATCCGGCGAACAGCTCGACCAGATGGCCCCCACCGCGGCGCTGGCGAGCATCGCGACGGCCGCCTGGGGGGTATTGGGCAGCCACGCCGCGACCCGGTCGCCGGGTCCCACGCCGAGCCGCCGCAGGGCCGCGGCCAGCGCCTGCACCTGACGCGCCAGCGTGTACCCGCTCATCGACTGCAGCGGTTCGGATTCGTTGAGGTAGTAGAGGGCCGGCGCCTCGCCCCGGCTGCGCGCCAGCAGCTGCTCGGCAAAGTTGATCCGCGCGCCGGGGAACCACTTCACGCCGGGCATCCGGTCGCCCACCCGGACCGCCTCCCACGGGGTGGGCGTATGAAGCCCGAAGTAGTCCCAGAGGCTGGCCCAGAAGCGCGCGGTGTCGTCCACCGACCACTGCCAGAGGGCCTCGTAGTCGGCCAGCGGGGCCTCGCCCCGGTCGCGCAGCCAGGCCAGGTAGCGGGCCACGTTGGAGGCCGCGGCCCGTTCCGGTGAGGGCCGCCACAGGATGTCGCCTTCGTTCAGCATCGTGCGCCTCCGTCGCGCTCGTAGATGGTCACCACACAGGCGCCGCCCAGGCCGATGTTGTGCTGCAGGCCAAGCCGTGCGTCTGCCACCTGCCGCGCGCCGGCCTGCCCGCGCAGCTGCCACACCAGTTCGGCACACTGGGCCAGGCCGGTGGCGCCGAGGGGGTGGCCCTTGGCGAGCAGCCCGCCGGACGGATTGATCACGTGGCGGCCGCCGTAGGTGTTGTCTCCGTCGATGACGAGGCGCTCGCCCTCCCCTTCGCCGGCGAGCCCCAGGGCCTCGTAGCTGATCAGCTCGTTGGTGGTAAAGCAGTCGTGCAGTTCCACCACCTGGGCGTCGCGCGGGTCGACCCCCGCCTCCTCGCAGGCGGCCCGGCCGGCGGCGCGGCCGAGGCCGTAGCCGACGACCTGGCGCAGGTCGTGGGGGTCGAAGCTGTCGGGCCGGTCGGTGCTCATGGCCTGGCCGCTGATCGCCACCGTGGTGTCCAGCCCGTGACGCCGCGCGTAGCCCTCGGAAACCAGCACCGCGGCGGCCGCGCCGCAGGTGGGCGGGCAGCACTGCAGGCGCGTCAGCGGATCGAAGACGGGCTTCGATGCCAGCACTTCGTCCACGGAGAGGGGCTCGCGGAAGACCGCGTGCGGGTTGCCCGCGGCGTGGGCGCGCGCCTTGACGGCGATGCGCGCGAAGCTCTCCGGCCGGGTGCCGAAGCGCTGCATGTGGCTGCGCCCCGCGCCGCCGAACAGCAGGGCTGCCATCGGCACCGCCTGATCGTCGCCGAAGGCCTCCCGCGCAGCATCGACGAAGGCGGCGAGCGGCCCGGGGCGGTCGTCCCACAGTTCGGCCAGGGCACCGGGTCGCATCTGCTCGAAGCCCAGCGCGAGAGCGCAGTCCACCGCCCCGCTGGCGACGGCCTGGCGGGCGAGGAACAGCGCACTCGAACCGCTCGCGCAGTTGTTGTTCACGTTGAGAATGGGGATGCCGCTGGCGCCCACCAGATAGAGGGCCCGCTGCCCGCTGGTGGAGTCGCCGTAGACGTAGCCACAGAAGGCCTGTGCGATCTGGCCGTAGTCGAGGCGCGCGTCGTCCAGCGCCTGGCGCGTGGCGCGCGCGGCCATCCGGTCGTAGGGCTCGCTGGCGCCCGGCTTGGCGAAAGGCACCATGCCGACACCTGCGACGATTACCTTGCGTGTCATGAGGTCATCCGGTCTGGACGGGGCGCCGGGTGGCCCGGCACCCCGTATTCGGAGGGGCTCATCGCCCCATCTGCTCGAGCTTCTGCAGCGTGACGGACTGGCGCCCCCACCCCGGCGGGTTCGACTCGGGGTTGGACACCCACACCGTGCCGTGCATGCGCTTGAAGTCCAGGACATGGGCGGTGACCGGGATGACCGACCGGAACCCGTCAGGCGCGGTCACCGGCTTGCGGCCGGTCCAGTAGACCTTCCAGAAGGCGTCGTTGCGATCGAAGTACTCGGCCATGTAGACGCCGGGGTAGTCGGCTTCGGCATAGACGACCTTCTTGCCATAGGGGTGGGCGTCGGGTGCGATGGCCTCGAAGACGTAGACCTCTCGCGGCTGTACGCGGAAGCCGGCGTCCGGCATGAAGTACGGGGCCTCCTTCACGTTGACTGTCGTGAAGCCGTCGTCGGCCGGGTCGGTCGGAAACTGCACCTGCGTGTTCGCGGCGACCAGCATCCAGCGCTTGCCGAGCAGGCGGATGCTCTTGTACTTGGGCGGTTCGGCGTCCCAGCCGTCCCAGTCGTCGTTGAGCTGGTCGCCACCGCCGATCGGATCCATCCAGGCGCCACCCGAGAGGCGGCGGGTGCGCCGCACGCTCTTGATGTAGGCCCAGGTCTTCTCGGGCTCGGCGTGGTCGTTGGGCCGGATCGTGAAGGTGCCAATTCCCTTGACGTCCCGGGGGTAGGTGAAGACCAGGATCGTCCGGTGCATCTCGTCGTCCGCGGTGCGCGTCGGGCCGTCGTCGAGGCGACCCTGCATGTAGGTGCGCACGCCCTCGATGGTCTGGTTGCGCTCCAGGCCACTGTTGCCATCGATGAACAGATAGCGGGCCGATGGGAAGCGGATGGTGTGTCCGTAGGTCTGGCCGAGGATGATGTTCCAGGCCGCCTTGTCGCCGGCGTGGGGGTCAGCCGGATCCAGCTCCGGGAACGGGACGCCCGCCTCCCAGCCCTGCACCGAACGGGAGTCAGGATCGAAGCGGACTGCGGACCGGTTGGCGGCGCTCGCCGCTTCGAACTTCGGATCCATGCGGATCTCGCTGCGCTTCTCCAGCGTCAGCCGCATGCCGTGCTCGCGGATCAGCCAGGCCATGCGCTCGGGCACCAGATCGGCCATCTTGTGGCCGTCGAAGGTATCGGCCAGCAGGGCGTCGAGATTGTCCCTCGACATCACCGTGCCTTCGGCCACCTCGGCCAGCGCGGGTGCCACCGTCGCCAGGCTGCAGATCAGGGTCGCCAGGTGCCGCGACCGCCACGGGATTGCTCGCATTGATTGTCTCCTTGTTGTCGTGTCGTCGCGGATCAGAACTGATAGGTCGCGCGCAGCATCAGCTGGTCGTTGTTCGAGAACCAGCCGAGCAGATGGGTGTCGCTCTCGGGCACGCCGAGGCCGCCGTTGCCGGGTTCCTTGTCGTGAGCCGGAAAGAACAGGTCGGCCTCGATGCGGAAGCGCCAGTTGTCGCCGTAGGCGATGTCCACCGACGGGATCAGGAAGGCGCCGCCGTGGGTCAGGTCGAACCCGGCGGCCAGGGTCGGGTTGATCCTGTCCGCGTCGAAGTTCATGGCGAGGAAGGTGGTCAGGATGGTGGTGTCCTGCTTCTTCCGGCCGCTGTACATGGCGAAGTCGACCAGGTCGTCTTCGTCCGCGTCGAAATCGAACAGGTGGCGATTGAAGAGCTGCACCGAGAACAGCGAGGGCCGGTTGGTGCCGATCAGGCGCTCGAGCCGCAGGTTCTTGTCGGCGCGGAACATGGTCACCAGCGTGTCCTTGGTGCGCACCCCCTCGAGACCCGGCGTGAAGCCGGTGTCGGCGGGGAAGCCCAGCGCCTGAAGCAGCAGGCTGGTGTAGCCCGAGCCGTAGTTGTACGGCACGTCCATCTGGTAGGCGATCTCGGTGGACAGCACCGCGTCGAGGGTCTCGGAGTAGCCGTTGGCGGTGAAGCCGACCACGTCGATCATCGGGTGGATCACATCAGCCAGCAGCCCGCCCGTGGCCTTGCCGCCATAGGGATTGTCGGCGGGGCTGAAGACCGGCTCGTTGTAGAAGGTCTTCAGGTAGGCGATCGAGTAGTTGATGTCGCCGAGGGTCTGCTTCCAGCGGATGCCCCAGGTGACGTCGTCGGCATCGCCCTCGGGGTGGTGGTAGTCGTAGTCGGTGAGGGTTCCGAAATCCACGCCCTTGTAGGGCTGGACCGCCCAGCGGCCGGCGTGGATGTCGTAGCTGTTGCCTATCGCATCGCCGCCGTCCATGCCCGGGCGCACCAGCAACTGCACCGAGGCGTCCTGGTCTGGCAGGCTGAAGACGAAGTTGCCGAGGATCAGCGGTTTGCGCAGTTCGGCGTTCTCCGGCTCCAGGAAGCTGCGCCAGCGGTAGTCGTAGCCGTTGACCAGATCCATGGCCTGGAAGAAGTCGGTCTCGCCCCACACCACCTGCTGCTTGCCCAGGCGCATCGAGAACATGGCGTTCGGGGTCCAGTCGACGTAGGCCTCGCGGATCTCCTCGCGGTCGTACATCTCCATGATGTCGCTCGCCCGGAGTCCGAACGCCGCGGCGTTGGCGTCGGCGACGTCCTGCAGGTCGTCGAGGTAGTCCGTGCGGGCTTCGCGCTCGGCGCGCCCGATGACCCGGACTGCCACGTCACCCGTCGTGTAGGCGCCCTCGAGCGATACGGCGCCGCGCACCATCGACGGCTGGTAGCGGTCGTTGCCGCCTGTCTCCGGCACGTCGCTGAGATTGAGCGACAACCAACTTCTCGCGTAGCCGCTGAACTGGAATCCATCGCTTGCCCAGCCGGGCCAAGCCGTCGCCATCAGGGTGGCCAGCAGCGGAACGCGCCAGTTCACCGCTGCCTGCCTTGCAGCACCTCTGCCCATACCTGCCTCCTCCGTGGTCTCGCGGCGTCCATGGCCGCGTGATCCAGTGTCGGAAAGCCGACCCGGAGGAACATCGACAGAAGGGATGATTTTGGCGCGCGCGCCGGTCGTCCGAATGGACGAGCC
>JBNLCM010000029.1:0-5544 GCA_050303815.1 Rhodocyclaceae bacterium
CCGATGAAGACTTCGTCGATCTTGGCGCCGGCGACTTCGGAGAGCAGCTTGACGTCGTCCGGATCGTTCGGGCAGGCCAGGATCGGCTCGGTGACTTCGGCCAGATCGATTTCGATCACGGCGGCGTACTGGGCGTTGGCATCGGCCTTCAACAGCGTACCGTTAACGATCCAGTCTTCCATGGCGGCGATGCGGCGCTTCAGGGTGCGGGCATCCTGGTAGCCTGAAGCTTTCAGCCTCGCAAGAGTCCGCAAGGCGGTGGAGGCACTGTTTGTGCCCATCTGAGCTCCGCCGGCATCGGGAGTCACGTTCTTTGCTGCGGCGAGGTGAATCCGGCTGAAGGCCCTGGCACGTTCGGGTCGTTGTCGAGGTAAGCCGCGCGAATGGCGGCATGCGTCGGGTTCTGCCTCAAGCCCGTCGGCGTGTTGCTGGTCTTGACCCCATCCGTTATCATTCTCTCCTTTTTGCCATTTATTGCCTATCGTAACGCCGCTGCCGCCGCCTGGATAATCACCTTCGCCTGCCGCTTCATCCTCAGGCTTGCGATCAAGGACGAGCGGCGCGTCCCGGTGGATGCGCGCTTCGTGGTGACGCGCACGCGCGACGGCGGCAAGCGCTTCGGCCTCCTGAGCGCAGGTCTGCCGCCCGCGCCGGCCTATGACCTCGTCTACCGCCACGGCCTCGCGGTCGATTCGACCGGCACGCGGCTCGCAATGGGATCGACCACCGGCGGGCTGTGGATCTCCGAGGATGCGGGCGATTCCTGGCAGTGCGTGTCGCTCAATCTGCCGCCGATCAGCGCGGTGCGGTTTGCGGAGTGACGCAGCGCGGATAGGCGGGGCTGATCGCTCTTTGTTTCCCCTTCTTTTCAAGGAGCGGTGCCCGCGTAGCGGGCGGGGTGGTTCCCGGCTTCGACAAGCACTTCACACCACCCCGTCGCCTTCGGCGCCACCCCTCCTCGGAGAGGAGGGAAAAGAACCGATACCTCACTCAAGCATTCAATTCGAGCGCTCAAGCGCCGAGGTTGAGGACGATGCCCGAAAGATGCGCCGCCCGGTCGGAGGCGAGGAACGCGACGGTGTCGCCGACCTGCTCCGGCTCGATGATCTTGCCGAAGCTGCCGTCCTTCACGACGTCGTCGACGCGCGATTCGTCGCCGTACTTCTGCTTCGCCACGTTGCGCATCAGCGCGACGATGCGATCGGTGCGCGTCGCCGGAGGGTGCACCGCGACGACACGCACGCCGAACTGGGTCGATTTCTGCCCGACGCCCTTGGTGAACGCGGCGAGCCCTGCGTTCGCCGTGGCGCCGCACACATACTCGAAGGAAGGCTTCTCGCCGGCCATGCCGATCACGTTGACGATGACGCCATGGCCGCGATTCTTCATGTGACCCAGCATCTCGCGGGTCATGTTGACGTAGCCGAAGACCTTCAGGTCCCACGCATGGCGCCACCCGGCCTCGTCGATGTCGAGCAAGGAGCCGCCGGGGATGTCGCCCGCGTTGTTCACCAGGATGTCGGCGTCGCTGCAGGCCGCGGCAACTTGCTTCACGGCCGCGCTGTCGCGCAGGTCCGCCGGATGGATCTCGATTTCGACCGGGCATTCGTAACGCACCTGCTTGCGCGCCGCCTCGAGCCGGTCCGCGTCTCGCGACACGAGATGCAGGTTGCAGCCCTCGGCCGCGAAGCTCTTCGCGCACGCGAGTCCGATGCCCTTAGATCCACCGGTGATGAGAACGGTTTTTCCCTTAAGCCCCAGATCCATCGAGACCTCCTTGTCACTTCTTGTCGAATCCTAGGATGCCGCCTGCGAAGGATAGGAAATTCAACCCGCATCCCGCAAGTATCTCTGCGGTTGCTGCCCATCGTCAGCCGAGAAATTCCGTCCGTTTTTCCCCACCACCCCACAAAACCCGCCCTCCTTGCCTGCCTGCGCCCCGCAAGACGCCGGCTGGGTGGCGTCTTGCGGGGCGCAGGCACAGGCTCACCCGGCGGAGCACTGGAAAACCTCCGCTACCACTCGATGCGCTGATCGAATTCGAACTCTGGCATCGGTTGGGCAAACGGGTCGGCGTCGCCCGGGTCGCCCGGTTGCGCTGCCTCCCACAGCGGCGGGCCGCGCGCCGGCGCCAGTAGGGGTGCTGCGGTCGGCTCGCCCAGGTGCGTCAGAATCTTCTTCACCTCGGTCGGGTCGTCGATGAAGGCGATGATCCGCATCGTGCCGCCGCACTGTGGGCAGGTGAGCGGAAAGACTTCATAGATGCGCGCCAGCAGCGTCGCCCACACATACCGTGCCGCCCGGCTGACGGGACTTTCCTCGGCCACGGTTTCAGCCTCGGCCGGTACGGGCTTGGGTGCCGACGCCAGCGCCGTAACCGCCGGTCGTAGCGTAACCGGTAACCCAGCGGCGTTCTTCCCTCGCCGCGCGCAGCGCGGACAATCCGTCGCATGCGATATTGATCGGGGGATCAACGGTGAGCGGGATGACCTTCAGGCCCAGGCGCTCGCTGGCCTGCAAGCCGGCGTAGAAGGTGGGAGATTCAATCGCGATCAGGTCGCCCGGACGGGTGACCGCCTGGAGGCACAGGTTGAGCCCCTCCATGGCGCCCGAGGTGATGACGATCTCCTGGGGCGGCACATCGGCGCCCTGGGCCAGATAGCGCAGGGAGAGCTGTCGGCGCAGTTCCTCGTTGCCCGGCGGCAGGTCGGTGACGGTGGCCAGCGGGTCGAGCTTGCGGGCGGCCACCGCCAGGCAGCGCCCAAGCCTGTCGAGGGGAAACAGGTAGGGGCTCGGGAAGCTGGAACCCAGGGGCACCACCGACGGATCCTTGACACTCTCCAGGATCTGGAAAATGAAATCGCTCACCTCCAACACCGTGGAATGCCCCACCGGCCGACTCATCTCTGGCTCAGGCAGGCGCTGGCCGAGGCGGGCGCGGACGAAATAGCCAGACTTCGGCCGCGCTTCCACCAGCCCGCGACTTTCCAGCAGGTAATAGGCCTGGGTCACGGTGACCGGGCTGACGCCATGGGCGCGGCAGGCATTTCGCACCGAGGGCAGCCGATCGCCGGGGCGCAGCACACCGTCGGCGATGAGCCTGGCGGTCCGGTCGGCGAGGTCAAGGTAGAGGGGCATGGCCCGATGTTAGCCGTCTGGGTGGTGGGCGGGAACGGCAGTTCACTGGGGCTTGATCGGGGCCTCGCGCGGATGACCAGCACGATGTATTCGCTCGTGCCCACCGTCCGTCTCAAGCGGCAAGAGAAGCCAGGCTGATACGTGCGGCAACGCCCTCACATGGATGTCTTCAAGGTTTCAGCTACCCAGAGGCGAGATTGTCGGCATCCGAGTGGCTTTGATCCTTGTTCCTAGCGCGAAGGCCGGTGAACAAGGATGACGCTGTCAGGCTTGGGAGCTTGTACTGCCGGAGTCTGAATACTCTCAGCTTGGAGTGCGTGCTGCCTGCCAATCCAGCCGGCAACCGGTCGTCTAGGTCTGGATAGCTCATGCGACTCCCGAGTGGTGATCCGAGCATCGTTCCAGCCGGCCAAATGCGAGAGTCAGCGATCGAGAGAATGCCTCTGTCGCTGACTGCGTAAGAAGCGCTACAAACCACATCATCAACGAGGTTGCAGATTTCTAGCGTCGAGGGCCGAGGAAATTGGCCCGTTCTTGACGGTTGAAGGACACTACTTAAGCTCATCAAGCGGCCCATTCGGCCCCGCGGCAATCCACCCATCAGCTTTCAGCACCTATCGGCTGCAATCGCCGGCCGGTAGGGTCTGACTTCAGCTTCCGGGTTACCGCGACATGCCGTTTTGATAGCTACCGAAAGCGATCGAAAGCCATTTTGTACCGCCCTCACCTGCCGCGGTTCGAGGCTTGAAACGATAGCTACCGATAGCTACTGAACGTCACCGATAGGCAGCAACCCCTACTCCCACTCGATCGTCGCCGGCGGCTTGCCGGAGATGTCGTACACCACTCGGTTGATGCCGCGCACTTCGTTGATGATGCGATTGCTGACCTTGCCGAGCAGCGCATGCGGCAGCTCCGCCCAGTGGGCGGTCATGAAGTCCTGGGTCTGCACGGCGCGCAGCGCGACGACATATTCGTAGGTGCGGCCGTCACCCATCACGCCGACGCTCTTGACCGGCAGGAAGACAGCGAAGGCCTGGCTGGTCTTGTCGTACCAGTCGGCGGCACGCAACTCGTCGATGAAGATCGCGTCGGCGCGGCGCAGCAGCTCGGCGTATTCGCGCTTGACTTCGCCGAGGATGCGCACGCCAAGGCCCGGCCCCGGGAACGGGTGGCGGTACACCATCTCGTGCGGCAGGCCGAGCGCCACGCCGAGTTCGCGCACTTCGTCCTTGAACAGCTCGCGCAGCGGCTCCAGCAGCTTCAGGTTGAGCGTCTCGGGCAGGCCGCCGACGTTGTGGTGGCTCTTGATCGTGTGGGCCTTCTTGGTCTTGCCGCCGGCGCTCTCGATCACGTCCGGATAGATCGTGCCCTGGGCCAGCCAGCGCGCCTTGGGCAGCTTGGCCGCCTCGGTCTGGAAGACCTCGACGAACTCGCGGCCGATGATCTTGCGCTTCTGCTCCGGATCCGAAACGCCCTCGAGATGGCCCATGAACTGCTCGGAGGCGTCCACGTGGATCACGTTGACGCCCAGGTTGCGGGCGAAGGTCTCCATCACCTGCTCGGCTTCGTTCAGCCGCAGAAGGCCGTTGTCCACGAACACGCAGGTCAGTTGCTCGCCGATCGCGCGATGGATCAGCGCCGCGGCCACCGAGGAATCGACGCCGCCGGACAGGCCCAGGATCACCTCTTCCTCGCCCACCTGCTCGCGGATCCGCGCCACCGCTTCGTCCACGTAGTCGGGCATGTTCCAGTCGTGGCCGCAGCCGCAGATCTCGTGCACGAAACGCGCGAGGATCTGCTTGCCCTTGAGCGTGTGGGTGACCTCCGGATGGAACTGCACCGCGTAGAAGCCGCGCGCCTCGTCGGCCATCGCGGCGATCGGGCAGGAGTCGTTGCTGGCGATCACCTTGAAGCCGGCCGGCATCTCGATGACCTTGTCGCCGTGGCTCATCCAGACGTCGAGCAGGCCGTGGCCTTCGCCGTTGCTGCGGTCCTCGATGCCGCGCAACAGTGCGGAGTGGCCGCGGGCGCGGATCTCGGCGTAGCCGAACTCGCGCCGGCCGTCGCTCTCCACCTTGCCGCCCAGTTGCTCGGCCATGGTCTGCATGCCGTAGCAGATGCCGAGCACCGGCACGCCGAGCTCGAATACCGCCTGCGGCGCCTTCCAGTCGAGTGCCTCGTACACCGAGTTCGGGCCGCCCGACAGGATGACGCCGGCCGGGCCGAAGTCGCGCACGAAGTCTTCGCCTACGTCGAACGGGTGGATTTCGCAGAACACCTGCTGCTCGCGCACGCGGCGGGCGATGAGCTGGGTGACCTGGGAGCCGAAATTGAGGAGCAGGATCTTCTTGTGGGACATCTCGCGTCTCTGAAATGAAGCGAGGCGGCCGCGCAGGCCGCCTT
>JBNLCM010000030.1:0-42166 GCA_050303815.1 Rhodocyclaceae bacterium
GTCGCGAGCCTTCGACCAGCGCTTGCGTGCCTGCTTCCGGAGGGCCGTGAGCTGCAGGCGGGCGAAGGTGGTGATGTCTGCGCTGGCGTCGAGCACGCTGCCCTTGAGCCCGGCGATCTCGGCCGCCACGCCGATCATGCGTCGCCCCTGGCCCGGGCCGTCTAGGCGCTCCCGGACCCGCGCCCGCGCCTCGTCACGCGCCGCGATGACGCGCTCTGCCAGCCGGGCAACGGACGGTGGGCAGGACTCGTCGGTGAGGATCGGCGCCAGCAGTTCGCCGTGCAGCACGTCGATGTCGCGGGCTTCGCCGAGCTCGTCGGCCGCGGCGGCCAGCTCGCCGGACCAGTGGCTGACCCATTCCGGCGGAAGGGTTGGGCCGAACAGTTTGACGGCCGAACGGAGGCGCCGGAGGCCGACGCGCATCTGGTGAATGAATTCCGGCGACGCGTCCGCCGCGGCGCCGGAGGCGTTGCGCTGCCATTGGGCCAGGCAGTCCAGCGCAATCAGGCGAAACGCGTCCAGCGGTGATTGCTCCGGGGCCAGCGGCGACGGGCCCGAGCGGATCGGCCGGCGGACCTCGCCCCGGTAGAGGCGCAGCCCCCGCTCGGCCTTGCTGTCGTCTTCGGGGCGCAGGGGCAGGCACTCGGCCAGGCTGCCCGCCAGCGCATAGAGATCCTGGGCACGGCCCGCCACGAGCTCCAGCTCGAGTTCGCAGATGGGCTCGACCTGGCCTGCCGAGCGGATCTCGCCCTGGTCGATCATCATCAGGATCTCGACGTCTTCAGCGGGGGCGATGCGTCGCGTCTCGCGGCGGAAGTCGGTTGTGAACAGCGGCGTGAGCCGCTCGGCGCAATCGTCGAGGATCGCGCGGGTGGCCTCATCGTCCACCACCGTGAAGTCGAAGGCGCCGAGGTAGGGGTGCTCCCACTCCGGTCGGCTGGAGAGACCGCCCGTCGAGGCGCGATGGCCCTTGACGGTCTGCAGCCAGCGCTGCCCCTGGCGCCGCGTCCGCAGGGCGATGCGTCGAGCCGAGAGTTCCATCTCGGGTGTATCGAAGTAGGTGTTGGCCAGCGCCTGGGCACGCCCTTCGCGGCTGGCGCCGCGAACGATGGGATGGCGCTTGAGTGCGGCGACAGCCGTGGTCGGCAGGCTCAGTTTGAGTTCGACCTCCTCGCTCACGCCGTGTCCCCGATCCGAATCGCCATCTGTCGTCACCCCCGCTACGGAATGGCGCCCAATACTACGCTTTTCGTTGTATCGAAGTCACCGCGAAACCGTGAAGATCGCAGCCGGGCACGCCATACGGCGGACTACACGTAACGCGTGATATCCACGGTGTCGATCTGCTCCGGCCTGAGGAACTGCTCTGCGTAGCGCAGGTGGATGCCCGAGCGGAGGAACAGAGCGAAGAGATCCGGGTCGATGTTGCCCCGGTCCCGGAAGCCGGCGAGTAGCTCGATGGCCTCGGACAGGGAATTCGCCTTGCGGTAGGGCCGATCGGGTGCCGTGAGGGCTTCGAAGATGTCGGCGATAGCCATGATCCGGGCGGGGACGCTGAGTTCGTCCGCGCTGAGGCGGCGGGGATAGCCAGTGCCGCTCAGGGTCTCGTGATGCGTGCCGGCATACTCGGGCACGCGCTTCAGTCCGTCCGGGAACGGGATCAGTTCAAGCATGGCCAGGGTGTGCATGACGTGGGCGCGGCTGAGGAAGCGCTCCTCCGGCGTCAGGGTGCCGCTCGGCACGGACAGATTGTGGACTTCGCCATGATCGAGGCGGTGCTTTGGCACGTCCACCCGGAAGCCGCGGGCAAACAGCTCCCGGTCGCGGGGGGTGTGGGGGATGCGATGCTCGGGGCGGTCCTGGAGCAGCCGCTCGCGGCGCGGGCCGCCGGCGGGGCCCGCGGCGTCCGCTCTCATGCGCCGGCATTCCGCGGGGGTCAGGCCCAGGCGCCGGTCGAAGTGGCTCGTCCAGGTCCGCTCGGCGATGCGCCTCAGCCGGGCGACATCCTCGGGCTGGGTCTTCTCGGCGCCCAGGTTCATCCCCGCGACAAAGGCGAAGTCTTCCTCGAGGCTGGCGCAGGCCTCGACGTAGCGCGCGTCGGCCAGGGCCGGTTCCTCACCCTCGACGATCGACTGCAGGCGTGCGATGTCGGCGTCGCGCCGCAGGACCTCGAACCGCATCCGGACCTCGTGGATGCGGTTGTAGAACATCTCCAGCTTGGCGCCCTTCTCGAGAACATGGTCTGGCGTGGTGATCTT
This sequence comes from Rhodocyclaceae bacterium, assembly GCA_050303815.1. Taxonomy (GTDB): domain Bacteria; phylum Pseudomonadota; class Gammaproteobacteria; order Burkholderiales; family Rhodocyclaceae; genus Cognatazoarcus. The sequence continues at coordinate 2,259 of JBNLCM010000030.1, forward strand.
GCCGCAGTCGTGCATCCAGGCGCCGATCCGGAATTCGCGCCAGGCCTCCTGGGAACGGAAGCGGAAGTCGGCATGGAAGCCTTCCTCCGACGCGTTGGCTGCCTCGGCGAGCATCAGCGCCAGGCTCGGCACGCGCGCGCAATGCTCCCCGGTGTGCGGACTGCGAGCGTCGATGGCGCTCGCGATCATCTGGATGATCGCGTCGATGAGCTCCGCGCGTCCTTCGAGCAGGGCGTGGTTCTCGATTGCCACCGCAGCCTGCGCCGCCAGTGCTTCCGCCACCTGCACGAGCGGATGGCGGAAGGGGACGACGCGGCCGTCGGGGTCGAGTGCGTTGAGGAACTGCAGCACGCCGACCACGGTGCCGCCTCGGGAGCGCATCGGGACGGTCAGCATCGAAACGGTGCGATAGCCCGAGAGGCGGTCCATGTCGTGGGTGCCGGACAGGTCGAAGCGCGGCTCGTCGTAGGCGTCGTCGATGATCACCGAGTGGGGGTGGAGCGCGACCCAGGTGGCGAGGTGGCGTTCGTTGGGGGCCCCCGTGACCGGATCGTGGAGGGCCAGGTGGCTGACCGGCAGGGGGTCGCCCCGGGTGCGCAGCGAGAAGGCCAGGCGGTCACTCTCGTCGACCAGGTACATGGTCGCGGCGTCGCAGTGGCACAGGCGCTTGCCATGCTCGAGAATCAGGCTCAGCAGCTTGTTGCGGTCGCGTTCCGCCGACAGGGAAATGCCGATCTCGATGAGGCTGGCGAGCTTGTCGATCGTCTCGGTGCTCGTCTGCAGGTCAGACAGGGAGGGGGGCATGGCTGGCGTCCTCGGGGGGCAATGGACCGACCCGCGGTGGCCTGGGTCCATGCGCTACAATCGCCGCGTTAATCTGGCGAGGAGGCTCGAACATGGTTGTCTGGCTGCGCTCACTGCTCTACGCCGCCGCCCTGCTGGCCTTCACGACATCAGCTTATGCCGAATCGGAGCCCATCGGCTACGTAAAAACGCACGCGGGCGCGGCCTTTGTGGACGCCGCGGGTGAGACGCTGGAGGCCTTCCCGGGCCTGGCGCTGCGCGAGGGCGACGTCATTCGGACCGGCGATGATGGCCAGCTCGGCCTGACCCTGCTCGACAACACCGTGATGTCGGTTGGGCCGAACGCGGAGCTCGTCGTGGAGGAGTACCTCTTCCGGCCGGGCGAGGGCGAGCTGGGTCTGGGTGTCCGCCTTCTGCGCGGCACCATGCAGTTCATCTCCGGCGTGATCGCCAAGCTCCGCCCGGAGGCCGTCAAGGTGCGCACCGCGACCGGCACGATCGGCGTGCGGGGCACCCGTTTCCTGGTTCGAGTCGAGGACTGACACCATGCCACGTCACGTCATGATGGCGAGCCTTTGCCGCCTGGTGCTCGCGGCCGCGACCGCCGTATCGGTGTCGGCCTGCGCGCCGAAGTCCTGGGTCGTGCTGCTGCCCAACGAGGATGGATCCACCGGGCGCATTCTGGTTTCCGGCCCGGAGGGCGAGGCCGAGGTGGCCGAGGCGGGCATGGCCGCGACGCTCGATACGGCGGTCCCGAAGACCTTCGAGGTGTCCAGGGCGGAGATCGACAAGACCTTTGGCGGTGCGCTTGAGGCGCAGCCCGCCTTGCCGGTGGTGTTCCGTCTCTACTTCGAACTCGGCGGCACCCAGCTCACTCCCGAGTCGGCCGCCCTGCTCGACGGCGTGCTGAAAGAGGTCGCGGCGCGTCCGGGCGCGGATATCTCCATCGTGGGCCACACCGACTCAGCGGGAAGCGCGGCCGACAACCAAGCCCTTGGCCTGGAGCGGGCGACCTTCGTGCGCGATCGCATCGTCGATGCCGGGCTTCGCCTGGAACGCATCTCGACAGAGAGCCACGGCGAGGGCAACCCGCTGGTTCGGACCGCCGACGACGTGTCGGAGCCGCGCAATCGGCGGGTCGAGATCGTGGTCCGCTGAGCGCGGGCGCGGGCGGGTCAGAACAGCGAGAACTGGGTGCCGGTCTCGCCTCGGCGAAGGCGCGCCAGATGGAAGGCGACGAGCGGATCGTCGGGCCGCTCTGCCTCGAGTGTCTCCAGGCGTTCGCGGGCCGCGCGGGTATCCGTGTCCAGCAGCGCGAACGCGGCCGCGTAGGCCGGGTCGGGCGCCCCTACGGGCTCGAAGACCTCCAGCGAATTGCTGCGGCCGCGGAGATGCGCGTGGCCGATCGTCCGCACGCTTGCCGCGGGACATTCGGCGAGGGTCTGGCCCGAGACGCAGATCCGGGTGCCGAGCAGCTTGTTGGCCGATTCGAGGCGCGCCGCCTCGTTGATCGGATTGCCGAGGGCTGCATACTCGAGCATCGCCGAGCCGCCGAAGTTGCCGACGGTGACCTCGCCACTATGGACGCCGATCCGGGTCTTGCCGAAGGCGTGCGCCAGCCCTGCCCGGGACGCCCTGAAGGCCTGCGCGAAAGCGTCGAGTTCGATGGCGCACGCGAGCGCACGTTGCGCGTGGTCTGGCTGTTCGACCGGTGCAGAGAACATCACGGCGACCGCGTCGCCGACGATGCGAAGCAGCGTTCCCTCGTGGCGGAAGGCGATTTCGATCATGCCGTCGAGATAGGCGTTGAGCAGGGCAACCGCTTCGCGCGGCGGCGTGCGCTCGATGAGGCTGGTGTACCCCTCGAGGTCGGTGAAGATGAAGCTGCAGTGGCGCCGCACGCCGCCCAGCTCGAGCGAGTCGGGGTGCTCGATCAGGTGCTCGACGAGATTGGGTGACACGTAGCGCGAGAAGGCGGTGCGTATCCAGCGCTGGCGCTGCTCGGTCCGATACAGCCGGGCCAGGGCTGCGGCGATGGCACACAGCCCCCACGCGATCAGCGGGGTCAGCGGGTCGAGGATCAGACCGGCCTTCGCAAAGGCCATTGCGGTCGCGCTGAGTGCAACGGCCGGCATGGCCAGCAGCAGCGCGCCCTGAGCCGGGCCGATTCGGCGACGCGCGATCCGGATCGCGACGAGGGCGCCGCCCAGCAGGGCCAGAAGCTCCGCCGGCTGGGCCCAGTCGGGCCGGAGCACAGCTTGATCGCCCAGCATCTGCTCAAGCAGCTGGCGGTGCACCTCGACGCCGGGAATCGTCTCGCCGAGGGGCGAGGTGCGCAGATCGTGCATCAGCGAGGCCGAGCTGCCGATCAGGACGAAATGGTCTTGCAGGTCGAGCGTGGCGCCGGGCTCGAGTGCCCGCCAGGCGGGCAGGTAGGCGCTGCGTCGCATCGGGGCATAGTGCAACCAGCGTGCGCCGGTGGCCGTCGCCGATACGCTCAGGCGCCCGACCCGAACCCGCGACACGCCGCCCGTCGCGCCGCCTTCGACGACGAGCGCCGCCTGATCCGAGGCGACCCGCAGCATCTCCAGCGTCAGGGCTGGCGCTGTCTCCGGGCCGACATGGATCAGCAACGGGACCGAGCGCACGATGCCGTCGGCCGCATCGAGGACGCTGAAATGGCCGAGCCCTGCGGCCGCTCGCTCGAGCGTCTCGAGCGAGCCGAGCCGGCCGCCAAAGGCCGGCAACGCGGACAGCATGTCGTCGCCACCGCGCAGGACGACGGTCGATGGCAGGGGCGTCGTGGCGTGGGGCAGACCCTGGGCGGCGAAGCCGAGGACCACGCGGCTCGACGCAAGGGCTTGGGCGAACGCCTCATCGTGGTCCGGCAGCGTGGCCAGCACCGGTCCGACCACCGGGTCTGCCGCCCATTGCGCCATGACGGCGCGTGGGCTCGTCCGATCGGGTTCCGGGAAGGTCATGTCGAAGCCGACGACACGGGCACCTGCGTGCGAGAGCCGCCCGATCAGCTCGGCCAGCCGCGTTCTTGGCCATGGCCACTGACCGACGCGGCGGATGCTCTGTTCGTCGATATCCACGACGGTCACTGGCGAGTTCCCGTCAACGCGCGGATGCCAGCGCTGCACCTGATCATAGAACTGGTGCCTGAGGGCCTCCAGCACGGGCGGATCAAGGAGGAACAGGCTGACCGAAACCAGCAGCGTGAGCAGCGGGAGGCGCTGGATCAGTCGCGCCAGCAGCGCACGCTCAGGGCTGCCCCCGACGCTCGCCATCAGAGGTCCTCCCGATTGCCCGCCCCCGCCGGATTGCGCGTCCGCCTGGTGGCCATCGGTCTTCTACCCGTGGGCCTGCTGGCCCGAGGCAATGAGGCCCGCACGCGGTCATGCGGGCCCGCCGACCAGCAGCGGTGCCTTCCGCTTCAGGAAGATGGACGCTGGTATCAGGACAGTGAGCGCGATGGCCAGATAGAGGAGGGCGGCGTACGTCGCTCTCAGGTCGAAAGACACGTTCAGGACCCCGAAGACGATCTCGTTGAGCAGAAAATAAACCGGCATGTGTGCCGCGAACAAGACCAGGCTATGGCGGCCGATGAGGGTGATGAGGCCTGAGTAGTATCGCTGGCTCAGGCAGACCATCAGTGCGGTACCGGAGATTCCGCCCAGCGCGTAGAGGATCGGATTGCCGTACGACTTGAAGCTCATGCCCGTATGGCCATTGTACGTAACGGCCAGGTAGCTGATGAGGGCCGCCACGACGAAGACGTCGATGGGATGCCGCTCGACGATACCTTGCCAGCCGCGCCGCCTTGCGGCGTGTCCGACCGTCATGAACAGGAGGGTCATCGGGGCAATGTCGAGACCCCAGGGCAACCGGAACGGTATGGCCTGGGTGAGGCTTGTCGCGACGAGTAGCAGCGGCAGTGAGAGGGCGAGGCGCCGGGTCAGGAGCGTCTTGCAGAAGAAGAACAGAATCCCGCTGGCGAAGAAGGCCGGGAGAAACCACAAGGGCCTGTTGAAGGTGAGCCAGGGGGGGGAACCCACCCCGTAGGCGACACCCGTCAGGAAGTGCGCGAGCGTGTCGACGCTGCGGTCTTGTGGATGGAGGAGCATCCACACCGCGATACCGAGGGCTGCGAAGACGAGATACGGCACAGCGACCTTCGCGACCTGCCGCGCCGCGAAGCGCGGGAATGCGGCCGCGCCTGGCGTTTGAGTGAAGAGGAAGCCCGACAGAATGAAGAACAGCGGAACGTTGAACGAGATGAGGAAGTTCGTCGCGAATCCGGAGATGCCGATGTGGTGGTAGAGCATCACAGCGACCACGCCAAACCCCTTCAAGGTGTCGATCCATTCGACGCGGAGGGGCGATGGATCGGCGGGCGGGAGATCCGCTGCGCGCCTGACGGCGGGAAACGTCGGCATGGGCTGGGGCGAGCCGGGCAGGTTCAACGTCACCTCATAGACGGGATTGGAACGTCGCCCGCCAGGCGATGGCACGATTGCTCTGGCGATTGGCATGCGGATATTACCGCAACGCCATCGCGCAGGTATGCGATCCGGGTGATCTGGCGGGGGCGGTCAGCCCCCGGCGCCGGGCCTCAGGGTCTGCCTGTCCTGCGGTCGCGGCGCGCGTCAGTGCGGGCCATCAGGGGCGGCGCGTCCGCCGCGCCGGTCAGGCGTCGGCCAGCCAGTGGCCCGATTTGCCTCCCTGCTTCTCGAGCAGGCGGACTGAGTCGATGACCATGCCGCGGTCCACCGCCTTGCACATGTCGTAGATGGTCAGCAGGCCCACCTGGACTGCGGTGAGGGCTTCCATCTCGACGCCGGTGCGGCCGACCGTCTCGGCAGTGGCGACACAGCTGACCTGGCTGTGCGTCTCGTCGATGGCGAACTCGACGGCGACACGGGTCAGGGGGATCGGGTGGCACAGGGGGATCAGGTCCGCCGTGCGCTTGGCGCCCTGGATGGCTGCGATCCGTGCGATACCAATGACATCACCCTTCTTTGCATCACCTGCGCGAATCATGGCGAGGGTCGCGGGTTGCATGCGAATCTTGCCCTCGGCGCGGGCAACGCGGCGGGTTTCGGACTTGGCTCCCACGTCGACCATGTGGGCCTTGCCCTCGTTGTCGAAATGGGTCAGGACGTCGCTCATCGGGTGTCTCGCTCGGTAATGCCGGGGCTGTCGCGTGTTCGGCAGACTTCACCGGGAACACGGCATGGAGGATGGCTATCATAGCATCGTGAAACGACGCCTCACTGCGCTCCTCCTGTCGACCAGCCTCGCCTGCCAGGTGCCCGCTGCGGGCCTGCCCGACCTCGGCGATGTCGGGGCGGGAGACCTCAGTCCGCTCGCCGAACGCCGGGTCGGCGAACAGGCGATGCGCGACATCCGTTGGCGCGACCAGGCCTATCTCGAAGATCCTGAGGTCGAGGACTATCTCAACGCACTGGGCGCTCGGCTGGCGGCCCATGCGCCCGCGACTGCCCAGACCTTCCGCTTCTTCGCGGTGAGTGACGCCACGCTGAATGCGTTTGCCTTGCCCGGCGGGTTCATCGGCGTGCACAGTGGCCTCATCGTGGCGGCCAGGACAGAGTCCGAGCTGGCCTCGGTCCTCGGCCACGAGATCGCCCACGTGACCCAGCGTCACATCGCTCAGCTGGTTGCGAACCAGGGAACGACCGGCTTGATCATGCTGGCCTCGATTCTCGTGGCGATCCTGGCCGCCAGCCGCAATCCGCAGGCGGCCGAGGCGGCGCTGGCAACCGGATCGGCGGCGGGAATTCAGTCGCAGCTCTCGTACAGTCGCGATTTCGAGCGCGAGGCTGACCGGGTAGGGTTGCAGATCCTGCAGGGTGCTGGCTTCGACGTGCGAGGCATGGAGGCGTTCTTCGAGCGCTTGCAGCGCAGCAGCCGGTTGTATGAGAACAATGCGCCGGTCTATATGCGGACCCACCCGCTGACGACGGAGCGGATCTCGGACATCGGCAACCGCGTCGAGCAGATGCGCTATCGCCAGGTTGCCGCTGGCGAGACCTTTCCCCTGGTTCGTGCCAAGCTGATCGTCGATGCAGCGCCGGCCGGTGTGTCGGTGGATGAGATGCACCAGCTGGACGACCAGCCCGCCTGGGTGCGCACCTACGCACGAGCGCGGGCAGCGCTCAAGGGCGGACGGGCCGATCAGGCTCGGACCCTGCTTGCCGCCATGACGCCAGAGCAGGGCCAGCATCCGATGGTCGAGGCCCTGCAGGGCGAGATCCTGCGTGAGCGGCGTGACCTGGCCGGGGCCGTGCGGCTCTATCGGCGCGCGGTGTCGGCATACCCCGCGCATCGGGCACTTGCCTACGGCCTGGTCGAGACCTTGATCGACCTGGGGCGCCACGCGGATGCCGTGAATGAGGCGCGCAGTCGCGTGACCGGCGACTCGGACGACGCCCGCATGTGGTCATTGCTTGCCCGGGCCCAGGCCGAACGCGGAAGCAACTCGGGGCGCCACCGGGCGCAAGCGGAGGTGTACCGGATTCAGGGGGCGTGGCGTGCCGCTGTTGAGCAACTGGAACTGGCGCGCGGCGCCGGCGATGCCGACTTCTACGATGCCTCGGCGATCGATTCCCGGTTGCGTGAGTTCCGTCTCCAGTTGCAGCGGGAGCGGGAAGCGCGCACGGCGGGATGAGCGGAGCCGGCGCGGCTCACGCGCTAGAATGCCGCCGGATGGGCTGACGGCGTCCTGCCGGGCCAAACGGAATCGAGGTGCAGAGACGTGAATTACTTCGACAGGGAAGTCGATGCGCGAGGTCTGAATTGCCCCTTGCCGATCCTGCGTGCCAAGAAGATGCTGGCGACGATGGAAGGCGGGCAGGTCGTGCGGGTGATCGCGACGGATCCGGGATCCGTGAAGGATTTTGCGGCCTTCGCCAAGCAGACCGGCAATGAACTGCTTCACCAGGGCCAGGTCGAGGGCGAGGCCGAAGCCTTCGAGTTCTTCCTTCGGCGCAAGGCCTGACGGGCATCGAACCGCGGTGGGAGGTGGCATCACCACGGCTCGCGCCGTGGTGATGCCTTGCGGTCGACGGGAATCGGACCGGCTGAAAGCTGTCGCGTCCAGACCCGCTTAGCCCTGGAGCAGGCTCAGCACATTCTGCGGAATCGCGTTGGCCTGGGCCAGCATGGCGGTGCCCGCCTGCTGCAGGATCTGCGCACGTGTCAGGGCGGCCGTTTCCGCAGCGAAATCGGCATCGAGGATCCGACTGGCCGCCGCGGTCTGGTTCTCACGGGAGATCTGCAGCACGCCGATCACGCCCTCGAAGCGAACCTGGGCGGCGCCGTAGGTGGCCCGGTCCGTGTTGACCTTGTCGATGGCGCTGTCGATGGTCGAGATCGCGGCCGAGGCGGCGCTTGCCGTGGTGACGGTGGTCGTGGCAGACGCCGTGGCAGACGAGACGGCGCCGCCCGAGATGGCCGTGGTTGCCACCGAGACCGTCTCGCCGGCGTTCGCCCCGACCTGGAAGACCTGGGTGCCGGCGTCGGAGTCGAGAATCTTGAGGCCGTTGAAGGTCGTCTGCGTGCCGATCCGGTCAATCTCCTGCTGGAGCTGGTCGAATTCCGCTTCGAGGGCGGCCCGATCGCTCGACGAATTGGTGGCGTTGGCCGACTGGATGGCCAGATCGCGCATCCGCAGCAGGTGATCCTTGATCTGGCCCAGCGCGCCCTCGGCGGTCTGGGCGAGGGAGATGCCATCGTTCGCGTTGCGGATGGCAACCGTCATGCCACGGGCCTGGGCGTTCATGCGGGTCGCGATGGCGAGGCCCGCCGCGTCGTCCTTGGCGCTGTTGACCCGCAGGCCCGACGAGAGGCGCTGCAGTGCGGTACTCAAGGCTCCCTGTGACGACGCGAGGTTTCGCTGTGCGTTGAGGGAGGGGATGTTGGTGTTGATGATCGAGGCCATGATGTCACTCCTTGTCGGATTCCCGTCCTATGCAATGGAGGCAGATGACATGCGATCGTCACCTGCTCGCAGGACGCCTACTGCAACAAGGGTGCCAGCTTTGAAACGCCGCGATTCCGCCCGGTAGAGAGCAGGTTTTGCCGCTTGGTGACGGTATTTCGGGCAGTGACCGGCAAGAATGGGTGACCGCTCGAGGAACAATTTGCCGCCCGATGGGCGCCGAGCTGCCGGTGCGCCGACGAGCCGCGAGGAGCGGCTCAGACGCTGCCGAAGCGGCGGCCGGAGATGAACGGGCGAGACTGGCCGTCCGGGCCGTATGTGGCGCCGGGCTGGGCGGCAGCGGCCATCAGCACGGTGAGTGCCTGCTGGTTGTGCTGCATGCGTTCGGAGATGAGGCGGCCGTTGGACTCATTCTGCTCGGCTGCCTGCTGCGCGAGGTCGATAACGCGATCCCAGTCGCCCAAGGCATCGGGCGCTCCATGCAGGGCTCGTCGCATCGAGGCGTCGTCCAGCGTGACACGGACACCGGCAAAGGCCCGGCTCCGCTCGTCGCTCAGGAACTGGAGCCGCCGGTAGAGGGCGGTTTTGCGGTCGGCCATCTCAAGCAATGCATCGGTCTGGCCGTCAAGCAAGAGCGCTTCCTCCTGCTTCAGGAGGGCGACGAAGTCGCCCAGCAGGGCCGACTCTTCCTGAAGCAGGCGCGTCAGGAACTGCCGGTCGGGCAAGCGCTCTTTCACTCAGGCCTTGCTCGGTTGTGCCGCGAGCATCTGGCGGACGCTGTCGATGAGTCCGTCGGCTACCTTGTTGGCGTCAACCTTGAAGCGGCCATCGGAAATGGCTTGCTTGATTTCGTCCACTCGCACCTGGTTGACGACCGGCGTCGACTGGATCGCAGTCTCGGCCTTCTGCATGCCGGTGGAGAGGGACGACAGGTCGACACGGTCACCGGTGGGAGCGGCTGATGGTGGCGCCCCGGTGGTGGCTACGGTCTTGCTGCGGCTGTCTCCGGATTCGAGATTGCCGACAGGCTTGATCGAGTTGTCGATTTTCACGGTAAGGTCCTCAGTAGGAATCTGACTGACATTACGGCCAGACTCGGACCCAACTTTAGACCCATTTCAGAGCCTTTCGAACCCGCAAGCCCCCAAAATCGTTAAAAAATTTATGGACGCGCATTCGCTTGGCCTGTGGCCGACCGGAGACCGGCTTCAGGGCGTGATCAGCACGCTGCCGTCGGGGCGCGCCGTGCCGGTGACGATGCGCCCCTTCCGGAGGCGCACCCGGACCGATTCGCCGGTTCCTGCGCTGTTCATGGCCTTGCCCGCGTTGGACACCTGGAAACCGTCGCCAGCGGTCACGACGCGGACCTCCTGCCCCCGTTGGATCACGGGCGGCAGCCGCAGCAAATGGCGTGTGAGTGGCTGGCCAGCCGCGACCGCAATGCGCGCCGGATAGCCGACGGCCTGCGTCGCGTCCGTTAGTGCGCCATCGCCTTCGTCGGCCAGATCGCCGCGTCGCCACTCGAGATCATCCGGCCCAACCACCTGCCCCGCCCGCAGGGGCCTGGCGAGGGCGAGATAGTCGCCAATGACCCGAACCCTGGCTGGCACGTAGGCCGTCCAGCTGGCCGGTTCCTGGCAGCCAACGCCCACCGTGGTCTGTCCCCACGCGCGCTGTCCGCTCGGCAGGAACGCCGAGAGTTGCCTGCACGGGGGGAGGTGATTGTTCGGGTCGAATCGGCCCACCTCGATCCGGACTTCGCCGGCCAGGCCGCTCGTCTGCTCCGCGAGAAAACGCGAAACGGCCTGTTCGACCGGCGCCGGCTCCTGCCGGCTCCATCCGGTCATCGGCATCAATAACAGCGGGAGCAGGGCATACGAAACGGCGCGGCGTGGGTGTCTCATGGGGGAATTGAAACACGAAAGAACCCCGTCACGCGCGGGCGTTGCCCCAAGCGATGCGCGCGGCCGTGGCCGGCAAGCCTTGCCGGCGAGGGGCCGGCAAAGCGTCTTCGATTGCCGCCCGGCGCGGCGCGAATTGCCGTGGTTTTGCATCCCTAATCGCCGGAAAGGGTTTGTCGGCGCGGGTCTAGTATCGCTGGCATGGAAGGTGCGTTTGGATGCGTGCCGACCTTCCGGAACTGCCTTGAAGCAACCGGCAACGCCAATCAGGAGCCCGCCATGAAAGCCAGACTTGACCAGGAACTCGCGTTTCACCAGACCGCGCTAAACCTGCGTGCCTATCGTCAGGAACTTCTGGCCTCCAACATCGCGAACGCCGATACCCCGAACTTCAAGGCCCGTGACATCGATTTCGGTCAGGCCTTCAAGAGTGCACTGGGCAACCGCATGGGGCCGCTCGCGCTGGCGACGACCTCTGCCGGCCACCAAGCGGGTCCGGGCGCTCAGGCGCTCGACCGCTTCGCCCAGTTCCGCACGGAAGTTCAGCCCAATGTCGATGGCAACACAGTCGACATGGACATCGAGCGCGCGGCCTTCGCCGAGAACGCACTGCACTACGAGGCAAGCCTGACCTTCATCAATGGCCTGCTGAGCGGCATGCAGCGGGCGATCACGGGCCAGTAAGGGAGGCGGGGCGATGAGCAGCATGATGGACGTCTTCAAGGTCGCGGGCTCAGCCCTGCACGCCCAGTCGGCCCGGCTCAACACCACGGCGTCGAATCTGGCCAACGCGGACAGCGTGGTGGGCTCCGACGGCGAACCTTACCGCGCCAAGCAGGTGGTCTTTGCCGCCAGACCGGTGTCCGGTACCACGGCGGTCGGGGTCGAGGTGACCCAGGTTGTCGAGAGTGCGGCGCCGCCCAGGCTGGTCTATGACCCCTCCAGTCCCGCGGCCGACGAGCAGGGCTATGTCGCGATGCCCAATGTCAACGTCGTCGAGGAAATGGTGAACATGATCTCGGCGTCGCGGGCCTACCAGAACAATGCTGAAGTCATGAGCACGGCCAGGACCCTGATGCAGCGCACGCTGCAGCTCGGCCAGGGCCAGTAACCCGATCACTCACGGAGCACGCAATGGCCACCTCCCCGATCTCCTCCAACTCGACCGCTGACGTGCTGGCTTCGCTGACGCGCAGCGCCGAGGTGTCCAGCGCGCAGGACGAGGCCCAGAGCAAGTTCCTGACCTTGCTGACCACACAGCTGAAGAACCAGGATCCGCTCAACCCGCTCGACAACGCCCAGGTGACCTCGCAGTTGGCGCAGATCAGCACGGTGGATGGCATCGAGCGCCTGAACCTGACCATGGGCCGGCTGCTGGACGGGCTGGCGGGCAATGAAACTATGCAAGCGGCGGCGCTGGTGGGGCGTTCCGTGCTTGTGCCCGGCGATCACTTCGAACTTGGCGCGGACGGCGCACGGGGTGGCCTGCTGATCGAGGAGCCGGCGGAGTCGGTGACCGTTTCGATCCGCGACGCGAATGGCCTGGAAGTTGCTGTACTGGACCTGGGCGCACTCGATGCCGGTACCCACAACTTTGCGTGGGATGGGCTCTCCCAGAACGGCACGCCCGCCGCCGAGGGTCGCTACCAGATTCTCGTGACGGCCCAGAACTCGGAAGGCTCGGTCGATGCGACCACCCTGGAACGAGGAACGGTGACCAGCGTGGTCAGGGGCGCGGATGGCGTGAGTGCGGAAGTGGGTTCCCTGGGCATGTTCAGCATGTCGGAAATTCGTCAGATTCTCTGATCAGGAGTTAAGAAAATGGGCTTCCAGACCGGATTGAGCGGACTCAACGCAGCCTCCAAGTCCCTGGACGTGATCAGCAACAACGTCGCCAACTCGGGCAACGTCGGCTTCAAGTTCGCCAACACGCAGTTCTCGGATGTGTTCGCGGCTGCGCTCAACGGCGCCACGGCGGGCGTGCAGGTGGGCATCGGCACGGCGGTCGGCGGTGTCAATCAGATCTTCAGCCAGGGCAACATCTCGCCCACCAACAATCCGCTCGACGTGGCGATCAATGGCGCGGGCTTCTTCCGGGTCGAGCAGGGCGACGGATCGATTGCCTACACGCGAAACGGCCAGTTCGAGGTGGACAAGGACGGCTTCATCGTGGGCGGCAATGGTTACAAGCTGACCGGCTACTCGGCAAATGCTGCCGGTGTGATCTTGCCGGCCCAGCCGTCGCCGCTTCAGGTCCAGACCTCGGATCTGCAGCCGAACGTGACGACCGAAGCGCGCCTGGGCATGAATCTGGATTCGCGGGCAACCGTCTTCGATACGACCGCTGGCGATCCGCCGTTCAACGAGCTGGACCCCACGACGTACAGCTCTTCGACGTCGGTGTCCGTATTCGACAGCCTGGGCAACGCCCACGTCATGACCCTCTATTTCCGCAAGATTCCCGCGTCCGCGACCGGCGTGGGTGATTGGGAAATGTATACCCAGATCGATGGCGGGACGGTGCCGACCACCCCGGTGAGTGTCCAGTTCGACAGCTCCGGCGCCCTGACCTCGGCTTCGCCAACCACCGTTACGGTCGACTTCGACAACGTGGCGTTCGGCGGCGCTCCCGATTTCGACGTCGATCTCTATCTCGACACCACCACCCAGTACGGCAGCGCCTTCGGGGTCAACAGCCAGACCCAGGACGGCTATGCCTCGGGTCGCCTGTCCGGCGTGACGATCGACCGGGACGGCACGATCCAGGGTCGCTATTCGAATGGACAGTCCCGCAATCTCGGGCAGATCGTGCTGGCCAACTTCCAGGCGCCGAACGGGCTGCTCTCCCTGGGGGGCAACCTGTGGAGCGAGGGTCCGTCATCGGGTCAGCCGCTGATCGGCGCGCCCGGTAGCGGCAGCCTCGGGGTGCTCTCCGCCGGCGCGGTCGAGGAGTCAAATGTCGATCTGACCGCCGAGCTGGTGAACATGATCACCCAGCAGCGCGCCTACCAGGCCAACGCCCAGTCCATCCGGACCCAGGACCAGATCCTGCAGACGCTGGTGAACCTCCGCTAAGCGCTGAACCGACGACGGGAGAACACACATGGACCGCCTGATCTACACCGCCATGACCGGTGCCAAGCACGTGCTTGGACAGCAGGCCGCCGTGTCGCACAACCTGGCCAACGCCACGACAACCGGATTTCGCGCCGAGATCCATCGACTGCGTGCCGTCGAAGTGCAAAGCGATGCGCCGCTTCCCACCCGCGCCTTCGTCGTCGATGCCTCGGCCTACAGTGACTACCGCCAGGGCCCCCTGCAGGAAACCGGCCGTGCCTTCGACGCTGCCGTGCAGGGCGCCGGATGGTTTGCAGTGCAGCTGCCAGACGGCACCGAGGGCTATACCCGCAACGGCAACTTCCAGCTGTCGCCAAACGGCGTGCTGCAGACGGCCCAGGGCTACCCGGTTCTCGGCGAGGGCGGCCCCATTACCGTTCCGCCCGACAACCAGGTGCTGATCGGCGCAGACGGATCGCTCTCGGCGGTACCTACTACGGGCGCCCAGAACACAGTCAATGTCATCGATCGGCTCAAGCTGGTGAATCCGGCGGCGCAGGATCTCGAGCGCGGCGACGACGGCTTCTTCCGCCTGCGTGGCGGCGGTGTTGCCCAGGCCGACGAAGCCGTCCGGGTGATCGGCGGGCACCTCGAGGGCAGCAATGTCAATGTGGTCGACCAGATGGTCAACATGATCTCGTTGGCGCGCCAGTTCGAAATGCAGACCCGCCTGCTGACGACGGCCGAGCAGGACGACCGGACCGCGACGCGCCTGCTGGCCAACAACGGCTGAACGGGATTAGGCCGGTAAACCTATCGGTTTTCCGGCCACGGTTCGCGACAGCGCGGCCCTAAGATGAAACTGTCCCGCTATGGCGGGAAGACACGAATCGGAAACGGAGCCCATCATGATCCGCTCGCTCTGGATTGCCCGCACCGGCCTCGACGCCCAGCAGACGCATCTGGATGTCATCTCGAACAACCTGGCCAATGTCTCGACGGCCGGTTTCAAGCGGTCACGTCCGGTCTTCGAAGATCTCATCTACCAGAACATCCGGCAGGCCGGTGCGCAGACTACGCAGCAGACCCAGATCGCGACGGGGCTGCAGATCGGCACGGGCGTCCGGCCGGTTGCTACCGAACGCATCCACACCCAGGGCAACCTGAACCAGACCGACAACGACTTCGATGTCGCCATCAGTGGCAACGGCTTCTTCCAGATCTCGCTGCCGGACGGCACCACGGCCTACACCCGCGACGGCTCTTTCCAGCGCGACAACACCGGCCAGCTGGTGACCGCAGCAGGATATCCCTTGGCCGACGCGATCATCATCCCTGAAGACGCCCAGTCGGTGACGATCGGACGAGATGGCACGGTCACCATTACGCTGCCCGGCTCGGCGTCGCCGACGCAGGTGGGCAACATCCAGCTGGCCACCTTCATCAATCCGGCCGGCCTGCAAGCCATCGGCGAGAACCTCTATCTCGAGACGGCCTCCAGCGGCACGGCCACGCCCAACACGCCGGGCCTGAACGGGGCGGGCGTCCTGAATCAGAAATTCATCGAGACGGCCAACGTCAATGTGGCCGAGGAACTCGTGACGCTGATCCAGACGCAGCGCGCCTATGAACTCAATTCGCGCGCCATTCAGACCTCCGACCAGATGCTTGGCCGCCTCACGCAGTTGTAACCGGGCAAGGCACCATGCGAACCCTGTTTCCGCTCCTCGCCCTTCTGCTGTCGGCCTGCTCCAGCCTCGAGCCGGTCGCCAGCACTGCCGTGCACCAGCCGATGTCGGTCCGGCCACTGCCGACACCGCAGGCGGCGCCGGCCAATGGCGCGATCTACCAGGCCAGCCAGACGCGCCCCTTGTTCGAGGATCGGCGCGCCCGCCTGCTGGGCGACACCCTGACGATCAACCTCGTCGAGAGCAACACTGCGCAAAAGGCCTCGAACACGAGTGCCACCCGCGAATCGAGCATTTCGGGGGGCATCACGACCGCCGCCAAGGTGCCCTTCACGGGCCTGGCGGGCCTCGGCGTCGAAGCCGGCACCACGAGCGATTTCACGGGCCAGGGATCTGCAGCAGCCAACAACCAGTTCAACGGCACGATCACCGTGACCGTGGTGGATGTCTATCCGAACGGCAACCTGCTGGTTTCAGGCGAGAAGCAGATCGCAATCAATCAGGGCAACGAGTTCATCCGCTTCTCCGGCGTCGTGAACCCGAGCTACGTGACCGGTGCAAATACAGTCCAGTCCACCCAGGTCGCCGACGCGCGCATCGAGTACAAGTCGAGCGGCACGATCAACGAGAGCCAGAGCATGGGCTGGTTGCACCGATTCTTCGTCGCAATATTGCCGTTCTAGGAGTTCCACATGTCGGCGAAGCTTCCGCCCCACCTCCGGTTTGCCCTGGCCTGCATGGCGGCGCTCCTGCTGGCGGTTTCCGGTTCGGTGCGTGCCGAGCGGATCAAGGATCTGGCGTCTGTCGCAGGCGTCCGCGACAACCAGCTGATCGGCTACGGTCTGGTCGTCGGCCTCGATGGCAGTGGAGACCAGACGACCCAGACGCCCTTCACCGTGCAGAGCATCATCAACATGCTCGGCAACCTCGGCGTGCAGTTGCCGCCGGGCACCAATCTGCAGCTCAAGAATGTGGCGGCTGTGATGGTCACGGCCAACCTGCCGGCCTTCGCCCGCCCCGGGCAGCCCATCGACGTCACGGTGTCGTCCATCGGCAATGCCAAGAGCCTGCGGGGTGGCACCTTGCTGCTGACGCCGATGAAAGGGGCCGACGGTCAGATCTATGCGCTCGCCCAGGGCAACGTTCTGGTCGGCGGTGCCGGTGCGTCGGCCGGTGGCGCATCGACCGTCATCAACCACCTGTCGGCCGGCCGCGTTCCGGGCGGCGCTACCGTGGAGCGCGCGGTCGCCACGGCGCTTGGCCAGGGCGATTTCGTCCACCTGGAACTCAACGAGACCGATTTCAGCACCGCTCGCCTCGTCGTCGATGCCATCAACCAGGCGACTGCGGTCGGGACCGCGCAGGCGCTGGACGCGCGGACCATCCGGGTGCGCGCGCCGGTCGATTCGACGTCTCGGGTGGCCTTTATCGGGATGCTCGAAAGCTTGCCCATCCGGCCAGCCATGCAGATGGCGAAGGTCGTCGTGAATTCGCGCACTGGCTCGGTGGTCATGAACCAGGCGGTCACCCTGCAGGGCTGCGCCGTCGCCCACGGCAATCTGTCCGTGACGGTGGGTACCGATACGCAGGTCAGCCAGCCGCCACCGCTCTCCGGCGGCCAGACGGTGGTGACCAACAATTCGAACGTGAGCATCGAACAGACGCCGGGGAGTCTCATCAATGTTCCCGATGGTGCGAACCTGGCAGAGGTGGTCAAGGCCCTCAATGCGGTCGGTGCCGACCCGCTGGATCTCGTCAGCATCCTCCAGGCAATGAAGGCAGTGGGCGCCTTGCGAGCCGATCTCGAGGTGATCTGATCTCATGAACGGCGCGGAATCCCTCAACGCGATCGACCCGCGCAGCTTCAGCGAACTGAAGCGGTTGAGTCGCGACAGCAACTCCCCGGAAGCCATCCGGGCCGCGGCCCGTCAGTTCGAGGCGCTCTTCCTGAACATGGTCCTGAAGTCGATGCGGGATGCCACGCCAAAGGATGGCATCTTCGAGAGCGACCAGTCCCGCATGTATCAGTCCCTCCTTGACCAGCAGCTGGCCATCCAGCTCGCCAACAGTGGCGGCACCGGATTCGGCGATGTCATCGCCAGGCAGCTGGGTGCCGGACCGGATCCGAAGGCGCCGCGTCCGGCGGCGGCTCCGGCGCCGACAGTCGGCTTCGATCGGATTGCCGCGTTCGCGGCACGGCAGGCGGCAATTGCTGCCGGCGAGCTTGCCGGTCAGGGCCGTGAGTTGCCGCTCGAGGCGACGGCGGACGCGCCGTCAGCGGCCATCCCGGCCCATGCCAGGGACTTTGTGGATCGGGTTTGGCCGCATGCGATGGCGGCGAGCCGGGAGACGGGCATTCCTGCCCACTTCCTGGTTGCCCAGGCCGCGCTGGAAACGGGATGGGGCCAGCATGAGCTGTCCCGGGCCGACGGAAGCGCTTCCCACAACCTCTTCAACATCAAGGCAGGACGGGATTGGCAAGGGGCCACCGTGGCGCTCGATGCGGTGGAATACCGCAACGGCGAGGCCTATCGCGAACCATCGCAGTTCCGAGCCTACGCGGACTACAGCGAAGCATTCCGCGACTACGCCCGCCTCCTGGCCAACAACCCGCGCTATTCGGCCGTTCTGGGACAGAAGGATGCATCGGCCTTTGCGCGCGGCTTGCAGCAGGCGGGCTACGCGACCGACCCCATGTACGCCGACAAGCTGGAACGCATCATCGGCGGAAGCACCTTGCGCACGGCCCTGTACGGCGGCTGATCACGCGCCCGTTCAAAACTGGCAAAGCTCTTGCATAGCTGAACCGACAGCAATCCTCGCAAGGGAACCAAGATGGCCAGTCTGCTCAATATCGGAATCACCGGTCTGAACGCCGCCCAGGCGGGATTGGTGACGACCGGCCACAACATCTCCAATGCCGGCACACCGGGCTACAGTCGTCAGACCATCGTCCAGAGTACCCAGGACCCGGTGTTTTCCGGCGCCGGCTTCTTCGGCACCGGAACGCGCATCGACAGCGTCAAGCGCTCGTACAGCCAGTACCTGGAGAACCAGGTGCTTGCCGCCGATACCCGCCGTGCGGAGCTGGAGACCTACACCGAACAGATCGGCGAACTCGACAACCTCCTCGCCGATGCGGATGCCGGCCTGTCGGCCGCGATGGAGCAGTTCTTCGAGGGCGTGCAGGACGTGTCGGCGAACCCGTCCAGCGTGCCGGCGAGGCAATCGCTGCTGTCGTCGGCGGAGTCCCTGTCGGCGCGCTTCCAGACCCTGGCCAGCCGGGTGGACGAGGTGCGTGACAGCACCGAGACCCTCATCGCCGGGTCGGTGGAGCAGATCAACACGTTTGCCCGCGAGATCGCGGACCTCAATGTCCAGATCACCTCGGTCCAGGCGGCCGGGACCAGCCTGCCGGCGAACGATCTGCTCGACCAGCGCAACGAACTCATCCGTCAGCTCAACCAGTACGTGCGGGTCAGCACGGTCGAGGAGTCCAACGGTTCCCTCTCGGTGTTCATCGGCACAGGTCAATCGCTGGTGATCGGAGGCCAGGTCTCAACCCTCTCGGCGACAGCGTCGCCCGAGGACCCGGCGCGGCTGGCCATCGGCCTCGAGACGCCCTCGGGCGGTCGGGTGATCTTTCCCGAGGGTATGCTCTCGGGTGGGCAACTGAGTGGCGCACTGGCCTTTCGCCGGGAATCCCTGGATCCGATCCAGAACAAGCTCGGACTGATCGCCGCCGGCCTTGGCCTGGCCTTCAACGAGCAGCACCGCTTGGGTATGGACCTGGACGGTGCCTTCGGCGGTGACTTCTTCGAAGGCCTCTCGCCTACCGTGAAGGGCATCGACGGCGCGACCAGCCCGGTGACCGTGGCCTTTGACCCGGCCGGCGCCGAAAACCTGACGGGCGACGAGTACCTGCTGACCATCGACACGTCCGCGTCGCCCGCCTACACGCTGACCCGACGGTCCGACGGACAGGCCGTCGATGCGGCCGACGTGGGACTGACTGTTACGCTCGGGGCCGCCGCGTCCCTGGTCGACGGAGACGCGTTCCTGGTGCAGCCGACGCGCAACAGCGCGCGGGACCTGGCCGTTGCGATCCACGACACGCGACTCGTGGCCGCCGCCGACCCAGTGGTCGGCAACACACCTCTCTCCAATACGGGGACCGGGACGCTCTCGGGCGTGCACACCGTCGTGCTGGGCAACATGGACGGCCTTCCGGCCGACAACAAGCCCAACTTCAATACGATCGTGATGACGTTCAACGCGGCGACGAACACGCTGACTCCGGCTGCGACCGGGCTGAGCTTCATCCCGGCGACCCTCTCGTACAACCCGACCACCGATTCTGCCGGCAAGACTTTCACGCTGGCGGCAAACCTGTCCGGGCCGGCGTTCCAGATGGAGTTCGAGATCGCCGGGGTGCCGGGCAATGGCGATACCTTCACGCTGGCGCCGAACGTCAGTTCGACCGACATCGGCGTGTCCGACAACCGCAACATGGTCGCGCTGGGCGAATTGCAGTTCAACAAGTCCCTGCTGGTTCGTCGCGACGGCAGCGGGGCGCCGGTGGCCGGGACGGCAACCGCGACCTTCCAGTCGGTCTATGCGCAGCTGGTCGGCAACGTCGGGAGCAAGACCCGCGAAGTCCAGGTGGGCGTCCAGGCCCAGGAGCGGCTGGTGGAGCAGACGACGGCCTCAAAGGAAGCCCTCTCCGGCGTCAATCTTGATGAAGAAGCCGCCAACCTTGTCCGTTATCAACAGTCGTACCAGGCATCCGCGCGGGTAATGCAGATCGCCGGTCGGCTGTTCGACGAAATTCTGTCGATCGCCCAGTAGGGCCCGGGAGACGATCATGAGAGTCACGACATCGCTGATCCACGACGCCGGCGTCAGCGCCATCCAGGACCAGCAGAGCAAGCTGCTCCAGTTGCAACAGCAGGTGGCGACGGGGCGCAAGGCCGTCACGCCGTCGGACGATCCGATCAGTACGGCCCGCGCCCTGGAGGTGTCGCAATCGAAGAAGCTGAACACCCAGTTCCAGACCAACCAGGGCTATGCCAAGGACGCGCTTGGACTGGTCGAGAACAAGATCGAAGGCGTCAAGGACCTGATCACGTACATCCGCGAGCAGGCCGTGGCGGCCGGCAATGCCACGTACAGCCAGTCCGAGCGGGATGCCGTGGCCACCGACCTGCGGAGCCAGTTCGAGGCACTGCTGGCCATCGCCAACAGCCAGGATGGCACGGGCGAGTACATCTTCTCGGGCTACAAGGGCGATACGCGACCGTTCAGCGGCAGCCTCGCCGGCGTAACTTATAACGGCGACCAGGGCGAACGGACCCTCCAGGTGGCCGCGTCGCGGGTTCTGCCCGTCTCCAACAGTGGCGACGAAGTCTTCATGAACGTTCCGGGTTCGGCCAATAGTCTGTTCGGCGTCATCTCGGACTTCATCACCGACCTCGAGAATCCGGCGGCCAACATGCCGGCCGCGGTCAGCACTGCACTGACCGATCTGGATGCCTCCCTCGACAATGTGCTGCGCGTGCAGGCATCGATCGGATCCCGGGTCAACGAGGTCGAGGCGCTTGAGAGCATCTCGGCGGATCTCGATACCCAGTATGCCCAGACGATCTCGCGACTCGAGGATGTGGACTACGCCGAGGCCATCAGTGACCTGACGCTCGAACAGACCTTCCTGCAGGCGGCCCAGCAGTCGTTCCTGCGGGTCGCGAACCTGTCCCTGTTCAATTTCCTGAACTGACCATGAAAGCCCTGGCCTTGATGGTGTGCCTGATCTCGACGCTCGCGAGCGCCCAGTCCGATCCGGAGTACGACCGGCTCTTTGGCAGCCCGTCCGATGGTGGCCGTCCGAAGGCATCGGTCGGGGCGCCAGCGGAAGCGCAGCAGGAGGCCAAACCGGAACCCGAGGGTGGGGGATGGTTCTCCATGGAGCCCTGGTCGGTTGCGCATGAGGATCTGGGCAGTGGGCGACATCGACTGCGATTTGAGTTGGCGACACTCCACACCGGGGCCGACGGCGAGGTCCGGATGCGGGTGGCCCGCTGGGCGGCTGCGATGGTGCGGCGAAACGGCCTCGCGGGCTACGAGATCGCGCGCCTGGAGGAAGGCGTCGAGTCCGGGTGGTTCTTTGCTCAACGCTATGCCGAGGTGGAGGTCCGCTTCATTGCCTCGGAGACCTTTGGCGTCTTCTGAGGCGTCAGCGCAAAGCCTGCATCAGTTCCCCAACCGATTCGAATCCGATGTTGAACAGGTACTGCATGGTGGGTGCGAATGCCTCCATGGTCAGCATCAGGATCAGGAAGCCGGCGCCGAGGGTCACCGGAAAGCCGATCGCGAACAGGTTCAGTTGAGGGGCCGCGCGGGTCAGGACGCCCATTGCAATGTTCACGACCAGCAAGGTTGCGAGGATGGGCATCGCGAGAAGCAGGCCGGCCGAAAAGAGCGTGGCGCCGAAGCGCACGGCCACCATCCAGCCGTCACCATGGAGCGGTGTGGTGCTGACGGGGAGCCACTCAAAGCTACGGATCATCACATCGACGATCAGCAGGTGCCCGTTCAGAGCCAGGAACAGCAGGCTGGTCACCAGGCCCATGAATTCGGCAATGACGGCCGTCCGGCCGCCCGAATCGGGGTCGAAGAAAGCCGCGAACGACAGGCCCATCTGGAGCCCGATCAGTTCGCCGGCGACGTCCACCGTGGCGAAGATGATCCGCATCGTGATCGCCATGCCGACGCCGATCAGAAATTGCTGCGCCATGATGGCCAGCCCCACGCCCGAGCCGGGGGAAACATCGGGCATGGGCGGCAGGGCTGGGAGGACGGCCAGGGCGATGCCTAGCCCAATCGCGACGCGCACGCGGATAGACACGCCGCGGTTGCCGAACAGCGGTGCCGAACTGATGACGCCGAGGATCCGCACCAGCGGAAACATCATCGCGGCCAGCCAGGCGTCGAGCTGTGCGTCGGTAACGGTCAGCACGCCGGAAGGCCTAGCCGATCATGCCGGGTATCGAGGAGTAGAGACGCCGGATGAAATCGGTGATGTGGGTGATCATCCATGGCCCCATCACGACGAGCGTCACAAAAATGGCCACTAGTTTCGGCACGAAGGTCAGCGTCATCTCATTGATCTGGGTGGCTGCCTGAAAGATGCTGACGAGCAGACCCGTGGCGAGCGCCGCAATGAACAGGGGAGCGGATACCATCAAGGTCAGTTCGACAGCCTGCCGGCCGAGGTCGATGACGGTGGTCGGGGTCATGGGTGTCTCCGTTTGCCTATCCGAAGCTGCGGACCAGCGAGCCGATCAGCAGGGTCCAGCCGTCCACCAGCACGAACAGCATGATCTTGAAGGGGAGCGCGACGATGACCGGACTCATCATCATCATGCCCATCGACATCAGCACCGAGGCGACCACCATGTCGATGATCAGGAAGGGCAGGAACACGATGAAGCCGATCTGAAACGCCGTTTTCAGTTCGGACGTGACGAAGGCAGGGACGATGACCTGCAGAGGCAGGTCCTCGGCCTTCTCGACCGGCTCGCTGCGGGAGAGGGTGGCAAAGAGTTCGAGGTCCGGCTGGCGGATCTGTCGCAGCATGAAGGCCTTCATGGGTTCGCCGGCCCGGGCGAGGGCCTCGTCGAGGCCAATGGCATTTTCGGACAGCGGCAGGTAGGCCTCGGTATAGACGCGCTCGGCGACCGGCGACATGACAAAGAAGGTCAGGAAGAGGGACAGACCGAGAAGCACCTGGTTGGGTGGCGAGGTCTGCGTACCCATGGCCTGACGCAACAGAGAGAACACGATGATGATGCGGGTGAAGCTCGTCATCATCAGCACGATGGCCGGCACGAAGGACAGCAGTGTCAGCAGGACCAGCGTCTGGACTGTCAGGCTGTAGCTGGTCCCGCCGTCGGCGGTGGGGGCGCTGGTCATGGCCGGCAGGCTCTGCGCGATCGCCGCCGGTGCGACACCAAGCAGGACCAGCAGAAGGGCGAATGGCCACGCGCGCATCACGAGCGACGCTCCAGCACCTGCCGCACCCGCTCCGCAAAGCTGCCCGGCCCCGCTGGCGTCATGTCGCCGGGTTCGGGACGGGGAAAGGTCGCTGCGTCGAAGGTGTGCAGCCCTTCCACCTGGCCGGGTGCCACGCCCAGGACCAGGAGCTTGTCGCCCACCTCGACCAGGACCACGCGTTCCCGCGGGCCGACCGCGGCCGCGCCGACGACCTTCAAGCTGGACGCCGCCGGGCCGCGAGGCAGGGACAGCTTCTTGATCAGGAGCAGGGCGCCGAACATCAGCGCGAGGACGAGGCCCAGCCCGAACATCATTTGCCCGATGGTGCCGGCGATGCCGGGGGCGTCCTCAGCGCAATGGGCCAGGCGCGGGCCGAAGAGCAGCGCCAGAGGGAGCCAGCGGGACAAGGCAAGGGAGGGATTTTCGATCGACATGTTCGCAGACTACCCTCCGGAACCGGCAATCTTTGCCGTAATTAGGCGGCAAACTCTCATTCAATTCCGCTTTTGGATCGCAGGCGATTGCCGCGACCGGGCCACGAGCGCATGAAGGCAACACACCTGATACCCATTGCACGCGCCGACATCCAGCTGGGGCAGCCGCTCCCGTTCTCGGTGTTCGATCGCAATGGGCTGCTGCTGCTCAGGGAAGGCTTCGTCGTACACATGCAGCGCCAGCTCGACAATCTGATCGTCAATGGCATGCGGAAGGAAGGGGCCGGCGCCGGCCCGGCTGGCGGTCGTCGCCACGACATGCCGACCCAGCAAGAGGAGGAGCACGCCACTTTCGAGGTGCTGGACCTCGTCAAGCTGCGCCTCAAGCGCTTGTTCGACAACTATCGCGTCGGGCGCGTGGCCGAGGGCTTCGTCAGCCGGGTCGAGAACCTGGCGAGTACCGTGCAGGAGGCCTGTACCCATGATGCCGACTCCGCACTTGCCAATCTGCATCTGGATTACGAGAGCTCCTACGCGGTCATCCATCACACCCAGGCGGCGACGGTCTGCGAATTGATCGGAAAGAAGCTGGGGGTGCCGGAGGAGGCCCGCCTGCAACTGGTTTGCGCAGCCCTCACGCACGACCTTGGCCTGATCGATATCCAGGATCGGCTCGACGCGCAGGAGCGTGCGCTGACCCCCGAACAGAAAGGGCGCATCGACCAGCACCCGGCGGATGGCGTCAACGCGCTTCGAGTGCTCGGCGTCAACAACGACACCTGGCTTGATGCGGTGCGGCACCACCACGAGCGCATCGACGGCAGCGGCTATCCCGATCGCCTGGCCGGCGACGCGCTGCGCATTCCCACGCGCATCCTTGCCGTCGCGGACATGTACAGCGCGATGGTCCGGGATCGGCCGTATCGGAAGGCCATGGTGTCGCGGGCTGCCATGCGCCAGCTGATGCAGGAACAGGGAGGCCGGATCGACGAGCGCTTCATCAAGCTGATGATCCGTGAGGTCGGCGTGTTTCCGCCCGGTGCCATCGTCAAGTTGTCCAGCGGCGAGGTGGCGGTGGTCTGGAAGCGGCAGAACAACGCGACCTGCCCGATCGTGCAGGCGTTCATCCGACCGGACGGCATGCCGATGCTTACGCCACGCAAGCGGGACACGGCCGTGGACACCTACGCCATCGAGGGCATGGTTCCATTTGCCGGGTTCCGGGGCTCGATTGCGATCATTCGTGCCCTCTGGGACATGAACTAGCCGACATCCACAGCAGCCAGGAACGATGCATGAACACGATCGAATGGAGCGCCGACTACTCGGTAGGGGACGAAGAGATCGACCGCCAGCACCGGCAACTCATCGTGGTGATCAACCGGCTCGGTGAACTGCTCCGCGGCGGGGTCGATGCCGATGGCGCGACCGCCCGGCAGATCTTCGACATGCTGGCCGACTACGTGACATCGCACTTCGCCTACGAAGAGCAGCGCATGGTCGATGCAGGCTACCCGCTCGACAAGGTCGAGGCGCACCGGGGCGAACACCGGCGCATTCTCAAGAGCCTCCAGCGCTTCGAGATGCAACTGGACGAGGGCGATGCTCAGGCGATGGCGGAACTCCTTCCCTTTCTCTACGGGGACTGGCTGACCAACCACATCTGTGCGGTCGACAGTGATTATGCCGAGACGCTCGCCGCCGCGCGGTCGCAGGAGTGAGCCGGCGCCTCAATCGTTTGGCGAGCCGATGGCCTGTGCATCGGTGGCGAGGTATTGAAGCAGGGCAGCCGTGAGATCGCGCTCGATGAAGCGCGCCCGGCTGACAGGGCAGAAAAGGCGCATGTAGAACACGAGCTTGCCCGCGTCAGTGGTCCGCAGACTGACTTCCGGATCGGGGCCGGGCAAGTCGATGCCGAACTTGCGATCGATCTCCGATCCATGGTTCTGGGCGAGTTCCGTGAAGGGGGCCACGGCCTCCTGGCAGCGGGCCTCAAGCCAGGCCAGCGCCGCCGCCGGATCACTCACCGGATCGACGGTGACAGCGACGTCGTGGAGCACGAAAGGGCGAATCTGACGGCCGTTTCGAACCGGGTTGGCGAGGAACTGGCTGTTCGGCAGGACAATGCGGTGCCCGGTGTGCGCATACCCGCCTTCGGCGCCCTCGACCTCCAGCAAGGTGGTCGTGAGGAGGTTGAAGTCGGTGACTTCGCCGCGCAGGCTCCCGACCTCGATATAGTCGCCAACCGAAAAGCTGTTGGCGCCGGTGCGGAGGGCGAAGCCGCTGATGCACATCAGCAGTTCCTTGGTCGCCAGCACGACCGCCACGGTGACGGCCGTCAGGGACAGCAGCAGGTTCTGCACCTGCCCCAGCCACAACAGGAGCAGGCCGAGGCCTGTCGCGATATTGAATGCGTTTCCGATGTAGAAGATCTGGCGTCGGCGCCGGGGTTCCAGGACATCGGCTCGACCGCGCATGCGCCGGATCGCCGCACGCCGCAGGAGTGCCAGTCCCGCGATCAGCGCGATCGACAGCACCACGCGAACGATCACCTGCTGTTCAGAAGAGAGGGCGTCAAGGGGCATCGGGGCAATCAGCGGAATGGCGAGCCCGGAGCATACCGCTTGCCGCACGGGCTCGACCAGTGCGACCGTCCAGCCCATGAAATCCAGCTAAAGATCCTACCGCCGAGGCCGTCAAAGTCGCATGAAGAAAAGGAAGAAGCTTCTGCCGCTTGGCATGAAGAACCAGGTAAAGACCGAATTGCCGGCTCTGATCGCGCTCGAGGCGGTCGGTCAGCCCTGGTTCTGCGATGACCATCTGACCGACATGATGTCTGTCGCCATGGTCTGCATGGTTCTCGCGGAGGAGGGAAGCGAGATTCACGAAGCGGCCTCGACCCTGTTCGTGGAACTCGGCAAGCCGGCGCTCGATGCGAAGGTCCTGCGCCCCCTGCTCGGCAAGACCAGCGTCTGGCTGCAGCGCCAGCCCAACGGCAAGGTCGAACGGGCCATCGACCAGTTGCTCGGCAGCCATTGCAAGGGCGGCTGAGCGCCAGCGGCCTCAGCCGAGTTCGCGGATGTCCACCGTCGCGTCGCGCCCGAAAGCGTCGCCGACGAGGTAGTCGACGAGGCGCCTCGCGCTGTCCTGAGGTCGCTGCAGGTGGCCGCCGGACTTGAGTTCACGGAAGCGGTCCACAGACGGAAAGCGGGCCGCATCCACTTCCCGGATCTGGTCCTGCATGGCCGTGTCGATGACGCCGGGTGCGACGCTCGCGATGTGAAGGTGGGGTCGCCGGTCTTCGTTGACCGACCGGGCGTGATGATCGAGCGCTGCCTTGCTTGCGCAGTAGATGCTCCAGCCTGCGTACGCCGAGCGGGCCGCTCCACTCGACACATGCAGGACCCTCCGGTCGCCGGTGTTTTCCGTGGCCGCAATGAACGCGTCGGTGAGAATCAGTGGGGCCGCGACATTGACTGCAACGGCGCGGGCGATCCGGGCGATGCCCTGCTGACCCGCCGGATCGATGGGCTGGAGAACGCCGGCGTTGTTGATCAACAGGATCCGGGCGTTTGTGTCGGTAAACGAACGCCAGATGGCGCCGTCGACGAGGGCACCGATTGCCGCCGTGTCGGCCAGATCGAGCTGGCATTCCGTGAGCATGTCCGGAAAATGGTCGGCGAGGCTCGTGTGGGTGCGCCTTGAGAGCCCCAGCACGGCGTAGCCGCGCTCGAGCAACTGCTCGGCGATGGCGGCGCCGAGTCCCGTGGAATGGCCTGTGACGATGGCCCGCATGGCGTTCTCCCCGATGGCGGATGTCCCAAGTGTGCCAAGGCATGGCGGGGCTGCCAACAGCAACGCCGCGCAAATGCGCGGCGTGCGAGGGATGTGCGTGGCGGGCTCGTGCTAGTTGCGGAGCTTCCGCATGCGCTCCGATGGCGTGATGATGTCCGTGAGACGAATACCAAACTTGTCGTTCACCACGACGACCTCACCCTGTGCAATGAGGGTGCCATTGACCAGAACGTCCATGGGTTCGCCGGCGAGGCCGTCGAGCTCGACGACCGAACCGTGCGCCAGCTGCAGCAGATTGCGGATGGAAAGCTTGGTCCGACCCAGCTCGACTGTCAGCTGGACAGGGATGTCCATGATCATGTCGTAGTCGTTCAGCGTGCCGCCCGACTGCCCCGCGTTGCCGAAATCCGGGAACAGCTGGCTGGCGGGCTTGGCCTGGAAGGGGGACTCGGCCGTGCCGTCGGAGGCCGCCTCGCGCAGCGCGGCCTCGACGTCCGCGTCACTCATCTCGCCGTCACCCTCTTCCGAGGCGGCCTGCTCCTGCATGGCAGCAGCCCAATCGTCGTCTGTGATCTGATCTTCGTCAGACATGGTCTTCTCCTTGCTGCACGGGTTCGGCGTCCTGTTGCGAGAGGAAGCGCTCGACCTTGAATGCGTAGCGTCCATTCTGGACGCCATAGCGACCCTCGAGAACGCCAACCTCGTCCACCTCGGCCTGGATGAATTCCCGCACGTCGAGGGGGATCACGTCCCCGGGTTTCATGTTCACGATGTCGCCGAGCGTGATGGTGGCTGACCCGAGCTTGGCGACGAGCTTGACCTCCGCAGCCTGAAGCTGGCGACCCATCGTATGCACCCAGCGCTTGTCCTGCGTCAGGTGGTCGCTCTGCATCGTCGAATACAACATCTCCCGGATCGGTTCGACCATGGAGTAGGGGAGGCAGACGTGCATTTCCGCCTGCGACCCGCCGAACTCGAGGGAAAAGGTATTCGAGACGACGATCTCGCTCGGGGTCGCGATATTGGCGAACTGCGAGTTCATCTCGGAGCGGACATACTCGAAGGTCAGCGGGTACACCGGCGCCCAGGCGCGGGAATATTCAGCGAAGACAACGCCGAGCAGACCCTGGATGATGCGCTGTTCGGTGGGCGTGAAATCGCGGCCTTCGACCCGTGTGTGGAAGCGCCCGTCGCCGCCGAACATGTTGTCCACGACGAGGAAGACGAGGTTGGGGTCGAAGACGATCAGGCCCGTGCCGCGCAGGGGCTTGGCCATGATCAGGTTCAGGTTCGTCGGGACGACCAGGTTGCGGACGAACTCGCTGTACTTCTGGACCTTGATCGGTCCGACGGAGACCTCCGCGTTGCGGTGCATGTAGTTGAACAGGCCGATCCGCAGGTAGCGGGCGAAGCGCTCGTTGATGAGCTCCATCGTGGGCATGCGCCCACGGACGATGCGCTCCTGGGTGGCCAGGTTGTACGGTCGTACGCCTTCACCACCTTCTTCGGCCTCGTCGCTGTCTTCAGATTCTCCCGTGACGCCCCGCAGCAGGGCATCCACTTCGTCCTGGGAGAGAAAGTCCGATGACATGGTCTGCTCCGCGTGTCCGGCCTACTGCACGATGAACGAGTCGAACAGCACGGCCAGAACAGGACCCCACGGTTCGGTATTGGGCGTGCGCCGGTTCCGCTGCTTGGGCGGCTCGAAGCCGAGGACATAATTGGTCTCGATCATGATCTCCTCGGCGAGAATCTCGCGTCCCTCGATGTCGGCGACTTCGGAGGGCAGTTTGCTCGAGAGCAGCAGGTTGATCCGATGGCGAATCTCCGGCATGAAGATCTTCAGGTCCTCCTGGACGGTCGGATCGACGATCTTCAACTGGATGACCGCCTGGAGATAGTGGTCCCCTTCGCCAGGCTGCAGGTTGACCGTGAATGGCTCGAGGGGCGTGAACGTGGGCGGCTTGCTCTTGTCGACCACGAGCTTGGCCGGTTCCTCGGCATGGGTGTCTTCCGCCGCGTGATCGTCGCTCTTCTTCGACATCAGCAGGAACACCACGCCGCCTGCGGTGATCAGCAGGAGCACGACCAGCACGATCAGGATGATCAGCAGCTTCTTGCCGCGCTTGGGGGCGGGTGCGTCGCCTTCCTCGGCTTCCGGTTTGGCTGGCGCCTTGGCCATCAGTCACTCCTCTTGTACTGCCTGAATTGTCTCGCGACACCGCTGCAACCAAGCGCGAATAAGCGGTGGCACTTGCCCGCTATTCCCGCCGTCAAGCGAAGGTGTCGATCATTCCGTTGCCCTGGCGAATCCAATGCCGGGACCCTTCTGACATGGTATCGGCCCCCGAGGCGAAGTCTGAACCTCGGAAGCCCCCGCCGCGCCGTCCGTCTCCGCCCTGTTGCTCGGATTGGGTGCCGACCTGGCTCTCTCCGAGATGGATGCCCGCCTCCGCCAGCATTTCACGCAGACGGGGCAGCGCCGCCTCCAGGGCTTCCCTCGCGGCATTGCTGCTTGCCAGGAACTGGGCGGTGGCCTGCTCCGCCGAGACCGTCAGGGATACTTCGACCCGACCGAGATGGGCCGGAGTCAGGATCAGCTCGGCCTTGCTCTCTCCACGACCCGCGTACAGCACGACGCGTTGTCCCACCTCGTCGGCAAAGCCGGACTGGTCGGCGGGTGTCGAAATGAACGCGGTCGGCGTGGGTGCCGCCGATGTTGCCACAGACCGGTGCTGGACGCCGGATGCGGCGGCCTGACCGATCGCCTGGGATGAGGTGGCGCCGGCATCTGGCAGGCTGGATTGCGCTGCACTTGTCGCGCCTTCGGCGCGTATGGCCTGCGCCTGGATATCGGCTCTCGGTGGCGCGACCTCCCGCATGGGTGCGGGGCGGGCACGCATGTCCGCGGCAGGTTCGGCGTCTCCATCCGGCGCCGCTTCGGGTTTCGTCGTGAACTTGGGGGTGGCAGTGTCCTGTGGCCCGGTCGTGGCCTTCTGCGGGGACGGTGCGGCGTCGCCGGAACCGTCCTGTGTCGTCTCTTCTCCAGTGGCCGCGCCACTGTCATGGGCGACCGCCTTGCCGAGGCCAGTCTGCAGGGCGGAGGCGGCCTGCGCCGTGCTCGCCCCCTCGGTCGGCACCGGCTGGGCCTTGGGTGCGAGGTTGGCGGCAACTTGTGCCGCGAGGAGGGTGCCGGCGGCGGCAGCCGCTGCCGGGTCGGCCGGCGCGGCTGCCGTCTCGTCGGCGGCGTCCGGGGCGGATTCGGTCGTCTTGGGGTCGGCTGCCGCCTCGGCGTCCCGGGCGCTGGCCCCTTCCGGCTTGTGGCCGCGAGCCGGCTGTGCAGGAGGGGGCGCTTCGGTGCGCGCCGGCTCCCTGTACGGTCCGCCGCGGGCCGTCTGCTCGGCACTTGCCGGGCGCGGGGGGCCTGCATCACTGCGCCGCTCCTGTTGGCGGCGTTCCACGATCTGGGTCTGGAGCGTTCGCGAGAAATCACCCTCTCGTGCGGAGAGCCCCTGGTCGGGCGCCTCAGCGTTGGCGCGTTGGCGCGTGTCGGCAGTTGCCGTCGCGCGGGTGTTTCCGGGGATGAAGAGTTCGGACATCGCCGTGATTCCTTGGGTGCATGCTCACCGCCCTAGGTGCAAGCAGCGTGCCAGGTCCTATTCTTCCCGGTCACGACCAAACTTGGCGGCATGCTCGTCGGTGATGCGTTGGTCCTGGCGGGCTTCCTTCCGCTGGACTTCCTTCTGGTGGCGCTGGGAGAGTGCGTCGAAGGCCTTCATGCGGTTGCGTTCGCTGAGCCAGGCCTGCTGGCCCGCGGCCGTTCGTCCGCGCGCCGCTTCGACAATCTTTTCCTGCTGTTCGATGGCCTCGTCGAGTCGCCCGATAAATGCGCTGAAATTTCGCCATTCGTCCGGGCCGATGCCCGCGCGTGCGGCATCCATGAAGCGTGCCTGGTATTCGGCACGGTATTCCTGCAGCAGCGCGAGCTTGCGGTCGTCCTCCTTCTCGGCACCGATGAGCTCGCCGAGTTTGCGTGCGGCGTCATCCGTGCGCTCCTGCGCGAGGTCGAGCAACTTCTGGAGAGGAAAGTTCTCGCTCATCGGTCAGCTCCGACAAGGAGGGGTGGGGCTGGCGCGGGGAGGCGGTGGCTCGACATGGACATCTCACTCGGGGGCGAACAGGGCCTCGAGCTTGAGCACGGCATCGTCGTAGCCTTCGCGCTCGTCGATGCGTTGCTGGAGGAAGGCCTCGAGCCTCGGATACAGGGCGACCGCCATGTCCAGCACGGGATCCGCGCCCGCGTGGTAGGCCCCCACGGCGATCAGGTCGCGGGAGCGCTGGTAGCGCGAGAACAGCTGCTTGAAGCGACGCACCACGTCGAGATGCTGTGGCTTCACGAGATTGTGCATGGCCCGGGAGATGGATTGCTCGATGTCGAGCGCGGGATAGTGGCCCTGGTCGGCCAGCGCCCGGGAAAGGACGAAGTGGCCATCCAGGATGGCCCGCGCCGAGTCTGCGATCGGGTCCTGCTGGTCGTCGCCCTCCGTCAGGACCGTGTAGAACGCGGTGATCGATCCGCCCCCTTCAGGGCCATTGCCGGCCCGCTCGACGAGGGCCGGCAATCGGGCAAAGACACTCGGCGGGTAGCCCCGGGTCACGGGCGGTTCGCCGATGGCCAGCGCGATCTCGCGCTGCGCCATGGCGTATCGGGTGAGCGAGTCCATGATCAGCAGTACCTGCTTGCCCTGGTCGCGAAAGTACTCGGCGACCGTCGTGGCGTAGGCCGCGCCCTGCAGCCGCATCAGCGGGCTCGTGTCCGCCGGTGCCGCGACGACGACCGAGCGGGCGAGGCCCGCCTCGCCGAGGTTTTCCTCGATGAACTCCTTGACCTCACGCCCCCGCTCGCCGATCAGGCCCACGACGACGACGTCCGCCGATGTATAGCGCGCCATCATGCCGATCAGCACCGACTTGCCAACGCCGGATCCGGCGAACAGGCCGACCCGCTGACCTCTGCCGACGGTGAGCAGGGAATTGATCGCCCGGATGCCCACGTCCATCGACTGGCGGATGGGTGAGCGCTGCAAGGGGTTGGTGGGGCGCGACTGGAGGGATCGACTGACCTTGGCGCGCAGCGTGCCCTTGCCGTCGAGGGGGCGACCGGCGCCATCAATGACCCGCCCGAGGAGTTCCTCCCCGACCGGGAGGTGCTTGGCGCGGTCCGAGGCGCGGCGCCGGGGCTCGATGCGCTCGCGCGCCTGCAGCGACGGCTGGACCGGCTCGACCGGCAGCACCAGTGCGCCCGGCGCCAGTCCGAAGACATCGTCCGTCGGCATCATGTACAACTTCTCGCCGTGAAATCCGACCACTTCGGCCTCGACCGCGCCGCTGCCCGGCACCATGATCCTGCAGCCTGAGCCCAGCGGAAGCTTGAGGCCCGCCGCTTCCATGACGAGTCCGTTGATTCGCGTCAGGCGCCCATAGAGCTGATAGGGCGAGCTGGCGCTGGCAAGCTTGCGCGAATCGTTGAGGAAGGCCCGCCAGACCTCGCCGTGATGTTCCATCAGTCCGCCTCACCGTCGAAATCTTCTTCGCGGCCCAGGTTGGCCATGATGCGCTTCCAGCGCGTCTCGACGGTGGCATCCAGTTCGCTGCCGGTGGCTTCGAGGCGACATCCTCCACGCGTGATGCCCTCGTCGTCCACGAGGCGGTGCCCCAGGTGCGCCAGGTGGTCGCTGAGGTATTCGCGGACCAGAATCGCGTCGTCCGGATGGATATGGATCATCGCGTTGTTCTGGGGAAACTGCTGCAGTGCTTCGCGCACCGCATCGACGACAGCCTCCGGATGACACCGCAATTCGGTCCGTACCAGGTGGCGTGCCACTTCGACGGCCAGCTCGAGCAGGCCATCGGCCACCTCGGCGTCGAACGCCTGCAAGGCATTGTCGAGGTTCTCCACCAGTCCGTGCAGCTGCATTGCCTCGACCCGCCCCCGGGCCGTGCCCTCCTCGTAGCCGGCGTCGTAGCCGGCCTTGCGCGACGACTCGTAGATCTCCTCGATCTCCTCCGCGGTAGGCAGCTTGATGGGGGGCGCTTCCGGCTCGGGCGGCAGGTCGGGAATGGCGGCCTCCGCCTCGAGTGGCTCGGGCGGCAACTCGGCCTCCCGTTCCGGAGGGGGCGTCGGCAGGTCGTCGGCACGCCGACCAAAATCGGGGGGCTGCCACGGCTGATACATGCCGGAGGCCTGGTGGCGGGTGATGGCGCTCATGTCCGCGCCCCGCCGCACCGCTTACACGAAGGCATCGTCGCCCCCCTTGCCACCCAGCATGATCTGGCCTTCCTCGGACAGGCGACGGACGATCTTGAGGATCTCCTTCTGTTCGGCCTCGACTTCCGACAGACGAACCGGTCCTTTCGATTCCAGATCCTCCCGCAACATCTCGGCCGCCCGGCTCGACATGTTGTTGAAGACCTTGTCCCGCAGTTCCGGCGGCGCGCCCTTGAGGGCCACCACCAGCGAGTCGGACTGGACCTCCCGGAGTATGGTCTGGATGCCCCGGTCGTCGATGTCGAGCAGGTTCTCGAATACGAACATCTCGTCCAGTATTTTCTGGGCGAGGTCCGGGTCGTACTCGCGCACATTGTCGATGACCGCGGTTTCTGCCGCAGAGCCGACGAAGTTGAGGATCTCTGCCGCGTGGCGGACGCCGCCCATGGCCGCCTTCTTTACGTTGGTGGAGCCGGCGAGCATGCGGGTCAGGGCGTCGTTGAGCTCCCTGAGTGCCGCCGGCTGCACGCCATCGAGCGTCGCGATGCGCAGCACGACGTCGTTGCGCAGGCGTTCCGGAAACTGTTTCAGAATCTCGCCCGACTGGTCGAACTCGAGGTGCACCAGGATCGTCGCGATGATCTGCGGGTGCTCATTCTTGATCAGGTCGGCGGCGGTCACCGCATCCATCCACTTCAGGCTCTCGATGCCGGCCGTATCGGATCCCTGCAGGACCCGGTTGATCAGGTGCGCCGCGCGGTCGTCACCGAGCGCCTTGGTGAGCATCGCCTTGATCTGCTCATGGTCCGCTTCGAGCGGGGAGCCCTTGAGCGCGTGCTGGTCGAGTTCGTCGAGCACCCGCTCGACCTTCTCTCGCGGCTGCGACTCCATCGCCGCCATGGCGGCGCCGAGCTTCTGCACCTCGCGTGGCCCCAGCGCCTTGAGGACCTCGGCCGCTTCGTCGGGGCCGAGCGTCATCATCAGCGTCGCGGCCTTCTCGAGTCCCTCATCGCTGCTCATGTGCGCCCGCTCCCAACCATTCCTTCACCAGGTTTGCCACCATCTTCGGGTTGTCCTTCGCCATCTGGCGTGCCCGTGCCAGCTTCTGTTCGTAGCTCTGCGCGGCAGCGGCCTCCGGCGACAGGGTGACTTCGGCGCCTTCCTCGCCTTCCTCTTCACCTTCCGTTCCCTCTTCGCGTTCTTCGCCGGTTGCCTCTTCCGCCTCTGCAGCAGGCGGCGGCATGATCTGGCGCATCAGAGGCCGGATCACGCCGAACGCAACGAAGGCCAGGACGCCGAGGAGGATCAGATAGCGCAGCGCCTCCTTGGCAATCGCGATCATCTCCGGGTCCTTCCAGAGCGGCAGTTCCGGTAGCGCCTCCTCTGGCGAGATCGTGAACATGCTGTTGGCCACGTTCAGCGTGTCTCCCCTCGCTTCGGTATAGCCGACGGCTTCGCGGATCAGGTCGGTAATCTTGCGCACTTCCTCATCGCTCAGCGGGGCCGTTTCCGATCGACCGTTGGCCGCCGTGGTGGTGCGATGGTTGAGCACCACCGCGACCGACAGTCTGCGGACCTGGCCAACGGCGCGGCGGACGTGCTGGATGGTCTTGTCCAGTTCGTAGTTCACAACCGAACTGCGGTTCGAGTTCTTGATCGTGTCCGTGCCGTTGCCATTGCCGACCGCGGCCGGCGCAGTAATGGGCGCCGTGGCCGGTACCGGAGGTTGGTTGGTCAGTGCGCCCGGTACGCCCTGGGGGCCAAAGTCGCCACTCAGCGTCTCATTGTTCTGCTGGCTCCGGATGGCCTGTTCCGGAGACGGGTTCGGTTTGTAGGTCTCGGCCGTCTGTTCCGACCGGTTGAAATCAACGTCGGCCATGACCTGGGCGCGGAAGTTTCCTGACCCGACGATGGGGGTGAGGATGGTCTCGATACGATCGATGTACTGGCGCTCGATCTCCTCGACGTACTGGAGCTGGGTCGGGTCCAGTCCCGGGTTGCGGTCGGGCGAGCGGGTAAGCAGCTGGCCGTTCTGGTCGACGACGCTGACCTGGTCGGTGGCCAGCTGCGGCACCGACGACGCGACCAGATGAACGATGCCGGCCACCTGTGCGTCATTCAAGCTGCGGCCCGGCAGCAGGTTGACCATCACCGAAGCGGTCGGCAGCTGCTGATTGCGCAGGAACGCAGTCTGTTTCGGAATCGCCAGATGGACCCGCGCTCGGCCGATCGAGGCGACGGACTGGATGGTGCGGGACAGCTCGCCTTCCAGCGCGCGCTGGTAGTTGACCTGCTCGTGGAACTGCGAAACCCCCAGTTTCTGGCCTTCAAGCAGTTCGAAGCCGACCATGCCGCCGCGCGGCAGGCCTTCGGCTGCCAGGCGCAGGCGAATATCATGCACAACGCCGTCGGGCACGAGGATCGCGTTGCCGCCCTGGGAGAACCGGTAGGGCACGTTCTGCGCCTGCAAGGCGGTCACGATCGCGCCGCCGTCGCGTTCCTCCAGATTGGAGAACAGAACGGCGTAATCGGGCTCCTGGCTCCAAAGCCAGACGCCGACCAGCAGCGCGATCGCAGCGGCGAGTGCCGCAGCGGCCGAGAGCTTCTGCCGTTGAGTCAGATTGCTGAAGTTCTGAAGCACTTGCCCGAAGCCCGTGGGCGGCGGGGGTGCAGCCATTGCAGTGTCGGCGGTGGCCATGTCGGGTTCCTGCGTACAGCGCTTTACCGGATGGGCGCATTGTCCGTGGGGCGTGTCAATCCCGATCATGGAATAAGCGGCAGTTTTTGCCGGCTATTTGCCGCTCCGGCAGGGCGGCCCGGCCGATACAGTGGCGGCACCGAACTGGAAAAGTCCGTCCATGACCGCCGACCCCCCGTCTGCCGCTGCCGAACCGATGCTGCCTCGCATGAGTGCGGCCGAGTTGGCGCAGGCCTTCGCCGCCTTCAGCCAGGCCTCCGAAGAGCTATCGTCGGCCTACGGTGCCTTGCAGGGCCAGGTCAGCCAGCTCACTGAGCGACTGTCGGTCCTTATGGAGGCGCTGCCGGCCGGGGTGCTGGTGCTCGACCGGACCGAACAGGTTGTCCAGGCCAACCGGGCCGCGGAGCGTCTGCTTGGCCTCGGACTGGCGGGGCAGGGCTGGCCGGCGGTCGAATCCTCGCTTGCGCCGACCGAGACGCCGGGCGAATGGCGCCACGAAACCGGCGCGCACGTGGCACGGCTGGCGGTCGCCAGAACGCCGCTCGAGTCCGGGGAGGGTTCCATCGTGCTGCTGCACGATATCAGCGAGACGCACCGCATGCGCCTGCAGGTCGAGCGCAACGAACGGCTGGCGGCGATGGGGGAGATGGTGGCCGGTCTCGCGCATCAGCTGCGAACGCCGTTGTCGGCCGCCCTGCTGTACGTGGGAAACCTGTCCCAGCCCGAGCTCGGGGCGCCGGATAGGGCCCGGATTGTCGACCGGGCCCTCGAGCGGCTTCGTCTTCTCGAACGCTTGATCCGTGACATGCTCCTCTTCGCGCGAGGCGATACGCAGGAACGCGAGCGTTTTGGCGCCTGCGAACTGGCCGCCGAGCTCACCTACACGCTCGAGCCGGTGGCCCGCGCGCGCCAGGTGGTGTTCCGCGATGCCTGTCGGTGCCCGGATGCGCGCCTGACCGGGGATCGCAAGGCGCTGGCCGGCGCGCTGACCAACCTGCTGGAGAATGCCGTGCAGGCGACGCCGGCCGGCGGTGAGGTCAGCCTGGAGGTCTCACGCGATGGCGAGTCGGTCCGCTTTCAGGTGCGCGACAATGGCAAAGGCATGGACGAGGATCTCCAGAGCCGGATCTTCGAGCCGTTCTTTACCACGCGCTCCGAAGGGACGGGGCTGGGGCTGGCGATTGCACGGAGCGTGGCCCGCGCCCATGGCGGCGACATCGAAGTGGCTTCGGTCGCTGGAGAAGGAACGACATTTACGCTGAGCCTGCCCGACGCCTCGGGTGAGGAGGGCTCGGTTGCGGAAGACGCCCATGAGTGACGCCCTCGATATTCTCGTCGTCGAAGACGACGCCGCCCTGCGTGACGCCGTCTCGATGACGCTCGAGATTGCCGGTCACCGCCCTGTCCCCGTCGACGGCGGACCGGCCGCCCTTGCCGCGCTTGAGGAGCAGGCCTTCCATCTGGTCCTGTCCGACCTGAAGATGGAGCCGATGGATGGCCTGGCCCTGTTGGCGGCAGTCCGCGCGCGACTGCCGCAACTGCCCGTCCTGCTGATGACGGCCTACGGTGACGTGGAAAAGGCGGTGGCCGCGATGCGGGGAGGGGCCTGCGACTTCTTGATGAAGCCGTTCGAACCGGCGACCTTGCTGGAGCACATCCGCCGATACGCGGTGGTGCCGGGCGGCCGCGACGACACGATTGCCGCCGATCCCGTGACCCGCAACGTGCTGGCGATGGCCGCGCGCGTCGCGGAAACCGATGCGACGGTCCTCCTGACGGGCGAGTCGGGAACGGGCAAGGAGGTCTTCGCGCGGTACATTCACGCGCATTCCGCGCGGGCGGGAAAGCCGTTCATCGCGATCAACTGCGCCGCCATTCCCGAGAACCTGCTCGAGGCCACGCTGTTCGGCTACGAGAAGGGTGCGTTCACCGGCGCTGCCCAGGCGCAGCCCGGCAAGTTCGAGCAGGCAGAGGGCGGCACGCTGCTCCTCGACGAGATCTCGGAAATGCCCCTTGGCCTGCAGGCGAAGTTGCTACGCGTTCTGCAAGAGCGGGAGGTCGAGCGTGTGGGTGGCAAGAAGCCGATTGCGCTCGACATTCGGGTACTCGCCACCAGCAACCGCGACATGGCCGCGGAAGCGGCAGCCGGTCGGTTCCGGGAGGATCTCTACTACCGTCTCAATGTGTTCCCCCTGGCGATACCTCCCCTGCGTGAGCGGCCAGGCGACGTCGTTGCGCTGGCCCGGCATTTCGCAAGCCTTCACGGCGAGCGGCTGAAGCGCCACGCGAAGCTTTCGCCGGCGGCGGAAGCCGTGCTGGTCCAGTACCCGTGGCCGGGCAATGCCAGGGAACTCGAGAACACCATGCAGCGGGCGCAGATCCTCGCCTCCGGCGATACCATCGGACCCGATACGATCGGCTTGTGCCTGCCCCGGTGGCAGCCGACGACTCCGCCGGCCGCGACGCTCTCCGCCGCCGTGCCGCGCGGCGACATACCGGCAAATCCTGCCGCTGAGCCGGCAATTCCTGCAGCCACCGGCCCGATGGATCGACCCAGCAGCATGAAGGACCTCGAGCGGGAGCACATCCTGGGCACCTTGCGCGAGGTCGGCTGGTCACGGAAGAAGGCGGTCGAAAAGCTGGGCATCTCGGAACGGACCTTGCGGTACAAGCTGCAGCAATACCGGGAGGAGGGCTACCCGGTCGAATAGTCCGTGCGGCGGGGCGATCCCCCGGGGAGTTTCAGGTTCCGTGGCATGCCAATTGCTGTGCTAGACTGAAAACACCGCCTCTGGACGGAGAGTTGAATCATGGACACCCGCGGAATCGAACAGATGCTGACTGAACTGCGCTCCACCGCGCAGGCGGCTGGCGCTGCCAAGCCCGCTCAGGATGCGGAAGGCGCGCCCGGTGTCGAGTTCAGCGAGGTCCTCCAGAATGCCCTCAAGGACGTCAGCGCGGCCCAGCAGGAAGCGCGTCAGATGTCGAAGGACTTCCAGGCAGGGGACCCCAACGTCAACCTTCAGGACGTGATGGTGAACCTGCAGAAGGCCAACCTGTCGTTCCAGCAGATGGTCCAGGTCCGCAACCGGCTGGTGACGGCCTATCAGGACATCATGAACATGCCGGTCTGAGGTGGCGTGCCTGGCTGACCCGTTGAGAACCCCGCTTCGGCGGGGTTTTCTGCGTTTACGGCCGATGACTCGAGATCACAGGCGGCGGGCGCGCGAATTGCGCTCTCGTTCGAT
>JBNLCM010000031.1:0-8798 GCA_050303815.1 Rhodocyclaceae bacterium
CAGGCCTTGGAGACGAACGGCACGGTGCGCGAGGCCCTCGGGTTCACCTCCAGGACATAGACCACCGCCTCGTCGCCCTCGCCCTGGATCGCGAACTGGACGTTCATCAGACCGCAGACATTGAGCGCCATCGCCATCGCCTGGGTCTGTCGGCGCAACTCGTCCTGCAGCCGGGGCGTCAGCGTGTAGGGCGGCAGCGAGCAGGCCGAATCACCCGAGTGAACGCCCGCCTGTTCGATGTGCTCCATGATGCCGCCGATGATGACCTGCTCGCCATCGGACAGGGCGTCCACATCCACCTCGGTGGCATCGTTGAGGAAGCGGTCGAGCAGCACCGGCGACTCGTTGGAGACCTTGACCGCCTCGCGCATGTAGCGCTCCAGATCCTTCTGCTCGTGGACGATTTCCATCGCGCGACCACCCAGCACGTAGGACGGCCGCACGACCAGCGGGTAACCGATCTCGGCAGCCAGGCGGACCGCCTCCTCGGGCGTCCGGGCCGTCCGGTTGGGCGGCTGCTTGAGGCCCAGGTCATTGAGCAGCTTCTGGAAGCGCTCGCGGTCCTCGGCGGCGTCGATCATGTCCGGGGACGTGCCGATGATCGGCACGCCGTTGGCTTCGAGCGCCCGCGCCCGCTTGAGCGGCGTCTGGCCGCCGAACTGGACGATCACGCCGGCGGGCTTTTCCACATGGACGATCTCGAGGATGTCCTCGAGCGTGATCGGCTCGAAATACAGGCGGTCGGAGGTGTCGTAGTCGGTCGACACGGTCTCCGGGTTGCAATTGACCATGATGGTCTCGAAGTCGTTCTCGCGCAGGGCCAGCGCAGCGTGCACGCAGCAGTAGTCGAACTCGATGCCCTGCCCGATCCGGTTCGGGCCGCCACCCAGCACCATGATCTTGCGGCGACCGGTCGGCTGCGCCTCGCACTCCTCCTCATAGGTGGAGTACATGTAGGCCGTGGAGGTGGCGAACTCGGCCGCGCAGGTATCCACCCGCTTGTACACCGGACGAACGCCCGCGGCGTGGCGATGCAGGCGGACCGCCGTCTCCTCACTGTTGAGCAGGCGGGCCAGGCGGCGATCCGAGAAACCCTTGCGCTTCAGCTCGCGCAGCTCGGCCGCGCCGAGATTCTTCAGGGAGCGCCCCGCCAGCGACTTCTCGGTCATCACGATGTCCTGGATCTGGGCCAGGAACCACGGATCGATGTGCGTGACGGTGTGCAGTCGTTCGAGGCTCATGCCCTCGCGGAAGGCCTGCCCCACGTACCAGATGCGCTGCGGCCCCGGATTGCCGAGCTCGTGGTCGAGGTCCTCCTCGGCCGCGTCCACCTCGTCGAGGCCGTACACCCCGACCTCAAGCCCGCGCAGGGCCTTCTGGAAGGACTCCTGGAAGGTCCGGCCCATGGCCATCACCTCGCCGACCGACTTCATCTGGGTGGTCAGGCGATCATTGGCGAGCGGGAACTTCTCGAACGCGAAGCGGGGAATCTTGGTGACGACGTAGTCGATCGACGGCTCGAAGGACGCCGGTGTGGCGCCGCCCGTGATGTCGTTGCGCAGTTCGTCGAGGGTAAAGCCGACCGCCAGCTTGGCCGCGACCTTGGCAATCGGAAAGCCGGTGGCCTTGGAGGCCAGTGCCGAGGAGCGGGACACCCGCGGGTTCATCTCGATGACGATCATCCGTCCATCGGCGGGGTTGATGGCGAACTGGACGTTCGAGCCTCCCGTGTCCACCCCGATC
The DNA here is from genome assembly GCA_050303815.1 of Rhodocyclaceae bacterium. Classification (GTDB taxonomy): domain Bacteria; phylum Pseudomonadota; class Gammaproteobacteria; order Burkholderiales; family Rhodocyclaceae; genus Cognatazoarcus. The sequence goes on from JBNLCM010000031.1 coordinate 1,744, forward strand.
TCGCGCAGCACCGCGATCGAGGCGTTCCGCATGATCTGGTATTCCTTGTCCGTCAGGGTCTGGGCCGGCGCCACGGTGATCGAGTCACCGGTATGCACGCCCATCGGGTCCAGGTTCTCGATCGAGCAGACGATGATGCAGTTGTCCTTGCTGTCGCGGACCACCTCCATCTCGAATTCCTTCCAGCCGATCAGCGACTCCTCGATCAGGAGTTCGTTGGTCGGGCTGGCCTCGATACCGCGCTTGCAGATCTCGAGGAACTCTTCCATGTTGTAGGCAATGCCGCCGCCCGTGCCACCCAGGGTGAAGGACGGTCGGATGATGACCGGAAAGCCCAATCCGCCCTGCACCTGGAGCGCCTCTTCGAGGCTGTGGGCGATGCCGGAGCGGGCCGATCCGAGGCCGATCTTGGTCATCGCCTCCTTGAAGCGCTCCCGGTCCTCGGCCTTGTCGATGGCCTCCTGGGAGGCGCCGATCAGCTCGACCCCGTACTTGTCGAGCACCCCCTTGCTGGCGAGGTCGAGGGCGCAGTTCAACGCGGTCTGGCCACCCATGGTCGGCAACAGCGCGTCAGGACGCTCCTTCTCGATGATGCGCTCGACCACCTGCCAGGTGATCGGCTCGATGTAGGTCACGTCGGCCGTGCCCGGGTCGGTCATGATCGTGGCCGGGTTCGAGTTGACCAGGACCACCCGGTAGCCTTCCTCGCGCAGCGCCTTGCACGCCTGGGCGCCCGAGTAGTCGAACTCGCAGGCCTGGCCGATGATGATCGGACCGGCACCGATGATCAGGATGGATTGGATGTCTGTGCGCTTTGGCATGTCTTGTTGGCTCTGTCGAAGGGGAACGTCGTCTGTTGCTGGGGAGGGGCCTCAGGGCGCCTCAGCGACGTTCGAGCAGATGGATGAATCGGTCGAACAGGTAGGCCACGTCGTGCGGGCCGGGGCTGGCTTCAGGGTGCCCCTGGAAGCAGAACGCCGGCACGTCGGTGCGGGCGAGGCCCTGCAGGCTGCCGTCGAACAGCGAGACGTGGGTGGCGCGCAGGTTGGACGGGAGCGACTCGCCATCCACCGCAAAGCCATGGTTCTGGGACGTGATCATGACCCGGCCCGAGTCCAGGTCCTTGACCGGATGGTTGGCGCCGTGGTGACCGAACTTCATCTTCACGGTGCGTGCGCCCGACGCGAGCGCGAGGAGCTGGTGGCCGAGGCAGATGCCGAAGGTCGGGATGCCCTGGGCCAGGATCTCGCGGATCGCCGCGATGGCGTAGTCGCAGGGCTCGGGATCCCCCGGACCGTTGCTGAGGAAGACGCCATCCGGGTTCATGGCCAGAACGTCGCTGGCCGGCGTCTGGGCAGGCACCACGGTCAGGCGGCAGCCGCGCTCCGCCAGCATCCGGAGAATGTTGTGCTTGACGCCGAAGTCATAGGCGACGACGTGGAAACGCCCCTCGCCGGCCATGCCGTAGCCGCCCTCGAGCCGCCATTCCGTGCTATTCCACGGGTACGACTCGGTCGTGCTGACGACCTTGGCGAGATCCATGCCGGCCAACCCCGGGAACGCCCGCGCCAGCTCGACCGCCTCCTCGGCGTTCGGCGCCGCTCCGTCGGCTGCCGTCACGAGGCAGCCAGCCTGGGCGCCCTTCTCCCGAAGGATCCGCGTCAGGCGGCGGGTGTCGATGTCGGCGATCGCCACGACCCCCTCGGCCTTGAGGTAGTCGGGCAGTGTCTGCTGCATGCGCCAGTTGCTGGGCAGGATGGGCAGGTCGCGGATGATCAGGCCGGCGGAGTGGATCCGCTTCGCTTCGCAGTCCTCCTCGTTCACACCGGTATTGCCGATGTGCGGGTAGGTCAGCGTCACGATCTGGCGGGCATAGCTCGGGTCGGTCAGGATCTCCTGGTAGCCCGACATCGAGGTATTGAAGACCACTTCACCGACGGACTGTCCCGCGGCCCCGATTCCTTTTCCTCTGAACACCGTCCCGTCGGCGAGGGCGAGAATGGCTTGGGGAAAAACGCTCACGGGCAACTCCTGATCGAAACTCGTTGGGGGACGGCCGGCCGGTACACAAAAAACGGGAGAGGCGCATTGGCCCGTCCCGTTTGACGAACGAAATTATAGCAACCGACCGCTGATGCGGCAACGCAGCGTAAGGTCGATTTGTTGAATTCGTGACAATCCACCGCGCGCCGGCCGTTCCCGGGCGCCACTCAGAAGTTGACGGCGGCCCGCAGTGCGCTGGCGACACGGTTGAGTTCGTTCACCAGCGCGGGGATCCAGCGAACCGCGGAATCCGCATCCCCTTCGCGGGCGCTCTTCTCCAGCCGGATGGCCGCGTCGGTCGCGCGCGTCGCGCCGAAGACCCCGAGCGATCCCTTCAGCGCGTGGCTCAGCGAGCACAGTGTCTCCAGGTCCCGCTCCTTGCCGGCCCGCTCGAGCTGGTTCAGGCTGCGGCCAAAATCGGCAAAGAAGACGCGGGTCAGCTGCGCGACGGCATGCTCGTCTCCGTCGAGGAGTTCGCGCGTATGGGTCAGGTCGATGGTCCCACCGGTGGCCGGCGCGTCGAGGAGCGTACGGTCACCGACGACCGGCGCGCTCGGGATCGAACCACACACCCGCTCGATGGCGGCGAACAGCTCGGCCGGCTTGATCGGCTTGGCCACATAGTCGTCCATGCCCGCATCGAGACAGCGTTCCCGGTCCCCCTGCATGGCGTGCGCCGTCATGGCGACAATCGGCGTCTGGCGCCAGTCGCCCTCGGCGGACCAGCTCCGCCGGGCCTCACGCGCACGGATGGCTTGTGCGGCTTCCAGGCCGCCCATCACGGGCATCTGCACATCCATCAGGATCAGGTCGAAGATCCGGTTGTCGAACTGCTCGATCGCTTCCTTCCCGTTCGCCGCGATGCTCACCGAGTGGCCAGCCTTCTGCAGGATCTTGGACGCCACCGTCTGGTTGACCGGGTTGTCCTCGACCAGCAGCACCTCGAGTCCGGTCGGATTGTCCGGCTGCATCGACATCATCTCGGTGAGGGTCAGGCCGGGGTTGAACTCCTCCAGGACCTGCTCGTCCTCGCCCCCTTCGCTCAGAGCCAGCTGGAGCGCCTCGCCCAGATCGCGCTCCGAGAAGGGCTGGATCAGCCGCCCCCGCAAGCCAAGCCTCTGGCAGCGGTCGCTCGCGGTGCGCTGGTTGTCGGTATCCATCAGCATCAGGATCCGGTCGAGCCAGGGCGCGGCCTCCTCGAAATCCTGGGACAGGGCGAAGCCCCCGTCATCGGGGAGGCGGGTGTCGATGATCAGGAAATCGAAAGCGGCGTTCCGCTTGGTGGCCGACATCAGGCGTGCCCGGGCGCTTTCCACGTCCGCAGTCGCCAAGGCCGACACGCCCAGGTCAGCCAGCTGCCGTACCACGTGCGCCCGATAGCCGTCGTCGCCGATCACCAGCAGGGCCGAACGTCCTTCGAGCCCGGCCAGCGCCAGCCGCTCGGCCGGTATCACGGGGGCCACGTCGACGGTGAAGTGAAAGCGGCTGCCCTGCCCGTCGACGCTCTCCACGCCGATCTCGCCGCCCATGATCTCGACCAGCCGACGACAGATGGCCAGGCCCAACCCGGTGCCGCCGAAGCGACGCGTCGTCGAGGTGTCGGCCTGGGCAAAGGCGCCGAAGATGTGGCGCTGCTGCGCTGGCGGAATGCCGATGCCGGAATCCGCGACCTCAAAGGCCAGTTGCATCCGCCCCGCGGCCTCCGCATTCCGGCGCACGACGATTTCGATGCGTCCGGCCTCGGTGAACTTGGCGGCATTGCCAAGCAGGTTGAGCAGGATCTGGCGCACCCGGCCGGGGTCGCCGACACAGCTCTCTGGCACGTCCGGCGCGACGCGGAAGAACAGGGCGAGTCCCTTCTGGTGGATGCGGAGCGCCATGGCCTTGGCGACGTCCGAGACGATCGAGCGTGGCGAGAACTCGATCCGCTCGAGTTCCATCTTGCCTGCCTCGATCTTCGAGAAATCCAGGATGTCGTTGAGGATCACGAGCAGCGCCTCGGCCGAGGTCCGTACCGTCGTGAGGTACTCGCGCTGCTCATCGTCGAGGGTCGTGTCGAGCACCAGTTCCGTCATGCCGATGATGCCGTTCATCGGCGTGCGGATCTCGTGGCTCATATTGGCCAGGAAATCGCTCTTGGCCGTATTCGCTGCCTCCGCCTGTTCCTTGGCGCGAAGCAGTTCGAATTCCCAGTCCTTCCGGTCGGTGATCTCGCGATAGACCCCGCGCAGGTACTTCCAGCGTCCGTCACTCCCCCGCTCGCAGGCTTTGCCCCGCAGCTGCAGCCAGCGCCATGAGCCGTCCTGGTGGCGCATGCGCAGCTCGCAGAGAAATACCGGAACGGCCCCCTTGAGGTGATCCGCGATGCGACGCCGGGCCTCCGCCAGGTCATCGGGATGCATCAAGGGGATCCAGGACTCGAAGCGGTCCGTCAGGGTCACCTGGGACGCGAGCCCGAGCATGTCCCGCCATTCGCGGTCGATCTCGACCTGTTCGCCGGACAGATCCCAGTTCCAGAAGCCGGCCCCCGCCGCGTGCAACGCGGAGACTGCCATCACCTCGGCCTCGACGGCCCCCTTCGCTGGCGCCTTGCCGACCTGCCGCTCGATTCGCTGAAGCAGGGCCAGCATTCGATCCACGAGCGCACCCGCATCGGCAGGCACCGCGGCGCCCACCCGTTCCTGCAACTGCGTGACCGAATCAACACCAAACAGCGAGCGGAGTTCGGCAGCAAGCGTCTCTGGATTCAATTCGCGAAGCCTCGAAAGACGAATCGAGGAGGCAAGCGCACACCGGACCGGCGACGACGGCCGGAGCGTTGGCGCCCCTCGGCATGCCACGGATTAACGGGAGACACCGCTCGCACTTGAGGTCAGCTTGTCAAAGCGTGTCACGTCCATCACGGTCGGGCGCCGACGGGGCACCCCCCCTCCCCACCCGGGCGGGCCGTCAGCGCAGTCCCAGCACGTCCTGCATGTCGAACAGCCCGCTGGAATGGGTCCGCAGGAACGCAGCGGCCCGCAGCGCGCCCATCGCATAGGGCATGCGGCCACCCGATTTGTGGGTGATCTCGATGCGTTCGCCTGTCCCGGCGAACAGGACCGTGTGGTCGCCGATGATGTCGCCACCGCGGATGGTGGAAAATGCGATCGTCTGGTCGTCGCGCTCGCCGGTGCGCCCTTCGCGACCGAAAATCGCGCATTGCCTGAGATCGCGCCCCAGCTCGCGCGCAACCACTTCGCCCATGCGCAGCGCGGTCCCGGACGGCGCATCGACCTTGTGCCGATGGTGCGCTTCGATGATCTCGACGTCGTAACCCGCATTCAGGATGCGTGACGCCGTCTCGAGCAGCTTGAACACCGCGTTTACGCCGACCGCCATGTTTGGCGCGAAGACCACCGGAATCCGGGTCGCCGCCTCGGCGACCCGCGCCTTCTGCCGCTCGTCGAGGCCGGTTGTACCGATCACCATGGCCACACCGCGCTCTGCGGCGAGTTCCAGATGCCGGAGCGTTCCGTCGGGCAGCGTAAAGTCGATGACACAGTCGGCTGCCGAGATCGCCGCCTCGGCGTCATCGGTGATCGGGATGCCGGTCTCGATACCCATCGAATCACCGGCATCGCGCCCCGCATGCTTGCTGCCCGGGCGATCGAAGGCTGCGGCGAGAGACACCGCCGGGTCGGCGAGCGTCGCCTCGATGAGCGTGCGACCCATCCGGCCGGTACAGCCGGCGATCGCGATCTTCTGTTGTTGCATTGCAGAGGTCTCCTGGAATCTCGCCTACTTGCCCGCCTCGCGCTCGATCTCGATCACGCGCGTCGGAGGCTCGATGCGATCCGCCGGTGCGGGCTCGACATCGCCGTGATAATCCGCGAGCCGCCCCTCTCGGAACACGACCGTCAGGCGCTTTTGCTCGGCCTCGCCACGCCCTGGCTGGAAGCGGTAGAAATAATCCCAGCGATCCTGGTGAAAGGGGTCCACCACGAGCGGCGTGCCCAGCACGAACCGCACCTGGTCCGGTGTCATGCCCGGTTTCAGCTGGGCCACCATTTCGGGCGTGACATCGTTGCCCTGGCGCACATCGATACGATAGGGGCTCAGCAGGTTGCCGGCGGAGCAACCACCGAGCAGAAGGGCCGCGGACACCATGGCCGCAGGCAGGATCGGGTGACGCATAGGGGGGAACAATCCTTTGGACGCGGGGCGCGCTGCCCCAGAGTGAACCGCCGTGCTCAGACGTAGTCGAAAAAATATATCATAGGGGGCCGGCGCATCGTCGGCAGCGGCGGCGCCCCACGCCGACGCCCTGACAGGTTCTCGACAAACTCAATGCCTTCCAATACACAGAACCTCAAAAGCATTGGCCTGAAGGCCACCTTCCCCCGACTCAAGATTCTTGATCTGTTCCAGAACACGGAGCAGCGGCATCTGACGGCGGAAGACGTCTATCGCCAACTGATGCAGGAAGGCATGGACATCGGCCTGGCCACGGTCTATCGCGTCCTGACCCAGTTCGAGCAGGCGGGCCTGCTCGAACGGCACTTCTTCGAGTCCGGCAAGGCGGTTTTCGAACTCAACGAAGGCAGGCACCACGACCACCTCGTCTGCCTTCAGTGTGGCCGGGTGGAAGAATTCTTCGACGCCGAGATCGAGCGCCGGCAGATCGCCGTCGCAGAACAGCGGGGATTCGCCGTCAAGGAGCACGCGCTCTACCTCTACGCCGACTGCCTGAAGACCGATTGCCCCCACCGTCAGGCCGACCCCGGCGACGAATAGCGCCGCGGATCGCCTTGCTCAGTCCCGGCGCGAGAGCATCTCGCCGGCGTGCTCGCGGGTGGTCTGCGTGATCTCGACCCCGCCCAGCATGCGTGCGATTTCCTCGACGCGGCCCTCGCTGTCGAGGGAGCGGACCGAGCTGAGCGTTTCGCCGTCGCGTACCTCCTTGGCGATCGACCACTGCCAGTCCGCCTGCGCCGCCACCTGGGACAGGTGCGTCACGCAAAGTACCTGAC
>JBNLCM010000032.1:0-10785 GCA_050303815.1 Rhodocyclaceae bacterium
TCCAACGAGATCACCGCCATTCCGGAACTGCTGCGTACGCTGGACGTGAAGGGGTGCATCGTCACCATCGATGCGATGGGCACCCAGACGGCGATCGCACGGCAGATTCGTGAGGGGCAAAGGCGACTACGTGCTGTGCGTCAAGGACAACCATCCGAAGCTGGTCGACTCGATCCTGTTCGCGCACACCGGCTTCGACGAGCCGCGGGTCGCAGTCAGTTCAAGCGAAACTCGCTCGCGAGGGCACGGCCGGGAGGATATCCGCCGTTGCGACGCCTTCGAGGTCGGCGATCGCCTCTACAGGGCCGATCAATGGCGCGACATCCGCAGCTTCACAGTGGTCGAACGCACCCGCACCGTCGGCGACAGAGCTCCAGTTCGGCGATGACTACGCCCGTGGGCGCAGCGGCCATATCGCTCAAAACCTTGCCCTGGTCCGCCATATCGCGCTCAACCTCCTGCGGATGAACACCACGCGCAAGACCAGCCTGAAGGCCAAGCGCCTGGTCGCATCCGCCTCGGATGAGTACCGCGCCGAGTTGCTCTGGTTCGAGCCAGTCGATGAGGACGAGGACGACGACGATTGATGTCATTGGGGTAGCTGCGGGAGCCCTGGGGATGTGGATGCGACTTGTGGCACGCGCACACCGACAACTGACGGGCAGACCGCACTGACTCGACAGGGGGCCTGCGGAAACGACCGCAATGCCTTGCGTTCGCGTGGCGTTACAACGTCCTCGCGTATCTGCGCAGTCAAATCGCAAGGAAGAAACGCCAACCAACTAGCCCTGAAAAACCAAAAACCCACCGAAGTGGTGGGCTATCTGGTGGGCTACTACAAAAAACAGCCATAACACGTTGATTTTACGCATGTTATGGCGGAGAGGGTGGGATTCGAACCCACGGTACGGCAAGCCGTACACTTGATTTCGAGTCAAGCCCGTTCGACCACTCCGGCACCTCTCCGCTTCGGCACGAAAACCGAAGCCGCGCATTATACCGTCGATTTGGCCGGTGTAAACCGGGTCAGGCATCAAGTCCGCCCGTCAGGCCTTCTTCTGCACCCTGGGCAGCAATTCGTCGTAGGCGCGGACCGCCTCGGCGGCGTACATCAGGCTCGGGCCACCGCCCATGTAGGTGCAGATGGCCAGCGTTTCCATCAATTGCTCCCGCGTGACGCCGAGGCGGATCAGTGCCTTGACGTGGAAGCCGATGCACGCGTCGCAGCGGGACGACACGCCGATCGCGAGCGCGATGAGTTCCTTGTGGAGCGCATCGATGCTACCCGCCTTCATCGAGGCCTTGGCGAGCTCGGAGAACCCCTTCATCGTGTCCGGCACTTCGTGGCGCATGGCATCCAGTGCACCGGAGACATCATTGGTGATCTGTACGAAGGACTTCCCGGACATCATGATTCTCCTGATCTATTAGATATTGCTAATTTACCACATTTTGGTGACATTCCGCCCGCCCTGCGGTATCACTGCGATCCCGGCCCGATCCGATCGACCCTTGACGAAGCAGCCGCCCCCGCCCCGCCCTTGCGCATGGACGAGCCCGCCAGGCTGGCTCGTGGTCCTGCTCGTCTTGGCCAGCCTGCTAGCCGGCTGCGAGCGGGCACCGCGGGCCCGGCTGCTCGACCCCGCCACGCTGGGCGAGCTGCGCGTGGCGATCCGTCAGGATGCCGTGTCCTACCGGGAGGGTCCGGACGGTGAGCCCGAGGGCTTCGAGCACGACCTGCTGATGGCCTTCGGCGAACGCCTCGGCCTGCCAGTGCGCTTCGAGCTGGTGCCAACGTCCGCGGCTGCCCTCAAGGCGGTCGAGTACGGCAACGTTCACATGGCGGCGGCGGGCCTTATCCAGAACACGGACCGGAAGGTGCGCTGGTCCTCTCCGGTGAGACCGGTGGACTATGTGCTGGTCGGCAGCAGCGAGGGTAGCCCCATCGAACGCGAAACCGAACTGGTCGGCCACCAGATCGGGGTGCGACGCGGATCGGTACCTGCTCGGGCGCTCGAGGCCATGAAGCGCCGCGTGCCCGGCATCCGTATCGCTTTCGCGCGCATCGGTGGCGAAACGGAGCTGATCGAGCGGGTGGCGGCAGGAGAGCTCGACTTCGCCGCCGCCGACAGGACCAGCTACCAGGTGATGGCGAACTACCACCCCGAGTTGCGGGTGGCAATGCCGCTCAATCTGCGGGCCGACACGGCCTGGGCTCTCGCGACCGACACGGCGGACGGGCTCTCCGGCCAGGTCGACGCCTTCCTGGTCGATGCGAGAACAAGCGGCCTCCTCGACCGGGTCATGGAGCGCTACTTCGGCCACGTCGAGCGCCTGGACGAGCAACGGGTCGCCGCGTTCCTGACGCGCATGCAGACCCGCCTGCCCCGCTACCGGGCGTTCTTCGTCGAGGCCGGCGAAACCTATGGCCTGGACTGGCGCCTGATCGCCGCGGTGTCCTACCAGGAAAGCCAGTGGGATCCGAACGCCACGTCCTACACCGGCGTGCGGGGCATGATGATGCTGACCTCGGAAACGGCCATGCGACTTGGCGTAAAGAACCGCCTGGACCCGCGCGAGAGCATTCTGGGGGGCGCACGCTACCTGTCCCTGCTCCGCGACGAGTTGCCCGAAAGCGTGCAGGAACCCGACCGGAACTGGATGGCGGTCGCGGCCTACAACGTGGGCATGGGGCACCTGCGGGGCGCGGCGGCGATCGCCCGCAGCCTCAAGAAGGATCACACCAGCTGGAAGGACATGAAGGCGGTCCTGCCGCTGATTTCACGCCCGGCCTACGCGGCCCGCCTGCAATCGGGGCGAGGGCGCGGTGGAGAGGCGGTGATCATGGCGGAGTCGGTCCGCAACTACTACGAGATCCTGGCCCGCTTCGAGCCGGCCGACATCGCCAGCGATCCAGCGCCGCTCGACGAGCTGCTCCCATCGCCGCCTGCAGCGCGTCAGGGCGCGAGCACCTCGACGCCGCCCATGTAGGGCACCAGGACCTTCGGCACGATGACCGAGCCATCCGCCTGCTGGTAGTTCTCGAGTACCGCGACGAGAGTCCGGCCGACGGCCAGTCCCGAGCCGTTGAGGGTGTGGACGAACTCGTTCTTGCCCTGGGCATTCTTGAAGCGGGCCTGCATGCGCCGCGCCTGGAAAGCACCGGTGTTCGAGCAGGAAGAGATCTCCCGGTAGGTGTTCTGCGCCGGTAGCCAGACTTCGAGGTCGTAGGTCTTGGCGGCCGAGAATCCCATGTCCCCGGAGCACAGCACGATCTTTCGGTACGGCAGCTCGAGTTTTTGCAGGATTGCCTCTGCATGGCCGGTGAGTTCTTCCAGCGCCTCCCAGGAGGTGTCCGGCGTCTCGATGCGGACCAGCTCCACCTTCTCGAACTGGTGCTGGCGGATCATGCCCCGCGTGTCGCGGCCATAGGAGCCCGCCTCCGAGCGGAAGCACGGCGTATGGCAGACGAATTTCATCGGCACCGATCCGGTGGCCAGCAGCTCGTCGCGCACCATGTTGGTGACCGGGACCTCGGCCGTCGGAATCAGGTAGAAATGCCCCCCATCGGCCTTGGGTACGCGGAACAGGTCCTCCTCGAACTTGGGCAGCTGCCCCGTGCCAAACATGCTGGCGGGATTCACCAGATACGGCACCGAGACTTCCGTGTAGCCGTGCTCTCGGGTATGGGTGTCGATCATGAACTGGGCCAGCGCACGATGCAGCCGGGCGATGCCACCGCGCATCACCGCAAAGCGGGCGCCGGAGACCTTCGCCGCGGTTTCGAAGTCCAATCCGCCCAGGCTGGCCCCGACGTCCACGTGGTCCTTGACCTCGAAGTCGAAGCTGCGCGGCGTGCCCCAACGGCGAACCTCGACGTTGTCCGCCTCGGAGCGGCCCGCCGGAACCGACTCGTGAGGCAGGTTGGGCAGGCCGGCGACGAAATCGTTGATGCTGGCCAGCAACTCGCCCAGCGCCTGCTCGTTGCGCTTCAGTTCGTCGCCGATGCCGCCGACCTCGGCCATCACGGCGGATGCGTCCTCGCCCTTTCCCTTCAGCATCCCGATCTGCTTGGACAGCGCATTGCGCTTCGCCTGCAGTTCCTGGGTCCGCGCCTGCAGGCCCTTGCGCCGCTCCTCGAGGGAGGCGAAAGCGGCGGTATCGAGTTGCATGCCGCGGTTGGCAAGCGCGGCGGCGACCTCTTCGATCTGGCCGCGGAGAAGCTGGATGTCGAGCATGGTGACGTTAGGTCCGGTCGAGTCGATTGCAAAGGCGGGATTCTACCGTTTCGCAGCGCGACGCCGCGAGCGCCGACCCGAACCGATAGAACGGACCAATCGGAAGTTGCACTTTGTCGCAGAAACTTTTTTTCCGTAGACGGCTCTTTGAGCCATATTGAAATACTCGATTGAGAGGCGCCGCGACGAGATGGTGCCCATGAACGGAGGAGACCGCATGCTTTCCATGAGGGATTGCCTGGACTACTGCGACCTGACCGATGACGAGGTCGCCCTGATCGCCGAACACGAAGCCATTCCGGACGCCGCGGCCGCGCAGATCGCCTGCGGACTTGTCCAGACCCCCGAGGGCGTCCTGATCCTGAGCCAATTCATGGCCGAGATGCTCCACCGCGCCGAGCGCCGGGGCGACCGGGCCCGGGCCGAGCAGGTCCGCCTCATCTGCGCCAGGTTCCAGAAGGACCACCCGATCATTCACTGACCGCGACAGCGGTCGCGCCTGTCAGCGCCCGCGCTGCGCCTCGGTCCAGGCTGCGTCCAGTTCGCGCAGCCGGGTGATCTTTTCGCGGATCCGGAGCTCCAGGCCCCGGTCCGTCGGCTGATACCAGTCCGGGCGAGCCATGCCGTCCGGCAGGTAGGTTTCGCCTGCGGCATAGCCACCGGGTTCGTCGTGCGCGTAGCGGTATGCCTTGCCGTGCCCCAGATCCTTCATGAGCCGCGTCGGCGCGTTCCGCAGGTGAACGGGCACCGGCGCCGACCCGGCCTCCGTCACGTGCTTGCGAGCCGCCTTGTAGGCCATGTAGACCGCATTCGACTTGGCGGCACAGGCCAGAAAGACCGCGGCCTGGGCGAGCGCCAGTTCACCTTCCGGCGCACCGAGCCGCTCGAACGCGGCGCAGGCATTGAGCGTGATCTCGAGCGCCCGGGGGTCGGCCAGTCCAATGTCTTCACTCGCCATGCGCACCAGGCGGCGTCCGATGTAGAGCGGGTCGGCCCCCGCATCCAGCATCCGGCACAGCCAGTACAGCGTCGCGTCCGGATCGGAACCCCTGACGGATTTGTGCAGGGCCGAGATCTGGTCATAGAACGCATCGCCGCCTTTGTCGAAGCGACGCAGACTGCGGGACAGGACCTGATCGACGAAGTCGGCCGGCACCCGGTCAAGCCCCGAGGCCATCGCGGCATCCAGCAGTTGCTCCACCAGATTCAGCAGGCGCCGGCCGTCGCCATCGGCGAAGCCACAGACGCGCGCAACGGCGTCTTCCTCGAAGTCCAGGGCCGTGCCCGAGGCAACCACCGCCCGGGCGAACAAGGCCCCCAGTTCCGCCTCCGACAAGGCCTCGAGCACGTAGACGCTGGCCCGGGACAGGAGGGCCGAGTTCACTTCGAACGAGGGGTTCTCGGTCGTGGCGCCAATGAACGTGACCAGGCCCTGCTCGACGTAGGGCAGGAAGGCGTCCTGCTGGGCCTTGTTGAAGCGATGGACCTCATCGACGAAGAGCACCGTGTGACGTCCCCGCGCCCTGGCCTCCTCGGCCCGGCGGACCGCCTCACGGATCTCCTTGACTCCGGAAAAGACGGCGGACAGCGCCTGGAACTCGGCATCCACCGATCCGGCCATGAGCCTTGCCAGGGTCGTCTTGCCGACCCCCGGGGGCCCCCAGAGAATCATCGAGTGCAGCTTGCGCCCCTCAAAGGCGAGACGCAGGGGCTTGCCCGCCCCCAGCAGGTGCCCCTGCCCAATCACCTCGTCGATCGAGACCGGCCGCAGGCGCTCGGCCAGCGGCGCACTGTCGATCGGCGCGGTCACCGCCGTGTCGTCGGCGAAGAGATCGTCCATGGGCGAGCGGCTACTCGCCGATCACGTCCGCACCGGGCGGTGGCGTAAACCGGAACAAGCCCTTGTCGAGCGCCGGGTTGGTCTTGAAGGCCTCGAAGCGCAGCTCGGTAACCTGGCCGAAGCCATCGCGGATCGTCATGGCGGCCAGCGCGTTACCGCGAAAGCCAAGCGCCATGTCGGTAAACGGGCTGTCAGTCGCCCGCGGCGTCGCAATGGCCCAGTCGAGTCCGTCATGGGTGCCACCGTCCGTCAGGTCGAATCGCGCCTCGATGGGGCCGTCGCCGGCCAGGATCGCCGCCGGCGTCGAGCCCAGAACGTCGCCGATCGCCTTGACCGACACCTGGTTGAGCTCCGGATCGAAGGACCACAGCCGCTCGCCATCGCCGACCAGCGTCTGGGGATACGGCTCGGTGTAGACCCAGCGGAAGCGGCCCGGCCGCTCGAAGGCGAATTCGCCCCGCGACGTTTTGGGCTTGCGCCCCGATCGGGATGTCACGACCTGGGAGAACTCGCCCGTCCCGCGCTGAACCTCGACCAGGAAGCGGTCGAGCCGGTCAAGCACATCCGACGCCTGGGCCAGGCCCGCTCCGCACAGTAGCGCCAGGACCAACAGCGTCCGTCCGATCATTCGCCCTCCTTCGGCGGCACCAGGACCTCCCGGTTGCCGCTGCCGCCGGCCGGCGACACGAGGCCGGCCCGCTCCATCTGCTCGATCAGGCGCGCGGCCCGGTTGTAGCCGATGCGCAGGTGTCGCTGTACCAGCGATATCGACGGCCGTCGCGTCTTCAGGACGACCTCGACGGCCTGGTCGTAGAGCGGGTCCGACTCGTCGCCGCCGCCCTCGTCACCGCCGCCGAGCAATCCGCCAGCGTCATCGTCGGGCGGCGACAGGATGCCTTCGACGTAGTCGGGCTCGCCATGCTGCTTGAGGTGCTCGACCACCTTGTGGACTTCGTCGTCGGCCACGAAGGCGCCATGGACCCGCATCGGCAGGCCGGAGCCCGGCGGCAGGTAGAGCATGTCGCCCATACCCAGCAGGTTCTCCGCACCCATCTGGTCGAGGATCGTGCGCGAATCGATCTTGCTCGACACCTGGAACGCGATCCGGGTCGGGATGTTGGCCTTGATGAGGCCCGTGATGACGTCCACGGACGGGCGCTGCGTCGCCAGGATCAGGTGGATGCCGGCCGCCCTCGCCTTCTGGGCCAACCGGGCGATCAGCTCTTCCACCTTCTTGCCGACCACCATCATCAGGTCGGCGAACTCGTCCACCACCACCACGATGTGCGGCATGTGCTCGAGCGGCTCGGGATTGTCCGGCGTGATCGAGAAGGGATTCTTCAGCGGCGCGCCAGCCTTCTGGGCTTCGGCGACCTGGCGGTTGTAGCCAGCCAGGTTTCGCACCCCGACAGTCGCCATCAGTTTGTAGCGTTTCTCCATCTCGGCCACGCACCAGTTCAGCGCATGACCAGCGTGCTTCATGTCGGTGACGACCGGCGCGAGCAGGTGCGGGATTCCCTCGTATACCGACAATTCGAGCATCTTCGGGTCCACCATGATCAGGCGGACCCGCTCCGGCTCGGACTTGTACAGCAGGGACAGGATCATCGCGTTCACGCCGACCGACTTGCCCGAGCCGGTCGTGCCCGCCACCAGCAGGTGGGGCATCTTGGCCAGGTCGGCCACCACCGGGTTGCCGCCGATGTCCTTGCCCAGCGCGACCGTCAGGGCGGAGCCCATGTCCTGGTACGCCTTGGACGCGACAATCTCGGACAGGCGCACGGTCTGCCGCTTCGGGTTCGGCAGCTCGAGCGCCATGCACGACTTGCCGGGTACTGTCTCGACCACCCGTACCGACACCAGGGACAGGGCGCGGGCCAGGTCCTTTGCCAGATTGAGGACCTGGCTGCCCTTGACGCCGGTGGCCGGCTCAATCTCGTAGCGGGTGATCACTGGCCCCGGGTAGGCCGCCAGCACCTTCACCTCGACCCCGAAATCGCCGAGCTTGCTCTCGATCAGGCGGGACGTGAACTCGAGTGTCTCGGCACTGGGTGGCTCGACATCGCGGGAGGCCGGATCAAGCAGTCCGACCGGCGGGATGACCCCCTCGGGCAGGTCGGAAAACAAGGCCTTCTGGCGCTCCTTCTCGATCCGCTCGGAGCGCGGCACTTCGACCACGGCCGGCTCGATGCGGACCGGTTCGGGATTGCTCGTCTCGATCTTCTTGCGGCGGGTCTTGACAACCGCCTCGCGCTTTTCGGCCACCTGCCGCCCCACCTTGCGATCCTTCCACTCGGCGAAGGCCGCCACGGTGGACAACCACAGGCCCTCCAGCCAGGCGCCAACGCGCTCTGCGGCGGCGACCCACGAGATGCCGGTGAATAGGCTGACACCGGAGGCGATCAGGGTGAGCAGGATCAGGGTGCCGCCGGTGAAGCCCAGGTTCTGCATGATGATGCGACCGAGTTCGACCCCCACGAGCCCACCGGCCGCCAGCGGCAGCTCGGCCTGCAGCGTATGGAAACGCAATGCCTCGAGGGCGCTGCTGGCCACGACCGTGATGACGAATCCGATACCGACGATGAACATCGAGCGCCGGTCCGCCAGCCCCGGATTCCGAAGCCGGCGGTAGCCCCAGACGAGGCCGAGACCCAGAAACAGGACCCACCACCAGGCGGAGATGCCGAACAGGTAGAGCATCAGGTCGGACAGCCAGGCGCCGAATCGCCCGCCCGGATTCGCGACGCGTTCGACGGCGGCAGCGTGGGACCACCCCGGATCGCCCTTGTGGTAGCCGAGCAACACCATCGCCACGTAGACGCCCAGCAGCCCGAACAGCAACCAGCGCGTCTCCTGGAGACGAGCGGCGATCTTGTCGGGCAGCGGCTGGGAACGGGATGAAGCGGAAGGCAGCATGGGTCAGGGCCGGCGCCTTCGGGCGCGGGGGATTCGGCCCCGGATTATAAGCGATCGGACCGGCAGCTCATGCCGGCCCCGACAACCCGATACATGGGCTTACAGCTCGTTGATCCGCTGCCTCAGGACGATGCCGCGATCGCATTCCTCTATCAGCCCCTGCAGGCCGAGGTCCTTCATCACGCGGCTGACCATCTCGCGGGAGGCACCGATCATCTTGGCGATGTCCTGCTTGGAGATCTTCCGTACCACGATCTGCTCGCCATCGACGTCCTCGGCCATTTCCAGCAGCAGGCGGGCGACCCGCCCATAGACGTCCATCAGCGCGAGGCTCTCGATCTTGCGATCGGCGTTGCGCAGGCGTTCGGCGAGGTTGCACATGATCCGCCAGGCGATCTCGAAGTTGTCCTGCATCATGCGGCGGAAGTCGGTCTTGGCGATCATCACCACATCCACCGGCGACACGGCTACCACCGAGGCCGACCGCGGCTGCTCGTCGAACATGCCCATCTCGCCGAAGAGCTCGCCCTGCCCCAGCATGGTCAGGATCACCTCCCGGCCGTCCTCGTCGCTGACCAGGACCTTCAATGTGCCGGTCAATACAAAGTAGACATAATCCGCCCGGTCGCCGGCATGGACTACTGCGTGGCCACGGGGCACGCGCCGCATCATCGCATGCTGGGCCACTAGGGCCAGACGATCATCACCAAGGCCCGTAAAGAGGGGAAAGGTCTTGAGCGCGATGGTCGAAACTGCGTTTGAAACGTTCATGCGAACTCCGTTCACTGCCCAGGCGGGCAATCAATGGGTTGAGTGCAAACGGTCGGGGTACGCCGGCCGAACCCACCTGCGATGGCCCGCCTCCGTCCCGGACATGGTCTTTCAGCGAGCCATTGGCCGTCCCAATGGCCCTAGAGTATATGCCAAAGCGCCGCCGTGACGAGTTGCGCAATGTGGCGACGAAAACCGCCCCGGTTGTCGGACCGCTATAATTCGTGCTTCGAGAACCACTGCCTGGAACACGCCCGATGGAAACCCGCCACGCCCGTCTTCTGATCCTCGGCTCCGGCCCGGCCGGCTACACCGCTGCCGTTTACGCCGCCCGCGCCAACCTCAATCCGGTGCTCATCACCGGCATCGCCCAGGGTGGTCAGCTGATGACCACCACCGAGGTGGACAACTGGCCGGCCGACGCCGACGGGGTGATGGGCCCCGACCTGATGGCGCGCTTCCTCAAGCACGCGGAACGCTTCAACACCGAGATCCTGTTCGACCACATTCACACCACCCGGCTCGACGAGAAACCCATCCGGCTGATCGGGGATGCCGGCGAATACACCTGCGACGCCCTGATCATCGCGACGGGGGCCACGGCCAAGTACCTCGGCCTGCCCTCCGAGGAAACCTTCATGGGCAAGGGCGTGTCGGCCTGCGCCACCTGCGACGGCTTCTTCTACCGCAACCAGGAGGTCGCCGTGGTGGGGGGCGGCAACACCGCGGTCGAGGAAGCCCTGTATCTCGCAAACATTGCCGCCAAGGTCACCCTGGTCCATCGCCGCGACACCTTCCGTGCCGAGAAGATCATGATCGACAAGCTGATGGACAAGGTGAAGGCTGGCAAGATTGAACTCGCCACCGACGCCACCCTCGACGAGGTGCTCGGCGACGACAGCGGGGTGACCGGCATGCGCCTCAAGAGCACGCGGGACGACAGCACCCGCGATGTGGCGGTGCGCGGCGTCTTCATTGCCATCGGCCACAAGCCGAACACCGACATCTTCGCGGGTCAGC
>JBNLCM010000033.1:0-5319 GCA_050303815.1 Rhodocyclaceae bacterium
AGGACCATCACCCACATGTTCCAGAAACCGCTAACAAAGTCAGCCATTTTTCTTTCCTTCCTTGCTATGCGCGACGCTGCGGTCGTGCATGTCATCATCAGAGAAAGGCAGTTGCGCCGCTTCGTCGAATCCTTTCTTGGCCTTGCCGCTGTATGCCCAGGCCACGATGCCCAGGAAGCAGAGAAAGCCCAGCACGGTCAGGATCGATCGGATGTCGTTTATATCCACGGCGCAGTCCCCACTCTCACTTGACGCTCTTCAGCGCCGTGCCGAGACCCTGGAGGTAGGCAATGACCGCGTCGAGCTCGGACTTGTCCTTGAGCGCGTCGTTGGCGGACGCGATCTGCTCGTCGCTGTACGGCACGCCGACCAGGCGCAGCGCCTTCATGCGGGCCGCGATGTCGGTATCGAGCGGACGATCCAGCCACGGGAAGGCCGGCATGTTCGACTCGGGCACCACGTCGCGCGGGTTCATCAGGTGCACCCGGTGCCACTCGTCGGAGTAACGGCCGCCGACCCTGTGCAGGTCCGGGCCGGTGCGCTTCGAGCCCCACTGGAAGGGATGGTCATAGACGAATTCGCCGGCCACCGAGTAGTGGCCATAGCGCTCGGTTTCGGCACGGAACGGGCGAATCATCTGCGAGTGGCAGTTGTAGCAGCCCTCGCGCAGATAGACGTCGCGGCCGGCGAGTTGCAGCGCGTCGTAGGGCTTCAGGCCCTCGACCGGCGTAGTCGTCGATTTCTGGAAGAACAGCGGCACGATCTCGACCAGACCGCCCACGCTGACCGTCAGCAGCGTCAGCACGATCATCCAGCCGACGCTCTTCTCGATAAACTCGTGTTTGCTTTGAGCCATTTTGAATCTCTCCCGATCAGGCGTGGGCTGCGGCCGGGGCGACCACCGGTGCGTCGTAGGCCTTCTGGCCGGATATCGTCTTCACCATGTTGTAGAACATGATGAACATGCCACCGAGGAACAGCACACCACCGAGCAGGCGGATCGTCCAGAACGGGTAGCTCGCCTTGACCGACTCGACGAAAGAGTAGGTCAGCGTGCCGTCCGGGTTCGTCGCACGCCACATCAGGCCTTGCATCACACCGGCAATCCACATCGAGGCGATGTACAGCACGACGCCGATCGTGGCGATCCAGAAGTGGGTCGTGATCAGCTTGGTCGAGTACATCTCGGTCTTGCCGTACATGCGCGGGATCAGGTAGTAAATCGAACCGATCGACACCATCGCGACCCAGCCGAGCGCGCCGGAATGCACGTGGCCGACGGTCCAGTCGGTGTAGTGCGACAGCGCATTGACCGTCTTCACCGACATCATCGGGCCCTCGAAGGTCGACATGCCGTAGAAGGACAGCGAGGTGATCAGGAACTTCAGGATCGGGTCGGTGCGCAGTTTGTGCCAGGCGCCGGAGACGGTCATGATGCCGTTGATCATGCCGCCCCAGGACGGTGCCAGCAGGATCAGCGAGAACAGCATGCCGACCGACTGGGTCCAGTCGGGCAGCGCGGTGTAGTGCAGGTGGTGCGGGCCGGCCCACATGTAGGTGAAGATCAGCGCCCAGAAGTGCACCACCGACAGGCGATAGGAGTAGACCGGACGTTCGGCCTGCTTCGGCACGAAGTAGTACATCATGCCGAGGAAGCCGGCGGTCAGGAAGAAGCCGACCGCATTGTGGCCGTACCACCACTGGATCATCGCGTCCTGCACGCCGGCATAGGCCGAGTAGGACTTGGTCAGCGTGACCGGGATCTCCGCGCTATTGACGATGTGCAGCAAGGCCACCGTCAGGATGAAGGCGCCGAAGAACCAGTTGGCCACGTAGATGTGGGACGTCCGCCGTTTCGCAACGGTACCGAAGAAGACGATCGCGTACGACACCCACACCACCGCGATCAACAGATCGATCGGCCACTCAAGCTCGGCGTACTCCTTGCCGGTGGTGATGCCCAGCGGCAGCGTCAACGCCGCCAGCACGATGATCAGCTGCCAGCCCCAGAACGTGAATTGCGCCAGAGCGGGCGCGAACAGGGTCGTGTGGTTGGTACGCTGCACCACGTAATAGGACGTGGCAAACAGCGCACAGCCGCCGAAAGCGAAGATCACAGCGTTGGTATGCAGCGGGCGCAGTCTGCCAAAGTGGAACCATTCGGCAAAGTTCAGTTCGGGCCACACGAGCTGTGCCGCGACGATCACGCCGACCAGCATGCCCACAATGCCCCACACCACCGTCATGATGGCGAACTGGCGCACGACTTTATAGTTGTAAGTCGCTTGCGATTGCATGAGAGTCACCTCATTGGATTAGAAAACTCACCTGCCGTGCCCATGGCGTTGATGCACGACCCTGATACTGAAAGTCCCGAGGAGAATACTCTCGGGACCGAACCATTAGTTGACGCAGATCAACATTGTATTGCACCGCAAGAAGACCCGTAAACCCATGATTTGAGTGCAACGAAATGAGACGAGGCAAAAAAAAAGGGTGCGCTTACACGCACCCCCAACCCCAACAGAGAGACAAAAATTCCTACAGTCCGCAGCACGACGGCTTTGCCGCCCCGCCCGACTTGGACTGGAATCGATTATCCAGCTCTGCACGGATCACCTCTTGACCTATGTCAAAAACCCTACACTTCCCGCTCCGACTCGCCCTCTTCCCGTGCCTCCTCTGCTTCATCCGGCGCGGGTTTCGGCCGATCGTCGTCCATGACGACGCGGTAAGCCGGACCTTCCAGGTCCTCGAACTGGCCGCTTCTGACCGACCACCAGAAGACGATGCCGATGATGAAGACCAGCACGACGGACAGCGGGATCAGCAGGTAGAGGGATTCCATGGGCTCATCGGCAGCGCTGGATGCGCAGGGCGTTGAGAATCACGACCAGTGAACTTGCCGACATGCCGATGCCGGCCATCCACGGCGTGACCCAGCCGGCCATCGCGGCCGGCATTGCAAGCAGATTATAGGCCAGCGCCCAGGCGAGATTCTGTCGAACCACTTGTACGCACTTGCGCGCCACCGCCTGGCCGGACAGCAGCGGCGCGAAGCGGCCGCCGAGCAGCACCACGTCGGCTTGGTTGCGCGCCAACTCGGTGCCCTCGCCCATCGCGATCGACACATCGGCCTTGGCCAGCACCGGCCCGTCGTTGATGCCGTCGCCGACCATCGCCACCCGCTCGCCCTCCGCTTGCATGTGTTCGACGAAAGCGAACTTGCCTTCAGGCAGCAGATCTCCATGGGCATCGTCGATACCCAGCCTGTGCCCGACCTCGGCCGCCACCGCCTGCGCATCGCCACTCAGGATGCTCGAGCCGATGCCCTGCCGCGACAACTCGTCGATCAGCGTGCGTGCATCGCCGCGCAGTTCGTCCGACAAGACGACCAGCGCCAGCAGGCCTTGCGACGAAGCGAGGAAAAGCGTGGTGCGCGGCAGATGGCGCCGCGCCTCCTCGCCCAAGTCGGTACCGGTGCACAGCGGCGCGACAAACTCGGCACGACCGAATCGGTACTCGTCGCGGCCGGCCCGCCCCGACACGCCTTCACCGACGTGGACCTGCAGCGCTTCGATCGCGGCGGGAGCTTCCGGCCAGCCCGTCGACCGCAGCGCCTCGGCGATGCGATGTTCCGAGGCCTGTTCGAGCCCCTTGATCAGCGCGCGCACCCGCTGCAGATCCTCTTCGCCATGCAGCTCGACCGCCTCGACCCGCATCCGGCCGCTGGTCAGCGTGCCGGTCTTGTCGAAGACGAAGCGGCTTGCCTGGGCCAGCGACTCGATCGCGTTGCCGCGCGTGACCAGCACGCCGCGCCGCGCCATCGTCGAGGTCGCGACGGTGAGGGCGACCGGCGTCGCCAGCGACAAGGCGCAGGGACAACTGACGACCAGGACCGAGACGCAGATCCACAATGCGCGCTGCGGATCGTGCAGCCACCAGTAGGCAGCGGCCAGCGCCGCCATCGTGATCACCAGCGCGACGAACCGACCGGCATAGCGATCCGCCAGCCGGGCCACCCGCGGCCGCTCATTGTGGGCCCGCGCCATCAGGCGCCGGATCCCGGCCAGGCGTGTCGAATCGCCTACACCGGTCAATTCGACGACCAGCGGCGCAGTGCCATTGACCGCGCCACCGATGACCTCGTCGCCGGGCTGCTTTCGCACCATCGCGCTCTCGCCGGTCAGCAGCGACTCGTCCGCCGAACTCTGCCCGTCCAGGACGCGGCCGTCCGCCGGAATCACTTCGCCGGGCTTGACCCGCACCACGTCGCCGACCGCCAGGCGCGAGACGTCGACCCGCTCCCCTTCGGCCTCGGGCCAGGCCGGCAGGCGCTCGGCCACCGCCGGCAGGATCTTGCCGAGCTCTTCCGCTCCGCGCGCCGCCTTCTGCCGCGCCAGCATCTCCAGGAAGCGGCCGCACAGCAGGAAGAAGACGAACATCGCCACCGAGTCGAAGTACACCTCGCCCCGGCCGCTCGCCACCGACCACAGGCTGGCCAGGAATGCCCCCCCTACGCCGAGCGACACCGGCACGTCCATGCCGAGCCGGCCGCGCGCCAGGTCCCGCCAGGCCTGGCGGAAGAACGGCGCGGCAGAATAGAAGACGACCGGCAGGGTCAGCACCATGCTCGCCCAGCGCAGCAGCGCCGACATGTCGGCCGACATGTCGCCCGCGCCCGCCACGTATTCGGGCAACGCGTACATCATGACCTGGATCGTGCCGAAGCCCGCCACGAACAGGCGCCACAGAGCCGACCGGCGCTCCTTGCCGGCCAGCGCTTCCTCGCGCTTCGGGTCGTACGGATAGGCGCGGTAGCCGATCGCCTGGATCGCGGCCAGGATGTCAGACAGGCGCGCCTGCCGCTCGTCCCAGCGGACTCGCGCGCGACGCGTCGCATAGTTGATGTGCACCGCCAGCACGCCGGGTTGCCCGGCCACGTGCTGTTCGTTCAGCCACACGCAGGCCGCGCAGGCGATGCCCTCCAGCAGCAGCGTCGCCTCCCTCTGGTGGGCTTCGGGCTCGGTGACGAAACTGGCCTGAAAGTCCGGGCTGTCGAACAGGCCCAGATCGATCAGCTCCTCCGGCAGCGCCTCGCACCGCGACTCGGGCATCGAGTCGCGGTGGCGGTAGTAGTCGGCCAGGCCGCCGTCTACGATCGAGCGGGCGACGGCTCCGCAGCCCACGCAACACATCTGTCGCGGTTCGCCGAGGATCGGCACCTCGATGTGCACGCCTTCGGGCACGGGAAGGCCGCAGTGATAGCAGGATTGATCGCTCACCAGACGTCCGGCGCCGGACGGCCGCAGCCGTGTC
>JBNLCM010000034.1:0-7744 GCA_050303815.1 Rhodocyclaceae bacterium
CGAGCTGGGCTACGTCGATGTCACCGGGACCGTGCCCGACGTTCGTCCGTACGTTTCCCATGCCGATGTGGTCGTGGCCCCGCTCCGGGTCGCCCGCGGCATCCAGAACAAGGTGCTGGAGGCGATGGCTCTGGCCCGGCCAGTGGTGGTGTCCCGGGCCTCCCTGACCGGGCTGGACGCTACCCCAGGCCAGCACTACCTGCCAGCCGGCGAGGCCGATGAATTCGCTGACGCGGTCATCCGCCTGATGGACCCCGGTACCGCCAGGCGCGTGGGCGACAGCGCGAGGGCCCGTGTGCTTGAGGCCTACTCCTGGGATGCGCACGTCGGCGAGCTCTGCGACAAGCTGATGGGCGACGGGCGCCGCTCGCCGGCCGAGGGCGCCGCATGACGGCGAACGTCCGCTTCGTCCCCGAGCACGACGTGCCGGTCCGTTTGACGGCCTGGTGGCCGCCGCTGGCCGTGATCCTGCTCTGGGCGCTGCTGTTCCACGAGTCGATCACCGGCATGGTTGGCATCTGGCTGCGTTCCGACACCTTTGCCCATGGGATTGTCGTGGCTCCCATTTCCGCCTGGTTGGCCTGGCGTACCCGATTCTGGCAACAGTTCGCGCGCCCCGACCCGACATGGACGATTGCGCCGCTGGTACTCGGGTTTGGCGGGCTCTGGCTCGCCGGGACCATGGTCAGCGTGTCGGCCGCGGTGCACATCGCCACGATCGGTGTGCTGGTCTCCGCGCTGTGGGGAGCGCTTGGCCACGCAGTGACGCAGCGGCTCACGTTCCCGCTGGGTTTCCTCTTCCTGGCCGCGCCCGTCGGCGAGTTTCTCGTCCCGATGCTGATGCAGCAGACCGCCGAATTTACCGTCTGGGCCTTGCGCCTCTCTGGCATCCCGGTGTTCCAGGAGGGCTTGCACTTCGTGCTGCCCAACGGCCGCTGGTCGGTCGTGGAGGCCTGCAGCGGCATCCGATACCTGATCGCCTCCACCATGGTGGGAGCGCTGTACGCCTACCTGACCTATTCGAGCACCCGCAAGCGACTGGTGTTCTTCGGTTTTGCCCTCGTGCTGCCCATCGTGGCCAACTGGCTGCGAGCGTATCTCATCGTGCTGCTCGGCTATCTCAGCGGCAATCGCCTCGCGGTAGGGGTCGATCACCTGATCTATGGATGGGTCTTCTTCGGCGTTCTGGTTCTCGCGATGTTCTGGATCGGTAACCGCTGGCGTGACGATGACACCATTGAACCGGCGCCGGTGATTGCCTGGAATCGCCCGTCATCGCTCGCGCGCGAGGCGTGGGTCGTTGGCCTGGTGTGCGCGCTTTTGGCGCTACCCGTGGTGGCCTCGGGCTGGGTGGCGCCCGTCGACTCCCCGGTGAGTGCGCGTGGCGAACTGCCCGCAGGGGCCGACGGATGGACCACGGAGGCCGGCGAACCCGGATTCAGGCCCCAGATGTCCGGTTACCGGGATCTGGTTCGGCAGATCTATCGCAAGGGCGATGACGTGGTGGAGGTGTGGTCGGCGCTCTATGCAAACCAGGTGGAGGGTCGGGAACTGGTCAGCTGGACGAACCGGATCTTTCCGGACGACACAGAAGACGTCCAATGGGTTCGCCTCGCGCAGGGCACGCGGCCATCGCCAACAGGACGCGTTGGCTACCTTAATCTGCGCGGCCCAGACACGGATCGTGTGATCTATTACTGGTACCAGATCGGCGGGGCCGCCTACGGAAGCGGCATCCGAGCCAAGCTGGCACTGGCCGGGGCGCGCCTGAGCGGTGCTTCGGACGTGAGCCAGCTGGTGGTGCTGGTTGCCCCGGGGGCCGACGCTGCGGCCGCTGCCCGGCGACTCGATGAATTCCTGGCCAGCAATGCGTCGGCGCTGCACGACAGCCTGACGCGGCTTGCGTCGTCCGTTCGCTAGATGCCAGCGTCACCTGCGCCTCTTGTTGCCCATGTCATGTACCGGTTCGATGTGGGCGGTCTCGAGAATGGTGTCGTCAATCTTGTCAATGGCATGCCGGCGGATCGCTATCGCCATGTCATCATCGCCCTGACGGATTGCGACGCCGGATTTGCCCGGCGCATCCGGCGGGACGATGTCCAGCTGGTGTCGCTGAACAAGCCGCCGGGGCAGGGAGCCAAGCTGTTTCCCGCGTTCTATCGTCTGATGCGGGACCTGCGTCCCGATATCCTGCATACACGGAATTCTGCCGCCCTCGAGATGACGGTTCCCGCCGCGTTGGCCCGGGTGCCGGTTCGCATACACGGCGAACACGGCTGGGATGCCTCGGACCCGAACGGCAGCAGGGCCAGGTTCCGATGGCTGCGGCGTGGATTCGCCCCCTTCGTCCATCACTACGTCGCCTTGTCGGGCGAGATCGAGGGCTATCTCGTCAATCGGGTCGGCGTGGCCGCCCGGCGCGTCACGCGCATCTGCAACGGGGTCGACACGCGGCGCTTTGCGCCGCGCGACGTGCGCCCTCGCCCGGCCGGCATGCCGCCGATTCCGGCCGATGCGAAGGTCTTCGGGACGGTGGGGCGGCTGGACGAGGTCAAGGACCAGGTGTCGCTGGTGCGCGCGTTTGGCCGGTTCTGTGCGGGCGACCCCGTCGCGGCAGGCAAGGCGCGGCTGGTTATCGCGGGCGACGGCCCCTGGCGGGCGAGGGTCGAGGCCGCCATCCGGGAAACCGGCCAGGGCGAGCGGATCTGGCTGCCCGGCGCCCGCAGCGATGTGCCCGACATCCTGGCCGCGCTGGATGTCTTCATCCTGCCATCGCTGGGGGAGGGCATCTCCAATACGATTCTCGAGGCGATGGCGACGGGGCTGCCGGTCGTTGCCACGCGTGTTGGCGGCAATCCGGAACTGGTCGTCGACGGTGAAACCGGATGGCTGGTGCCGCCTGCCGATCCGGTCACACTTGCCGACAGCATGGCGCGGATCTTCGCCGCGCCGCAACAGCGCAGGCAATTTGGCACAGCGGGGCGGCGCCGAATTGAGGCACAGTTCAGTCTGGACGCGATGGTCGGCCAGTATGGTCACCTCTATGACAGCCTGCTGGGCAGAGACCCTCGGGCCACCTGACGACGAACCCCAGCAATCCGGTTGCGATGTGCAACCGGCAGGAACTCCCCCATGTGCGGAATCGCAGGACTCTTCGATCTGACCGGCAAGCGGGACTTCCCGCGGCCCCTCGTGGAGCGCATGAATGACGTGCAGTTCCACCGCGGCCCCGACGAGGGCGGCTACCACTTCGAACCCGGGATCGCGCTGGCCCACCGCCGCTTGTCGATCATCGATGTCGCCACCGGGCAGCAGCCACTGTTCAATGAGGACGGCAGCGTGGCCGTGGTCTTCAATGGCGAGATCTACAACTTCCAGGCGCTGGTGCCCGAGCTCGAAGCGCTGGGGCACACCTTCCGCACCCACAGCGACACCGAGGTGATCGTCCACGCCTGGGAAGCCTGGGGCGAGGCCTGCGTCGAGCGCTTCCGTGGCATGTTCGCGTTCGCCCTGTGGGATCGAAACCGCGAGTCTCTGTTTCTGGCGCGCGACCGCCTGGGCGTCAAGCCGCTCTTTTATGGTCTGCTGCCCGACGGCCAGCTGGCCTTCGGGTCCGAGCTGAAGGTCCTGATGAGCCACCCGCAGCTCGATCGCACGATCGACCCGCTGGCGGTGGAAGAGTATTTCGCCCTCGGCTACGTGGCCGAGCCCCGCTGCATCTTTCGCGGTGCGGCAAAATTGCCTCCCGCCCATACCCTGCTGTTGCGCCGGGGCCAGCCGATGGCCGAGCCGAAGCGCTACTGGGATGTGCACTTCACGGGCGACAACGCGGTATCCGAGGCCGACGCACTTGAGGAACTGCAGCACCGCCTGCGCGAATCGATCCGCCTGCGCATGATCTCGGAGGTGCCGCTGGGCGCCTTCCTGTCCGGCGGCGTCGACTCCAGCGCGGTCGTCGCCACGATGGCCGGGCTGTCCGACAACCCGGTCCACACCTGTTCGATCGCCTTCGACGATCCCGCCTTCAACGAATCCGAGTTTGCGAAGAAGGTGGCCGACCGGTACCGGACGGACCACTACGTCGAGACCGTGAAGTCCGACGATTTCGACCTGATCGACACACTGGCCGCGCTCTACGACGAACCTTACGCCGACAGCTCCGCCATCCCCACCTATCGGGTGTGCCAGCTGGCGCGCAAGCGGGTGACGGTTGCCCTGTCCGGCGACGGCGGCGACGAGAGCTTCGGTGGCTATCGCCGCTATCGCCTGCACATGATGGAGGAGCGACTGCGGGGCGCGATGCCCTACGGATTGCGCAAGCCCCTGTTCGGGCTGCTCGGCCGGGTCTATCCGAAGGCCGACTGGGCACCCCGGGTGTTCCGCGCCAAGACCACCTTCGAGGGCCTCTCGCGCGACTCCGTTCACGCCTATTTCCATTCGGTGTCGATTCTGCGGGAAGACATGCGGCACAAGCTGTTCTCGCCTCGCTTCCGGGCCGAGCTCGGCGGCTACAACGCGCTGGAGGTCTTCCGCCGCCATGCCGCGCGGGCCGATACCGACGATGGCCTCTCGCTGATCCAGTACCTCGACCTCAACACCTACCTGGTGGGCGACATCAACACCAAGGTTGACCGCGCCAGCATGGCCCACTCGCTCGAGGTGCGGGAACCCCTGATGGATCACCCGCTGGTCGAATGGCTGGCGTCCCTGCCGCCATCGCTGCGCCTGCGCGGGCAGGAGGGCAAGTACCTGCTCAAGAAGGGCATGGAGCCGCACCTGCCGAACGACGTGCTGTATCGCCCGAAGATGGGCTTCGCCGTGCCGCTCGCACGCTGGTTCCGGGGGCCGCTCAAGGCGCGCGTACGGGAGGCGCTGCTGGGCGAAACCCTGGCCGCCACCGGCATCTTCAATGCCGACGCACTGCGCCATCTGGTCGATGCCCACCAGTCGGGGGCCAGGGACTACAGTGCGCCACTCTGGACGCTATTGATGTTCGAGGCCTTCATCAAGCGGGCCCAGGGCGAGTCGTCGGAGAGGCTTGCATCGTGAAGCCTTCGATTCTGTTGTTCGGCATGCCGCGCTCCGGCACGACCTGGATTGCCAAGATTCTCGACTCTCACCCCGCGGTCGATTACCGGCACGAGCCGGACAGCCTGGTGGCCATCGACGGCGTGCCCCTGCTGCCGGATCTCGACGATTCGCCGGCGCGCGAGGGCCTCTCGGCGTATCTGGCGCGGGTCCCGGGGATGCGACAGTTGCGTGTCTGTGGCAAGCAGCCTGTCTTCCGCAAGCAATGGGCGATGGGCAGGGCCGGCGCGACCCTGCTGCGGGCGAACCTTCTGGCGGCCAAAGTCGCCGCGAGGGCCGGTCTGTCGTGGCAGGTGTCATCGGCGTTTCTGGCAGGCGCGGAGCAGGGGACGCTGCTCTGGAAGTCGATTGAGTCGGTCGGGCGGATCGGGCTGGCGGCCAGCCTGTCGCCGGCACCCCGCTGCATCATGCTGATGCGCCACCCGTGTGGGCATGTGGCGTCGGTACTGCAAGGGCAGGCCAAGCGCCTGTTCTCGGCCAGTACCGGTCCCCAGCACGACGAAGGCATGGTTCGCCTCATGTGCGACAGCCCGGAGGGCCGGGCCCAGGGGCTCGAGGTTGGCGCCATGATGGCGATGAGCAGCGAGGAGGTCCTGGCGTGGCGCTGGCGCATCTTCAATGACCACGCGCTGTCCCAGGTCGATGGGCGCGACAATGTCCTGCCGCTGCGTTACGAGGCGGTCTGCGAAGACCCGCCGGGCGAGGCCGAGGCCATGATTCGCTTCACCGGCCTCGACTGGCATCCCCAGTGCCGTGAGTTCGTTGCGATGAGTTGTTCGGGCGAGAGTTCCGGCTACTACTCGGTCGTGAAGAATCCGATGCAGTCCGCCATGAAATGGAAGGACAGCATGAGCGCCGAAAGCATTGATCGGGTACTGTCCGTCGTTTCGGGCTCCACGGCCGCCCGCTACTACGACATCTGACCGCGAAGACCCATGCGCGTACTGCACATCCTTGACCATTCCATTCCACTGCACAGTGGCTACACTTTTCGCACTGCGGCCATCCTGCGCGAGCAACGCGCGCTGGGGTGGGAAACCCATCACCTGACCTCGCCCAAGCAGGGCTGCACCGCGGCGGCCGAGGAGAGCGTCGACGGTCTGCTGTTTCATCGCACGCCGGTTCCGGGCGGCCGCCTGCCGGTGCTCGGCGAGGTTCAGCTGATGCGGGCCACCGAGCGGCGGCTGCTGGAACTGGTGGAGCGGATCCGGCCGGACGTGCTGCACGCGCATTCACCGGTGCTGAACGCGATCCCGGCCCTGCGGGTCGGACGGCGCCTGGGCATCCCGGTGGTCTACGAGGTGCGGGCCTTCTGGGAGGATGCGGCGGTCGATCACGGCACGACGCGGGAAGGCAGCGCACGCTATCGCGCCACGCGTGCGCTCGAGAGCTGGGCACTCGCACGGGCCGATCATGTCTTTACGATCTGCGAGGGCCTGCGCGGCGACATCGTTGGTCGGGGAATCCCCGAGTCGCGTGTGACGGTGATTCCGAACGCCGTCGATGTCGACAACTTCCAGCTCTCCGGCGAGGCCGACCCGGAACTGCGCCGCTCGCTCGGGCTCGAGGGCCAGGTCACCATCGGCTTCGTCGGGTCGTTCTATGCGTACGAGGGCCTCGACCTGCTGATGGCTGCGATGCCCGCCCTGCGCGAGGCCGAACCCCGGCTCAAACTGCTGCTGGTCGGCGGTGGGCCGCAGGAGGCTGCCCTCAAGGCCCAGGCTGCCGAGCTCGGGGTGGCCGATCATGTCGTGTTCACCGGGCGTGTACCCCACGCCGAGGTCAGCCGCTACTACGACCAGATCGATCTGCTCGCCTACCCACGGCACTCGATGCGCTTGACCGAGCTGGTCACGCCACTCAAGCCGCTAGAGGCCATGGCGCAGGGCCGGATCTTCGTCGCGTCGGATGTCGGTGGCCATCGGGAACTGATACAGGATGGGGAAACCGGCGTGCTGTTCGTGGCGGGTAGCGCCACGGCCCTGACCGATGCCGTGCTGAAGACCCTGGCAAGGCCGGAGGCGTGGCCAGCGATGCGCGCCGCGGGACGTCGTTTCGTCGAAATGGAACGCAACTGGAAGAACAGCGTATCCCGCTATGCCGCTGCCTACGAGGCGGCCGCATTGCGCCAGGCCGCATGAGTCTGGCGGGCGTTCGGGTCATGCTGGTCGGGCCGCTGCCGCCTCCGGCTGGCGGCATGGCCAACCAGACGCGGCAGCTTGGCGAGCTGCTGCGCGGGGAGGGCGCCGAGGTCGTCACGGTCCAGGTGAATGCGCCATATCGCCCGGCCTGGGCGGGGCGTGTGCGGGGCCTGCGTGCCGTGGTTCGGCTCATACCCTATCTGTACCGGCTCTGGCGCGAAGCCGGCCGGGCCGACTTGTGTCACGTGATGGCCAACTCGGGATGGTCGTGGCACCTCTTCGCCGCGCCAGCGATCTGGATTGCGCGCTTGCGAGGGCTACCGGCCCTCGTCAATTACCGGGGTGGCGAGGCCGGCGACTTCCTCGAGCGGGCTGCCCCCGTCGTTCGCTGGAGCGTGCGCCGTTCCAGCGGCCTGTTGTTTCCCTCCGGATTCCTGAAGGACGTCTTCGGCCGCCACGGCATGACCGGTCAGATCGTACCCAACATCGTCGATCTCTCGCGCTTCCAGGCGCGC
>JBNLCM010000035.1:0-18574 GCA_050303815.1 Rhodocyclaceae bacterium
CGCCGCCGTGATGTCCAATTGCCCCGATCGCGACATCCGTCGTGGCTGGGTCCAGCGCATTCTCGACCATGATGGCTACGGCGGCGACCCCGGCGGCATCGAGGCATGGATTCGTCTGGGCGAGGCGGTGGGCCTGACCCGGGAGGAGATCACCGACGGTCGGCATGTCATCCCGGCTGTTCAGTTCGCGGTGGATGCCTATGTCAACTTCGCGCGCCGCGCCCCCTGGCAGGAGGCGGTGTGCTCCTCGCTGACCGAGCTTTTCGCGCCGGAGATCCACAAGCAGCGCCTGGCCACCTGGCCGGAGCACTACACCTGGATCGAAAGCGAAGGGCTGCAGTACTTCCGCAACCGCGTCTCCCAGGCCCGCCGCGACGTCGAGCAGGGGCTGGAGATCACGCTCGGCTATTTCGAGACCCGCGCCATGCAGGAGCGCGCGCTCGACATCCTGCAGTTCAAGCTCGACATCCTGTGGGCCATGAACGATGCGATGGCGCAGCGCTACGGGGTCACGGCGTGAGCGCCTCCGTCGAGACCGTTCCGGCCGTCGGGCGTGGCTTCCGCCTCCAGTGGGAGGCCGCGCAGGACTGCCACGTGCTGCTCTACCCGGAAGGCATGGTCAAGCTGAACCAGTCCGCCGGCGAGATCCTCAAGCGCTGCGACGGCGAGCGCAGCGTGGCCGACATCGTCGCCGACCTGGAGCAGGCTTTCGGTGCCAGCGGCCTCGAGAAGGACGTGCTGGCCTTTCTCGACATGGCCAGACAGCAGAAGTGGGTGCAGTGGTGAGCCAGACGAGCCGACCCGGACCACCGCTGTGGCTGCTCGCCGAGCTCACCTATCGGTGCCCCCTGCACTGCGTCTTCTGCTACAACCCGGTCGACTTCGCCACCCATGAGACGGAGCTGTCCACCGACGACTGGTTGCGCGTCCTGCGCGAAGCACGGGCGCAGGGTTCCGTCCAGTGCGGCTTCTCCGGCGGCGAGCCGATGTTGCGCGACGATCTCGAGATCCTCGTCGCGGAGGCCCATCGCCTCGGCTATTACACCAACCTGCTGACCTCCGGCGTGGGCCTGACCGAGGCGCGCATCGGCGCGCTGAAGGCAGCCGGGCTCGACCACATCCAGCTCTCGTTCCAGGACTCGACCCGCGAGGTCAATGATTTCCTCTCGCACACCCGCACCTTCGAGCTGAAGGAGAAGGTCGCGGCGATGATCAAGGCCCATGGCTATCCGATGGTGATGAACGTGGTAATCCACCGCCTCAACATCGACCACATGGACCGCATCATCGGCATGGCGGACGAGCTGGGCGCCGAGTACCTGGAACTGGCCAACAGCCAGTACTACTCGTGGGCCCAGGTCAACCGCGAGCACCTGTTGCCGACCCGGGAGCAGATCGAGCGCGCGGAGGCCGTGACCGCCCGATGGCGCGAGACGCTCGACGGCCGCATGCGGATCTTCTTCGTGGTGCCCGACTATCACGAAAAGCGCCCGAAGCGCTGCATGAACGGCTGGGGCAACGTCTTTCTGACCATCACCCCCGACGGCACGGCCCTGCCCTGCCACACGGCACGAATGCTGCCTGGACTCGAGTTCCCCAACGTGCGCGACATGAGCGTGCACGACATCTGGTACGAATCCGAGGGCTTCAACCGCTACCGGGGCACGGGCTGGATGAAGGAGCCCTGTGCCTCCTGTGACGAGAAGGAGAAAGACCTGGGCGGATGTCGCTGCCAGGCCTACATGCTGACGCAGGACCCGGCGGCGGCCGACCCGGTCTGCTCAAAGAGCCCGCACCATCATCTGGTCACGGACGCCGTGGCACTCGCCGAGCGCAGTGGCGGCAAGGGCGAACACCCCCTGGTCTTTCGGGGTCCGGCTGAGTCGCGCCGGCTGGCCGGGCAGGACGCGGACTGATCATGCCGCTCGCGGCGGGTTTCGCACCGCCCGTCGAAGGCCCGGCTTCGATTTAACCTTAGTTATACGTTTCGCCTCCGAAGCGTGACGGATTTGGAGGGCGTTCGAACGCACCCTGACTAGCCTTGCGGCCTCACGAGCAATGGAGTTGGGGGGCACGATGCCTGCTAAGGGAACGCCTAGGCCCGGGATCGCCGGGATGATCGTCGCGCTGATGTTCGCCGCGACTGCCACCGCGCACGCCAGCGAGCCCATCGAGCCGCTGCCGCTGCAGGTCGAACTCGACCCGGCGAAAGTGGCGCTGGGCAAGCTGTTGTTTCACGACCCGCGGCTGTCGCGCGACGATTCGATCTCCTGTGCCAGCTGCCACCGGCTCGACCACGGTGGCGCGGACAACGCCCCCGTGTCCACCGGCGTCGACGGCGCGAAGGGGCCGATCAACGCGCCGACGGTCCTCAACAGCGGCTTCAACTTTCGGCAGTTCTGGGACGGACGGGCGGCGTCGCTCGAGGACCAGGCGGCCGGCCCGGTGCATAACCCGATCGAGATGGGCAGCAACTGGGAGCAGGTGCTCGAAAAGCTCGCGCGCGACGCCTCACTCACCGCGCAGGCCGCCGAAGTCTATGCCGATGGCCTCAATGGCGCCAACATCGTGGACGCCATCGCCACCTTCGAACGCTCGCTGATCACACCATCCCGCTTCGACCGTTACCTGCGCGGAGAGCGTTCCGCCATCAGCACCGACGAGCAGCGCGGCTACCAGTTGTTCAAGGACTACGGTTGTATCGCCTGTCACCAGGGCATCAACGTCGGCGGCAACATGTACCAGGTGTTTGGCGTGATGGGGAACTACTTCGACAAGCGTGGCGGGGCAACCAAGGCAGACCTCGGCCGCTACAACGTCACCGGCCTCGAGTCCGATCGGCACGTGTTCAAGGTTCCAAGCCTGCGCAACGTGGCGCTCACCGCCCCCTATTTTCACGATGGTTCGGCGGCCACTCTGGACGACGCGGTGGACGTGATGTTCCGCTACCAACTCGGGCGCAGCGCCCCCGCTGCAGACAAGGCCCTGATCGTCCAGTTCCTGAATACGCTGACCGGGGCCAAGATGACCCGGTCGCTGGTCGCCAAACGCTGAATCGGAGAAGGATGATGAACAAGACCAAAATCCTCGCCGTGCTGATCGGCACCGCACTGATCGCCGTGCTCGTGGTGCTCGTCGCCAAGACCCGCAGCGTGGCCCTCGAAGCCCACAGCGAAACCATATCGACGCTGCGCGAGATCAAGCAGCTGGACGCGGAATGGAACACCGCCGTACTGCGTGCCAAGACTGGCTTCAGCAGCAACTACGACGCGGTTGCCGCGCCGTTGGCGCGTATCGCCAGTCTGGAGGCGGAGCTGCGCAGCCGGATCGAGGCCGAACTGGACGGCGACAGCAGCCGCGACATCGAATTGGCGCTTGATGCCTATCGCGCGACAATGCAGGAAAAAGCGGCGCAGGTCGAACGCTTCAAGTCGCAGAATGCAATTCTGCGCAATTCCTCTCGCTACCTGCCGCGGGCCGCGAACGAGTTGATCACCAGCCTCGGGGCGCTGGCAGACCCACGTACCCTGCCTTACGCGCCGTTGATCGAGGACGTTGTCAGCCTGTCGCTGACCTACGTGCTCACGCCCGACGACGCCACCCGCGGCCACGTGCAGGATCTGCTCGGTCGCCTGGCCGGACTTGCCGCACTTCTGCCGGCGGAGCAGGCCGAACAGGCGGACCTGTTCGCCGGCCATGTCGCGACAGTGCTACGCGAGCAGGACAACGGCGATCGCATTCTCGCCGAGCTGGCCCAATTGCCGGCCTCGCAGCGCATCGACGCACTGACCGATGCCGTCGAGGCCCGCCACGACGGTCGGTTGCAGTCCCAGCAACAGTCCCGCCAGTGGCTGATCGCCTATTCCGCGGCGCTGTTGCTGGCGTTGGCCTGGCTCGCGTTGCGCCTGGTTCGCAGCTTCCGCCTGTTACGCCGGAGCAACGCCTCGCTGCACAAGGCCCACGAAGAGCTGAAGGAATCCCAGATGTACATGGTGCAGTCCGAGAAGATGTCGGCGCTGGGCCAGATGGTGGCCGGCATCGCTCACGAGATCAACACTCCGCTGGCCTACGTCAAGGGCACCGTGGACGTGCTGCACGAACGGATCGAGGATCTTGCCGAGATTCTCGGCAGCAGCCGCTCGTTCGCCCGTCTGATGCGTGAGCGGGCGGACAGGCAGCTGCTCAGCGAAGCCTTCGTGAAGCTCGAGACTCAGACACTGGCGGCATCCGACGAGGCGATGATCGAGGAAATGGACGCGCTGCTCGAATCCAGTTCGAGCGGCATCGGGCAGATCAGCGAGATCGTCATGAACCTCAAGAACTTCAGTCGTCTCGATCGCGCCCGGATCAGCGAATTCGACGTCCGCGAAGGTCTCGAGAGCACCTTGCTGCTGGCGAAGAACCTGCTCAAGAACAAGGTCAGCATCGAACGCGAGTTCGACGACATTCCGCTCATCTCGTGCTCGCCCTCGCAGATCAATCAGGTCTTCCTGAACATCATCAGCAATGCCGCCCAGGCGATCCCTGACGACCATCGCGGTGTGCTGACCCTGCGCACCAGCCGCGCTGGCGAGGATCGCGTGCGCATCGAGATCCAGGACAGCGGCAACGGGATTCCGGCCGATGTCCTGCCAAAGATCTTCGACCCCTTCTTCACCACCAAGGAAGTCGGCAAAGGGACCGGCATGGGGCTTTCGATCTCCTACAAGATCATCCAACAACACCACGGCCGTATCGAAGTCGACACCGAAGCCGGCGTTGGAACGGTATTCACGATCGACCTGCCGATCGAGCCGCCCGCCCAGGAGAGCGAAGCGGGCCTGATCGACGATGACGCCGAGCTTCTGCTCGCCGCCTGAGCCACCGAGCCTGAGAAGAGCCATGACCCCAAGTCAAAAACCCACCGTCCTCTTCGTCGATGACGAGGTGCAGATCGTCAACCTGCTCAAGATCATCTTCCGAGGCGACTACGAGGTCTTCTCGGCGACCTCGGGCCAGGCCGCGCTGGACATCGTCCAGTCGCGCAAGGTCGATGTCATCGTCAGTGACCAGCGCATGCCGGGCATGACCGGCACCGAACTGCTGGCCAAGGTGCGCCGCCTGTCGCCCGGCACCATGCGCATCCTGCTCACCGGCTACTCGGATCTTGCTGCGATGGTCGGCTCGATCAACGAGGGCGAGATCTATCGCTTCGTCAGCAAGCCCTGGGACAAGGAGGAAATCCGCGGCATCGTTCGAGATGCGGCCGAGGCCGCCCGCAACACCCAGGCGTCCGCCCAGCTCGACACGACGCCGGAGGCGGAGGACTTCGCGCCCAACGGCGGCATCCTGGTGCTCGACGAGGATCTGGCCCAGAGCCAGTGGTTCAAGGAGCACTTCGGCAATCACTTCGACGTCCACCTGGCCAACCGCATCGACCAGGCGCTCGACGTCCTTGAGCAGCGCGACGTCGGCGTGGTGGTCACCGACACACGGGTCGGTGGCGAGAATACTCTCGATCTGCTGCGCACACTCAAGCGCGAGTACCCACAGGTGATGACCGTGATGCTGACCCGCCAAGCCGATTCCGATGCGGTGATGAAGCTGATCAACCAAGCCCAGGTCTGCCGCCTCTCCTTCAAGCCGATCAAGCGCGGAGCGCTGGACCTGGCGATCCGGGCCGCGATGATGCACCACAAGCGGATGGTGGCCGACCCCAAACTGGCGCTCCGCCAGCGGGTCTCGGGTCTGGGCGGC
Organism: Rhodocyclaceae bacterium; assembly: GCA_050303815.1. GTDB lineage: Bacteria > Pseudomonadota > Gammaproteobacteria > Burkholderiales > Rhodocyclaceae > Cognatazoarcus. Next base: position 5,737 of record JBNLCM010000035.1, read on the forward strand.
GAAGAGTCGTCGCTGGCGCAATCCCTCGTCGGCCGTCTGCGCGCGCTGGGCGGTCGGTTGCGCCTGGGATTCGGCCGCTGAGCCCTGCCTGAAGCCTGCGAGCGCGGGCTGATGTATAAGACGGGCTGGAGCCACTCACGGAGAATGCCATGCCTGTCCGCTCGAGCGCGCTGCTGCCGCTTCTGGTGGCCGCTGTGCTGGTGGCCGCGGCCCGCGCCGAGACGCTGGGAGAGGTCACCACAGCCTGGAAGTTGATCGGCGCCAATCACCGGGTCGCCGTCGAAGCCTACGACGATCCACGTGTCGCGGGGGTGACCTGCTACGTCTCTCGCGCCCGCACTGGCGGGCTGAAGGGTACCTTTGGGCTGGCCGAGGACAAGGCCGAGGCCTCGATCGCATGCCGTCAGGTGGGCCCGGTCACAATCCGCGGGCCGCTGCCCGTGCAGGAGGAAGTGTTCTCCGAGCGCATGTCGATCCTGTTCAAGCGCCTGCAGGTAGTCCGCATGGTGGACAGCCGCCGCAACGTGCTGGTCTACCTCACGTACTCGGACAAGCTGATCGACGGCAGCCCCCAGAACAGCGTCACCGCGGTAGCGGTCGATCACGCCACCCCGATCCCGGTCAAGCGCTGAACCGTGCCCCTGTCCCCTTTCGACGCCCACTGGCTGGCCGAGGCGATCCGCCTGCGGGAACAGCGCGATGACCGACTGGACGACGCACACCTGCTGGCCACCCTGCGCGCCTCGGAAGGCGGCTTCGAGGCCCGCGCGCTGACACGGGCCCAGGCGCTGGCCGAGCAACTCGGCTGGACCGAGGCCCTCGCCGCATGGCATGCGAACGCGCGGCTCGCCACCCTGCTGCTGGCCGCGTTGGCCTGCAGCAGTGGTGCCGCCCTGGCCTGGACCGTGATTGGCGATGGCAGCCGGCCGGTCAATCTGGTCTGGGCCCTGCTCGGCCTGCTGGCCATGCATGGCCTGAGCCTGGCGCTGTGGTGCGTCGGCATGCTGCGCAGCGGGGGGCAGTCCGGCGCCGCGCTCGGGCGCCTCTGGCTTAAACTCGTCCGTCGCGTCCCGTCGGCGGACAAGGTGCCTGAGCTGCCGAGGGCCCTGGCCAACCTGTTACCGCGGCGAGGCCTCGGCCGGTGGCTGTTCGGCATGCTCAGCCACGGCCTCTGGGCCATGCTGCTGGCGAGTGCGCTGCTGACCCTGCTCGCGCTGTTCTCGCTGCGCCGCTACGGCTTCGTCTGGGAGACAACGATCCTGTCGACCGGGACGCTGGATGCGGTGATCGCCGGCCTCGACATCGTGCCCGCCCAGCTCGGGCTGGGCGCGCCGGCCACCGCGGGGCTCGACGGCGCGCAGCCGCCGGCTGACCGTGCCGCGTGGGCGCAATGGCTGATGGCCTGCCTGCTCCTCTACGGGCTGGCGCCCCGCCTGGCGCTATGGGCCTGGTGCCGCTATCGTTGGCGCCGCGCGGCCGAGACGCTCTTCATTGACCTCGAAGAGCCCGACAACCTGCTCCTCCGCCGCCACCTGATGCCCGAACACGGCGCAGCCCGGATCGCCGACCCCGCGCCCTCGGCCATCGCCAGCGCCCACCTGCCCACGCCGGTCATCGACGCCACGGCCGGGGCGGCGCTGATCGGAATCGAACTGGCGCCGGATGTGGAATGGCCACCACCGGTCACGCGACCGCTGAGCGTGCTGGCGCGGGTGGACAGCCGGGCCGAGCGCCAGGCCGTCACAGAGCAGCTCGAAGCGGCCCCCCCCCGGCGGCTGCTGGTTGCCTTCGACGCGCGCATCAGCCCGGACCGGGGCAGCATTGCGCAGTTTGCCCGCTTCGCCGCGCATGCCCGCTCAAGCGCCGCGTGGCTGGTCCTGCCGGAGGGTGCCGTCCCGCAGCGGGCAGCCCTGTGGCAGGAGGCGCTGCGAGCGCTCGGCTTGCCGGCTTCGCGCATCGTGGCGGACAGGGCAACAGCCCTGCTCTGGCTGGAGTCCATCGATGACTGACCTGCCGGACCTCACCGTCGTCGGCCACACCAACGCCGGCAAGACGTCGCTGATGCGAACGCTGACTCGCGACGCCGAGTTCGGCGACGTGTCGGCACGGCCGGCCACCACCCAGCACGTCGAGGGTGTGGAGCTGATGGCCGACGGCCGGCCCATGCTCCGCCTCTATGACACCCCGGGCCTGGAGGACGCCCTCGGGCTGGCGGACCTGATCGACGACCAGCGGGGAAACGACCGGCACGATGGGCCGGAACAGATCGAGCGCTTCCTGGCGAGCCCGGACGCGAGGGGCCGCTTCGAACAGGAAGCCAAGGTCCTGCGCCAGCTGCGTGCGTCGGACGCGGCACTCTACGTCATCGACGCGCGAGACCCGGTGCTGGCGAAGTATCGCGAAGAGCTGGCGATCCTCTCCCGCTGCGCGCGCCCATTGCTGCCGGTCTTGAACTTCGTCGGCCAACCGGGACATCGGGCCCCCGAATGGCGCGACATGCTGGCCCGGGTGGGCCTGCACGCCGTGGTCGCCTTTGACACGGTGGCTCCGGCCGTCGATGGCGAACGTCGCCTCTACGCCGCCCTGGCCACCTTGATCGAGGCCCACCGCGACACCCTGGAGGGACTCATTGCGGCCCGCGCCGGCGAGGCGCGGGCACGGGCCGATGCCGGCCAGCACGTCATTGCGGAGATGCTCATCGACGTCGCCGCGCTGCGCCACACGATCACGACCGATGCCGACGAGCCCGCGCTGCTGGCGGCCCTTCAGCGCTCGGTTCGGCAGCGCGAACAATCGGCGGCCAATGCACTGCTGGGCCTCTACGGCTTCCGCCGCGAGGACGCTCCGGAGCAGGACCTGCCGGTCTTTTCCGGCCGCCGCGACGACGACCTGTTCCATCCCCGCGCCTTGCGGAATGCCGGCGTCCGGGTCGGTACCGGCGCCGCCACCGGCGCGGCGGCCGGCATGGGCATCGATCTCGTCACGGGTGGGCTGACCCTCGGCGCCGCGGCGGCCCTGGGCGCCCTCGCGGGCGGGCTGTGGCAGACCGTAAGCCACTACGGCGAGCGCCTGGGCGGTCGCCTGCGTGGCTACCGCGAGCTCACCGTGGACGACGCCATCCTGCGACTGCTTGCGCTGCGTGCCCAACGCCTGCTCGAAGTCCTTGAACGTCGGGGGCACGCGGCGACCAGCCGCCTTGTCCTGCCCGCCCTCTCGCAGGACAGCTGGCGCGAGGCTCCCCTTCCGCCCGCCCTGGACGAGGCCCGGATCCATCCCCACTGGAGCAGCCTGTCGGCGCAATTCGAACCCGACGAGGATCGCATGGCGGCCATCGCCGAGCTCGCCCGTACGATTCAAACGCCACCCGCCCCACCCACATCGGAGTAAGCCATGGGATTCGCCAATGATTACCTTGCCCAGCTTGAGCACATCTCGCGGCACCTGCGCCTCCCCCGCATCCGTGCGCTGCATCTGCCACCCTTGACGGACGACTCTCGCAAGTGGGGCGAATTCTGCGCGCTCGAGCTGGAGGACGGCGCGCTTGGCCTCTCATACGTGATGCTGGACGACACCCTGGCCCAACTGATCGAACAACGCGGCCGTCTCGGCATCGAGGGCGGGGACGCCCTCGAGCTGGCCCGATCCTACGCCGATGGCTCGCCCCTGAGGCGCACGCTGGGCTTCGCCGCCGCCAACGCCATTACCCGCCACCTCTTCGACCGTGCCGGTTTTGCACCTGGCGACAGCCAGGATTCGATCGGCGGCCTCGAGCCGGGGCCAGGCGACCACGTCGGCATGATTGGCTACTTCGCGCCCATCGCCGGACGCATCGTCGCCAGTGGCGCCCGACTGACCGTAGCGGAGCTGAGGCGAGACCTCGAAGGCCCACAGGCGGGCTTCGAGATCACGCTCGACGCCTCGCGCCTGGCGGCCTGCAACAAGATCCTGTCCACGTCGACGATTCTCCTCAACGACACCCTCGACCTGATGCTCGGCCACTGCGCCGGTGCCGGGCGATTTGCGATGATCGGTCCCAGCGCCGGTTGCCTGCCTGACGCCCTCTTTGCGCGTGGCGTCACGAGCCTCGGGGGGACCTGGATCGAAGACCGGGCCGGTTTCCTGGCCACCCTGCCGAGCGGCGAATCGTGGAGTCGCTTCTCGCGCAAATGCGCACTCACGCCCTCGGGCTACCCGGGTCTCGAGGCACTGCTGGCGCGACTGTGAGCGCCGGCGCCGGTTAAAGTCGGCCGGCAATGGTCCGTAGTACCTGACGTGGCGGGAAATCGCGCACCGATGCGCGCGACCACGGGCGGCCGGACGCCGCCAGGAGTCGGACGTGAATGGCAAGGACAGTGCCGGAGATCCGGCACTGACGACCTCCCCTCCTCGACGACCGGACGCCCACGGGCGGATGCCGGCGTGGTTGTGGCAGGGGCTGCTGATCGCCCTGGCCTACCCCCTGTTCGGCTTGCTTAGCCGCGAACTGGCGCTGCCGGGCTATGCGACCGCGGTATGGCCACCCGCCGGCATCTCGCTCGGCGCGCTCCTGCTTTGGGGCCGAAACCGAGCCCTCGCAGTCTGGCTCGGCGCGCTGATACTGAATCTCCGCGTCGCCACGGAATTCGGCGCCTCCCTTGACATGCCCCTGGTCTGGATCAACTCGACCAGCATCGCCGTCGGTGCCAGCCTGCATGCCCTGGTCGGTGCGAGATTGTGCAGCCGGGCGTTCCGACTGGACCCCGAACTCCAGTTCGCCCGCACCAGCCTGCGCATCATCGTGCTGGGGGGGCCGGTGGCCTGCCTGCTCAGCGCCGCCTGGGGGGTCTCCACGCTGGTCGCGACAGGGCTGGTCGGCATGGCCGACGCGCCCTTCTCCTTCCTGACCTGGCTGGTCGGCGACACCCTGGGCGTCGTGCTGTTCACGCCCTTGTTCCTGGTGCTCGCCCAGGGTCACAGCGCGATCTGGTCGCGGCGCCGCGTCACCGTCGCCCTGCCGCTCCTCCTCGCGTCGGCCGCCGTCGTCGCGGTGTTCCTGGTCGCGGCACGTCAGGAGCAACAGCGCATCGCCAACGCATTCGACCGTCAGGCCTCGGAAGTGGCGGGCGAGCTGGAGAGCCACCTGCTGCGCTACGAAGACGCCGTCGCCACGGTCCGCGGCTTCATCGGGAGCAGCGACCGGGTCACCCGAGAAGAGTTCGAGAACTTTACGCTCCCACTGCTCGAGCGGCTGCCCGGGCTGCAGGCCCTGTCCTGGAATCCACTGGTCGCCGGGCCGGATCGGGCGGCCTTCGAATCGGAGGCGCGCGCACTGGGCCACCCAGGCTACCGGGTGCTCACCTGGAGCCCGGAGGACGGCTGGCGTCCAGCCGAGGGGGAGGAGGAGCATCTCGCGGTCCTGCACATCGAGCCCCTGGCGACCAATCGTGCCGCCCTGGGCATCGATCTCCTCTCGCACCCGACACGCCGCATGACGGTTCAGAGCGTTCGCCAAACCGGCCGCGCCGCGGTCAGTGAACCGTTCCGGCTGGTTCAGGAAACCGGCGATCAACCTGGCATCCTGCTGATGATGCCGGTTGTCGGCAAGCATCGCGACGCGACACTCAGCGGCGTTGCGGTCGGCGTGTTTCGCCTCGGCGACCTGATCTCACCGGCCCTTCGGCGAAGCACGCTCCGATCTGCAGTGGGCACGCTCGAGATGGGCCGCGGCAGTGCCGCGGCCCAGCCACTGCTCGCCTTCCGTCTCCACGCGGATGGCCTGTTCTCACTGGTTCCCATCGGCACGACCGGCGCGACGACGGGACAACCACAAGCGGAACACTGTGTCCGCCTGGCCGACAAACAATGGTGCCTGCGGCTTGAGGCGGATGACGGCTACGTGGCCAGCCAGCGCTCCTGGAGCGCCTGGGCGATTCTGTCGAGCGGCATCCTGTTCTGCGGCCTGCTCGGCGTCACGCTGCTGATCTCCAGTGGCCGCGCGGTTTCCGACGCGGCACGGGCCGAGGAACTCGCCAGCATCAACGCGGCCCTGAACCGGGAGGTAGGCCAGCGCGAGCAGGTGGAATTCGCGCTCGTGGAGGAGAAGGAGCGCGCGGAAGTCACGCTCCACTCGATCGGCGAAGGCGTCGTGACGACCGACGTCGAGGGCCGCATCCGCTACCTCAATCCCGTCGCCGAGCGACTGCTCGGCTGGCAGACCCGCGAAGCCATCGGCCGTCCCGCGGCCGACGTGGTGGTGCTCGTCCATGAGGATACGCGCCAGCCGCTGGACGATCCGCTGGCGGGCTGCCTGGCCCGGCGCCAGACCATACAGCTCGAGGCCGAGGCACTGCTGATCGCCCGCGACGGCCAGAGCTATGCGATCCAGGATTCCGCATCGCCCATCGTGTCCCCTGACGGCAAACTGCTCGGCGCGGTCATGGTCTTCAACGACGTGACCGAGCACCGCCGCCTGTCACGGGAGGCCCTTTACCTGGCAACGCACGACCCACTGACTGGGCTCGTCAACCGGCATGAGTTCGAGAAGCGGCTCGAACGGACCTTCGACAACCATCGACACACCGGCAGCGAGGCCGTCCTGTGCTTCATCGATCTGGACCGTTTCAAGGCCGTCAACGACAGTGCGGGACACCGCGCGGGCGACGAGCTGCTGCGCCAGATCACGCGCATGCTGTCGCGCCATGTCCGGGAACGGGACACGCTGGCCCGCATCGGCGGGGACGAATTCGCGCTGGTGCTCGCCAATTGTCCACTCGACAAGGCACGGGACATTTGCCAGACCATGGTCGGCGCGGTGGCTGCCCTGCATTTCGCCTGGGATGAGCAGACCTACTCGGTGGGTGCCAGCATTGGCGTCGTTCCGATGCAGCACCAGCGCAGTGTCGAGCAGCTCATGGCCCAGGCGGACGCTGCCTGCTACACCGCCAAGGACCGGGGGCGCGGACGCGTCCATGTCTTCCAGGGCGAAACCGTGGATGCCCCGGGCGAGTCCGGCCGCGAGGTGCTTCGGACAGCGGACATCCGCGAAGCCATCTCGGATGGCCGCCTATGCCTGCATGCGCAACCGGTGGTCGATCTCGAGCACGGCGCTACCATTCGCATGCAGGAGGTACTCGTCCGGCTGCGCAACCGGTCCGGCCAGCTGCTGCTCCCGGTCGCATTCATGCCGGCCGCCGAGCGCTACCGGCTGATGGGCGGGATCGACCACTGGGTCATCCGGAATGCACTCACCCAGTTGCCCCCGCTACAGGCGGGCGATTCGTCGGTCAGGCTGTCGATCAACCTGTCTGCGGCCGCCCTGGGGGACCAGCACCTGCCCGAGGAATTGCTGAGGCTGATCGGCGAAGAGCAGATCGCGCCCAACTCGCTGTGCTTCGAGATCGCCGAGTCGATCGCCGTGAGAAACGTCTCCGCGGTCGCGGAACTGATGCATCGCCTGTCGCCCCAGGGCATTGAGTTTGCACTCGACGATTTCGGCGGTGGGCTAAGCGCCCTGAGCTGTTTCGAGTCGCTGCCTCTGACCTACCTCAAGATCGCCGGTACCGTGTGCAACCAGGTACACGAAGACCGGGGCGCCCGGGCGATCGCGTCCGCGGCGGTCGCCCTTTGCCGCGGCCTCGGCATCCAGCCCATCGCCACAAGGGTCGAGGCGCCCGCCGCGGCCACCTGCCTGCGCGATCTCGGCATCGGATGGTTGCAGGGCCGCGCAATCGAGAGTCCGCGGCCGATTCAGAGTCGCATCATCGCGAGTTGAGGGACCAAACGAAAACGGGCCGGCAGATGCCGGCCCGATCGGACGCCATCCCGTCGAGAGCGGTCAGCCCATGTGGTTGCCGCCGTTCAGCGAGAAGTCGGCCCCGGTTGCGAAACCCGCCTCATCCGAAGCGAGCCAGGCAACCATCGAGGCAATCTCTTCCGGCTCGCCCAGCCGCTTGACCGGGATCGTGCCAACGATCTTGGCCAGGACATCTTCACGGATGGCACGCACCATGTCGGTACCGATATAGCCCGGCGAAACGGTGTTCACCGTGACACCCTTGCCCGCGACTTCCTGCGCCAGCGCCATCGTGAAGCCATGCATGCCCGCCTTGGCGGTGGAATAGTTGGTCTGCCCGAACTGGCCCTTCTGGCCATTCATCGACGAGATGTTGATGACCCGCCCCCAACCCCGGTCGCACATGCCATCAATGACCTGCTTGGTGACGTAGAACAGGGAGTTCAGGTTGGTGTCGATCACCGCATGCCAGTTTTCCGGCGACATCTTGCGGAACTGACCATCCTTGGTGATACCGGCGTTGTTGACCAGTACGTCGATCTCGCCAACCTCGGCCTTGACCTTGTCGAAGGCGGCCTTGGTGCTGTCCCAGTCGGAGACATTGCCTTCCGAGGCGACAAAATCGAAGCCCAGTTCCTTCTGCGCGGCAAGCCAGGTGTCCTTGCGCGCCGAATTCGGACCGCAGCCAGCCACCACCGTGTAGCCGCTCTTGGCGAGGCGCTGGCAGATGGCCGTACCGATGCCGCCCATACCGCCCGTGACGTAGGCAATCTTGTTGCTCATGTTTCTCCCTCTATGATTGTGTTTGGATGAGAGGAGCCTCCGGCCGACACGCGATACTCTCCCGGATCCGTGCCGTCATCACCGACTCCATTCCCGCAGCCACTATAGCGGGACAGCGACACACTGCCAATGTCGGAGAGCCCCTCGGTCGATCAGCTCTCGGCAGCCGCGATCCACCGTTGCACCACCGCGATCAGACGTTCCCGCTCGACCGGCTTGGCGAGATGATCGTCCATCCCGGCGGCCATGCACCGGGCCCGATCCTCGGCAAAGGCGGCCGCGGTGAGGGCGATGATCGGCACTCGCCGCCCGCCCGATTCAGCCTCCATCCGACGAATCTGCCGTGTCGCCTCGTAGCCATCCATGACCGGCATGTGGCAGTCCATCAGGATGAGGGCCGGCAGCAGCAGCGGCACGCAATCGACGGCCGCCTGTCCGTCGCGGGCGATCTCGACCTCGTAGCCCCGTCCTCGCAACACCGTCGCGGTGAACTTGGCATTGATGTCATGGTCCTCGACGACAAGGACGAGAGGACGCTCGAATGCGGCGGGCGCCGATGCCGGGATCTCCGGCGCTACTGTCGGCGGGAGCGGGTTCTCGTGCGGCTCGTCGCCTTGCACCGCTTCCGCCGCGTCGACGCGAACCACGAACCAGAAGGTCGAACCGCCGGCGTCGGCAGGTTCGAACCCGGCTCGCCCGCCCAACAGCTCGGCCAGCCGTGCGACGATGGACAGGCCCAGGCCGCTCCCGCCATGGCGACGGGTATTGCTGTCGTCCAGTTGCGAGAAGGGCTGGAACAGCAGATGGCGCTGTTCCTCCGCCACGCCGGCGCCCGTATCGGTGACCTCGAAGCGCAAGCGAACGCCGTCGCCCCGGGCGGGCTCCAGGCGTCCCGCGAGCCTGACGCTCCCGTGGTCCGTGAACTTGATGGCGTTGCTCACCAGGTTGCCGAGCATCTGCCGGATGCGACCTGAATCGCCGTACAGTTCACACAGGTCGCCGCCCTCCCAGACTGGCTCGAGTGACAGCCCCTTCCTTTCTGCCAAGCCGCGGAACAAGGCGGCCACCTCGTCGACGAGTTGCGCCGGCAGGAACAGCTCGGAGAGGATCTGCATGCGCCCCGCCTCGACCTTCGACAAATCGAGCACGTCGTTGAGCAGTCCCATAAGGGTGCGCCCCGAACTGCCGATCATGCCGGCAAATTCGCGCCGCTCGTCGTCGGACAGGTCCGAGTCCATCAGCATCTCGGCCATCCCGAGAATGCCGTTCATTGGCGTCCGGATCTCATGGGACATGGTGGCCAGGAAGCGGCTCTTGGCGAGATTGGCCGACTCCGAATCGTGCTGGGCGCGTATCAACTCGGTGACGTCGATCCGGAATCCGACCGAGAAGCCACCTGCCGAATGCTGCTCCCGAATCTGGACCCAGCGCCCCCCGTCCAGGGGCTGCAGCAGGACCGAACTGTCCTTGCGATGCGCGGCCATTCGCTCGTCGACCCACGCGTCCACCCGACCGACCGCGTCACGAAACTGACCGTGCTCGGCGCCATAGCGGACGATGTCTTCAAAACGTGCGCCCAGGCACAGGACCGGCCGCATGCGTGGATAGACGACGTGCAGTTTGTCGTTGAAGAAGACGAGCCGGTCGTCCTGGTCAAAGATCGCGAAGGCTTCGTCGAGGGCATCCAGCGCCCCGCGCAACAACTCGCCCTGCTGGGTCAGCTCCTTGCGCGCCCGCTCGCGCTCGATCTGGTGGCCGCACCAGCGCGCGAGAAAGTGCACGAACTCTCTGTCGTGCCCATCGAAGGCACGCGGATGCACGCGCTCGCTGGCGAAGGCCAGTAAGCCGCAACGCTTTCCCGCGACCCATACCGGCGCGCAGATGAAGGCACGAACACCGCAGGCCCGGATCTCCGCATGGGCGTCGGGGTCGGACGCGGCGTCGCGCAGGGCGAGGCCGTCGCGCACGCCCTCGAGCGCCACCGCGAGCGCATCCGTGTTCAGTCCCGCCCCGGCAGGCCCGTCGCCACCACGAGAAAAGCGGACGACGTCGCGTTCGTCGCCATCGCGTCGCACCTGGCGCAGTATCCCGAGCGGCATCCGCAGCCACACCGCCGCCGCCCCCAGGGCCAACTCGAGTCGCTCGGCCAGGGTCCGCCCGCCCAATTCGTCGAGCGAGTTGAGGACCGTGAGGCCGGCAACCTGCCGGCGGGTCGCCTCCTCGAGCCGCTTCCGGGCGGTGATGTCAGTGATGATCGACAACTGGAGCGTGCGGGTATTGATCGACAGGGGCCCGGTGGTGATCTCCACATCCCGCAGTTCGCCATTCGCGAGGCGGTGGCACATCCAGAATCGCTCGCCCGGCATCCGGTGCAGCTGACCGATCGCGCGAGCCAGGTTCCGGTCATCGCGAACCTCAATGTCGCCAATGCGTAACTGGCGCATCGCGTCGCTGGAATGCCCGTAGAAGGCGCAGGCCGCCTGGTTGACGTCAACGATGCGCCCGCCATCGGCCGCGTCGATGAGCATCATGGGCGCACGCGCGCCCTCGAACAGAGTGCGATAGCGCGCTTCGCTGCACTCCAGCGCCCCCCGCGTTGCGAGAATCTCCGCCGTCTGCTCCTCCACTCGCCGGCGGATCATGCGCGTGCGACTCGCCGCGCCGAGCCAGATCACCTGCAACATGGCGACCAGCAAGATGCCAAAGGCGCCCGCGGCCCAACTACCCCATGGCCGGATCCGCTGCAGCCCCAGCGCAGTCGGAGCCAGCGAAACGATCCAGTCGCGGTCCGTCACCGCGAGGGTCGAGCTCCAGCCGAGCTCCGCGACGCCCTGGGCGGTAGCATCGGCAAAGAGGGGGCGATGCGGAACGGCGGCGTCATAGATGCGAATGCTGAGTTCCTCGACCGGGAAATCGGTCCGCAAGCGCTCGACCAGCGCCCGGGTGTGCAACACCGCGATTGCGAAGCCCCGGATGCGTGTTGGGTCGTCGGCCGCATGAACGGGCTCGACCACGAGGACCCCTGTCTCGTCGCCAGACAATTGGACGAGTCGCAGCGGCCCGGTCATCGTCGGGCTGTTGGTGAGCTTCGCGCTGTCCAGTGCGTTGCGGCGCTGCGGTTCGGATGCGACGTCGAAACCGACGGCTGGCTGGTTCCCGGCCACCGGCAGGATCATCCGCACCGGAACGTAGTCCGGCCTGATGGCGGCCGGCACCAGCTCGCCGTCGGGGCCGCGTTCCGTAATCGAAAATCGGGGGCCGTACGTGTGCCGCATGGATGCCTCGAAGGCCTCGCGCCCTGGCTGCTGGACCACCGGGTTGAAGCTGATCGCCTGCAGGTCCGGATTGGTTCGCAGGATATCGGCCCCCAGCTGCCGGAAGTCCTCGTACCCGACGTCCGGGTTCAGTTCAAGGGCCCGGCGAACGCCACCGAGGGTGTCACGCAAGGCGTCCATGTGCCGCCCGAGAAGCGTGAGGAAACTCTGGCCCTGGGCCGCCACGCGCGCCCGCTCGACGTTCAGCTCCCATCGCGCGGCCGCCAGGAAGGCGATCGCTGCGACCAGCAACATGACGACCGTCGGCAGCAGGGAGGCCCGCAGCCGCTCACGGCCGTCCGCATCGGAGCCGCCAAGGAAAAGAATCGCGGGTGGCGCCAGCAGCAGAACGCCTAGGACGTCACCCACGTACCAGTTCCACCATTCGAACAGGAATCGCTCGCCCGGCAGTTGGCCCAGCAGGACGAGCGATGACACGCCCCCGGTGGCGGACGTGAAGCAGGCGATGACGCCACCGCCCCCAAGCAATCGGAGTGCGTCCAGTTCCCGTTCGAGCCGCCGCCAGCCATCGCCGGTCCAAGCGCGCACGATCGCCGCGCCAATCCACGCCTGCGCCGCATTGCCACAGGCGAGCATCGCCCCGCTCTGCAGCAGCGAGGCCAGGCCGGCCTCATCGTGCCGATAGCCCCCGTAGACATTCATCGCCAGCGTGCCCAGCCAGACGGCGATAACCGCCTGACCTCCGCGGTGGAGGGCCAGGGCCAGGGCGATCCCGGCCGCAGGAAACAGTGGACTGGCAAACCCGCCGGGGACCGTCAGCAGAAGGCCTGCCGTGCCGGCAAGGAAGTAGAGGCCAGCCATGCTGACCAGCGCGAGGAGGCCTGCCCGCTGCCGGGACAAGGCGGCAAGATCGACCTGAGGCGTGTTCATCTCGGGCGGCGGCCCCGGGGGTGGGCTCGCATGGCCATTCGGTTGCTACGGGCGGTCAGAGTATGACCCATCTGGCGCC
>JBNLCM010000036.1:0-20472 GCA_050303815.1 Rhodocyclaceae bacterium
AACCACTTGACAGTGCCAGTTGCCATATTGCTCGTTCCTTCAAATTAACCCTTTTCCGATCCCGGCTAACCGGGGATGTGTCTCTCGGAGTAGAGCGGAACCAGGACTGCCGATCCGTACCCTCGATCGGAGGCGCGACAAACAGAACCAGCGCGCCGCACTGCCTCGAAACACGACTTGCTTTTACTGTCTCACCAGAACGCCGTCAATGGCTTTCCTCCGCGTTTTTCTTGCGCATCGCACCATATCCAGCCTCCTTTCTGCGCCCCTCCAGCAGCCAACCCAGCAAAACACATTGAAATCATCAACTTGATCCGAAAGTGCAGCGCAAAAACCGAAAGCAGTGAATCGTGCATAAAAAGCCACGTTTCGAGCCTTTCCATCGTGTTGCACTCTCAAGGCAGTTGTTTAGAATGACTTTCATGGCGACGCGTAAACAGGACGAATTCCTCCTTGAGGCAGAGCGCGAGAAGGTCGCGCCCCCGCCCATGTTCAAGGTGCTTCTTCTGAACGACGACTACACGCCAATGGACTTCGTGATCACGGTCCTGCAGAAATTTTTTCGCATGGATCGAGAACAAGCGACCCGGGTCATGCTCAAAGTGCACAGGGAAGGCATGGGTGTGTGCGGCGTTTTCCCCAAAGATGTCGCAGCCACCAAGGTCGAACAGGTCGTAAGCTTCGCGAGGCAGCACCAACACCCCCTTGCATGCGTGATGGAGGAAAGCTAGTCATGATCGCCCAGGAACTCGAGGTCAGCCTGCACATGGCTTTTGTCGAGGCGCGACAGAAGCGGCACGAATTCATCACGGTCGAGCACCTGCTGCTTGCCCTGCTGGACAACCCGTCGGCCGCGGAGGTCCTGCGGGCCTGCGCTGCCAACATCGACGAGTTGCGCAAGGAGCTCACGACCTTCATCAACGAGCACACGCCAAAGGTCGAGGGCGAGGAAGAGATCGACACGCAGCCGACACTCGGCTTTCAGCGGGTCATCCAGCGTGCCATCCTGCACGTGCAGTCCTCCGGCAAGAAGGAGGTCACCGGCGCGAACGTGCTGGTGGCGATCTTCGGCGAGAAGGATTCGCACGCGGTGTATTTCCTGCAGCGACAGAACGTCTCCCGCCTCGATGTCGTCAATTTCATCAGTCACGGTGTCGCCAAGTCGCCTCCCCAGCCGTCCTCCGCCCCGAAGGCAGGCGAGCCGGCGGAGCCGGCCGAAACCGAGCAGGAGGCCCCCAATTCGGGCGGCGCCCTCGAGAACTACACCCAGAACCTGAACCAGCAGGCGCTGGTCGGAAAGATCGATCCGCTGATCGGGCGCGACAAGGAAGTGGAGCGTGTCATCCAGACCCTCTGCCGCCGCCGGAAGAACAACCCGCTGCTGGTCGGCGAAGCCGGAGTCGGCAAGACCGCCATCGCCGAAGGTCTGGCCCGCCGGATCGTCGAGGGGCGGGTTCCCGAGATCCTGACGGAGGCGCAGGTCTTCGCCCTGGACATGGGCGCCCTGCTCGCCGGCACCAAGTACCGCGGCGACTTCGAACAGCGTTTGAAGGCAGTCCTGAAGCAGCTCGTGGATCACAACAACGCCATCCTGTTCATTGACGAGATCCATACCCTGATCGGAGCCGGAGCGGCTTCCGGCGGCACCCTGGATGCGTCAAACCTGCTCAAGCCCGCCCTGTCCAGCGGTCAGCTGAAGTGCATTGGTGCCACGACCTACAGCGAGTTCCGGCAGATCTTCGAGAAGGACCACGCGCTTTCCCGCCGCTTCCAGAAGATCGACGTAGTCGAGCCGTCGGTGCCGGAGACCGTAGAGATCCTGAAGGGCCTCAAGAGCCGCTTCGAGGAACATCACGGAATCAAGTATTCCCAGGCTGCGCTGAGTTCCGCTGCGGAGCTGGCGGCCAAGTACATCAACGACCGCCACCTGCCGGACAAGGCCATCGACGTGATCGACGAGGCGGGCGCCGCCCAGCGGATCCTGCCCAAGTCCAAGCAGCGCAAGACGATCGGCAAGCCGGAGATCGAGGAGATTGTGGCGAAGATCGCGCGCATCCCGCCGCGGAGCGTGTCGTCCGACGACAAGGCCGCCCTCAAGACCCTCGACCGGGATCTCAAGAACGTCGTGTTCGGCCAGGACAACGCGATCGACGTGCTCGCCAAGGCGATCAAGATGTCCCGCTCGGGCCTCGGCAATCCCCAGAAGCCGATCGGCTGCTTCCTGTTCTCCGGCCCGACCGGAGTCGGCAAGACCGAAGTCGCGCGCCAGCTGGCCTACACCCTGGGCATCGATCTGGAACGCTTCGACATGTCCGAATACATGGAGCGGCACGCGGTCAGCCGCCTGATCGGCGCGCCCCCGGGCTACGTCGGGTTCGACCAGGGCGGCCTGCTGACCGAGGCCATCACGAAGAAGCCGCACTGCGTTCTGCTGCTGGATGAGATCGAGAAGGCGCACCCGGACATCTACAACATCCTTCTGCAGGTCATGGACCACGGCAAGCTGACGGACAACAACGGCCGGCAGGCGGATTTCCGCAACGTGATCCTCATCATGACGACCAATGCGGGTGCCGAGTCGATGCAGAAGCAAACGATCGGCTTCTCCTCCAAGCGGGAGAGCGGTGACGAGATGGCCGAAATCAAGCGCATGTTCTCGCCCGAGTTCCGCAACCGCCTGGACGGCATCATCTCGTTCGCGGCGCTCGACAACGAGATCATCCTCCGCGTGGTAGACAAGTTCCTGACCCAGCTCGAAGCGCAACTGCACGAGAAGAAGGTCGAGGCCACCTTCACGGACGAACTCAAGACCTATCTGGCCGAGCATGGCTTCGATCCGATGATGGGCGCGCGTCCGATGGCGCGGCTGATCCAGGACACGATCCGCTCGGCGCTCGCCGACGAGTTGCTCTTCGGTCGCCTGTCGAATGGCGGACACGTCACGATTGATCTGGACGAAGACGGCAAGGTGCAGCTGATCTTCGAGGAAGAAGAAGCCGCAGCACAAGTCTGACCGTCTCAGGTAGTTCGAGCGGGCGGCCTCAGGCCGCCCGCTTCACTTTGTTCGCGCCGCCCTGCCGGCGCTCCGGTACTTCCCAGTGGAGCAGATATGATGATTCAGACCGCAGACCTCTGCGATGAACATGGCGACCGGGTGCACGTCGTCTCACCGATGGGCTTTCGCAGCCTGGGCGGCCGCCCATCCCTTGGCGGCCCGATCACGACACTGAAGGCCTTCGAGGACAACACGCTGGTTCGTACCGCCTTGGAAGAGCCGGGCAATGGGCGGGTGCTTGTCGTGGATGGCGGCGGCTCCATGCGATGCGCCATGGTGGGCGACCAGCTCGCCGCGCTCGGTGTCGAGAATGGCTGGGCAGGCATTCTCGTCTATGGTTGCATCCGCGATTCGGCGGCCATTTCCGCGATGGACATCGGTGTCTTCGCCCTGGGAACCCACCCGCGGAAGACCATCAAGAAAGGCGTGGGCGAGCGCGACATTCCCGTCACCTTCGGCGGGCAGACCTTCACACCCGGACACTTCGTGTATGCCGACGCAGACGGCGTGATCTTGTCCGAGACCGCCCTGCTCTGACGCCCCCGCCGCACCAGCCGCGGGAGGCCACGGACCTCCCGGCGCACAATTCTTCATTTCACGGCGAGCATTTCCGTTTCACATTATGAGATATCGACCGTAACTCTCTGTTATTGCAGTGCTATTTTTTTCTTATATCTTATATAAGACACATTGCTGCACAGCAAGATACCGACTATAATCCTCTTCATCGTGCCGAGACCCTTACAGAGCACGCACAGCAGATCGCGCACCGGCCGGGCCGGGCGCCTGACTCCCTCCCTTTTAACCGGATAGACAAGGAATCGATATGTCTCTGACCCGTGAACAACAGATCGCCGCTCTCGAGAAGGACTGGGCCGAGAACCCGCGCTGGCAAGGTGTCAAGCGTGGCTACAGTGCCGAGGACGTCGTCCGCCTGCGTGGCAGCCTGCAGCCGGAATACACCCTCGCCCGCCGCGGTGCCGAGAAGCTGTGGGAGAAGGTAAATGGCGGCGCCAAGAAGGGCTACGTGAATGCCTTCGGCGCGATCACCGCCGGTCAGGCGATGCAGCAGGCCAAGGCTGGCCTCGAGGCGGTGTATCTGTCCGGCTGGCAGGTCGCCGCCGACGGCAACACGTCCGAAACCATGTACCCGGACCAGTCGCTGTATGCCTACGACTCGGTGCCGACCATGGTTCGTCGCATCAACAACACGTTCAAGCGTGCCGACGAGATTCAGTGGTCCAAGGGCATCAACCCGGGCGACGCAGGCTTCGTCGATTACTTCCTGCCGATCGTGGCGGATGCCGAGGCTGGCTTCGGTGGCGTGCTGAACGCCTTCGAACTGATGAAGAACATGATCGCCAACGGCGCGGCCGGTGTTCACTTCGAAGACCAGCTGGCAGCGGTCAAGAAGTGCGGCCACATGGGCGGCAAGGTGCTGGTGCCGACCCGCGAAGCCTGCGAGAAGCTGATCGCCGCCCGCTTCGCGGCCGACGTGATGGGCGTCTCGACGCTGATCCTGGCCCGTACCGATGCCGAGGCCGCCAACCTGCTGACCTCCGACTACGACGACAACGACAAGCCGTTCCTGACCGGCGAGCGGACCCAGGAAGGCTTCTACCGGGTCAAGAACGGTCTCGAGCAGGCCATCTCCCGTGGTGTCGCCTACGCCCCGTACGCGGACCTGGTGTGGTGCGAGACCGGCACGCCGGACCTGGGCTTTGCGCGCGAGTTCGCGCAGGCCGTCCATGCCGCCTGCCCGGGCAAGCTCCTGTCGTACAACTGCTCGCCGTCCTTCAACTGGAAGAAGAACCTCGACGACGCCACCATCGCCAAGTTCCAGGACGAGCTTTCCGCGATGGGCTACAAGTACCAGTTCATCACGCTGGCCGGCATCCACGTCAACTGGTACAACACGTTCCAGTTCGCTCACAACTACGCCCGCGGCGAAGGCATGAAGCACTACGTCGAGATGGTGCAGGAGCCGGAATTCGCCGCTCGCGAGCAGGGTTACACCTTTGTGTCGCACCAGCAGGAAGTGGGCGCTGGCTACTTCGACGACGTCACCACCGTGATCCAGGGCGGTTCCTCTTCCGTCAAGGCACTCACCGGCTCGACCGAAGAAGAGCAGTTCCACTGATTGCCGGGGCGCGTCCAACGCGAGAGGACGCCGGAGATCAAGGAAAGGCCGCCCACGGGCGGCCTTTTTCTATCGGATGACGCCAAGAGCGCTCAATCCGCGAAGGCGTCCTGCGTCTCGCCGCAGCCCGCGCAGACCACACAGTTCCGACCCGAGGCCTTGGCGCGATAGAGGGCAGAATCGGCCTGCGCGAGCAAGGCCGCCTGGCTGATCTCGCCCGGGTCACCCGTTGCAACACCGATGCTGACTGTCCGTTGCTGCCCGTTGGGCGAATCGGCGTGGGGGATGGAAAGCCCCGCGGCGGCGCCCAGGATGCGCTGGGCCACGACCCACGCCCTTCGCCGCGTCGTTCCGGGCAGCACCAGCACGAACGCCTCGCCTCCGTCGCGCGAGACCCGATCTCCGGCGCACGCCGCCGCCCCCGCCAGCACCGACGCGACACGCCGCAGGCAGGCGTCGCCTTGCAGATGTCCGTAGCGGTCGTTGTACTGCTTGAACAGGTCCACATCGGGCATCAGCACCGACAATGCGTGCGCGCTGTTGTGACCTCGGCGCCACTCGCTGCCGAGGTGCCTGTCGAAAGTGCGCCGGTTTGCGAGGCCTGTCGACGGATCGCGACTCGCCAGGCGTTCGAGCTCCTCCTGCGCCTCCTTTTGAAGCGTCATGTCGCGCAGCGTTTCCACCACCGCGACGAGGCGGCCTTTGGAATCGACGATCGGGCCCGCGTCGATGTGCAGATAGCGTCGCGTACGGACCCGAGGCATGACACACCGGTTCTCGGCGTGGAGGCCATGTTCGCTGTTGGATGCAATATCGTCGCCCGCGTAGAGGGCCTCGATCTCCCCGATCCGCCCTTGCGCAATGAGGTCCCCGGGTGTCGGTCGCTCCTTGTCGTAGACAGCAAACCGGTGGCGGGTCGTTCCGACAAGCTCCTCCGCCCTCACGCCGGTCACCCGCTCACAGGCCCGATTCCGGATGGTCACCCGCCCTTCTGCATTCAGCACGAAGGTGGGCACGACCAGATGCTTCATCCGATCAACGGCAAAACGCTGGTCGGGCGGCGCAACGCCTCCTGACGGGTGAAAGGCCGCCAAATCCAGGTCATTCCTCACAGGCAGGTCGACTTGTGGCCACTCGCGGGCCATGCGAGAACCATTTCGGTGCGATGCCACGCGCCTTGAGGGTCGCCGACAGAAGGACTGTCAAGGATCGCTGCGCAGCCCCCCGAATCGCTCGGCATAGGCGTCGTAGCCCGGCATCGAGACGGCCTCCGACCTGGCGCCCCGCTCCCATTCCTGCATGGCTGGATGGGCCAGCATCGCGTCCCGATACGCGGCCGCGACTGACGGCAAGGCCACATTGTAGGTGGCGAAGCGCCACACGACCGGGGCGAACATCGCGTCCGCGACACTGAAGGCCCCGAACAGCCACGGCCCCTCGTCGGTGGCAAAGATTTCGCGGGCCTCGGTCCACACCGCCGCGATGCGCGCAATGTCCGCCGCCACCGCCGGCTCGGGCTCGACACCGACGCACTTCATCCGGACATTCATGGGCATCGCGTTCCGCACCGCCGCGAAGCCGGAGTGCATTTCCGCCGACACGGAGCGCGCACGCGCGCGCGCTTTCCAGTCCGCCGGCCACAGGCCCGGATGGCGCTCGGCCAGGAATTCGGCAATCGCCAGGGTATCGAAGACCTCGAATCCCTCCACGTGAAGACACGGGACCAGTCCGTTCGGCGAATAGGACCGATGCTTGTCATTGGGCCCGCTCCCCCGCACCTGGACCGGCCGGGCTTCGAAGGGAATAGCGAAGTGGCGCAGCAGCAGCCACGGCCGCAGCGACCACGATGAATAGTTCATGTTGCCGAAATAGAGGGTGTACATGTTGGCATCCTGTCTCTGTGGGGCATGGTCGGGGGCCGGCTGAATCGATGCGACGGGTCGCGGACAGCTATCCGAACATGTGAATTCAGATCATCAGTCCCCTGTGCTGCTACTGTAACCTAGGCTTTTCCCGCCGATAATCGAGGAATCCTGCCCCACTTCGTGAATTCTCCTCACAAATGAAGACTCCTCCGCTTTCCGCACTCCGCGCGTTCGAGGCGACCGTGCGTCTGGGTAGCGTCGGCGCGGCCGCGAGCGAACTCAGCCTGACTCACGGCGCAGTCAGCCATCAGATCAAGTCCCTCGAACACCTCCTCGGGCTGGCACTGTTCGAGCGTCAGGGGCGGCGGCTGCAACCGACCGAGAACGGGCGCGTCTACGCCCTCCAGGTGCGCCACGGCCTGGCTGACCTCGCGAGCGCCACCGAGCGCTTGCAGCGTAGACGGCGGGAGAACGACCTGGTCATCGGCACCATGCCCTCCTTCGGCGCCCACTGGCTGATCTCGCGCCTGGCGCGCTTTCGAGAAGACCGCCCGGACCTTCTTCTCGACATCCGCGCGACGCTGGCGCTAGCCGATCTCGAGGCGGACGGGATCGATGTGGCAATCCGCATGGGCGCCGGGGGCTGGGACGGGCTGCACAGCGAGGAGCTGTTCCGGGACCGACTGCTGCCGGTATGTGCCCCGCACTTCAACGGAGGTCGCCTGCCCACCTCGCCTGCCGAACTGCTGCAGGCCCCCCTGCTGACCTCGGTGGAGAATTGGCGCCCCTGGATGGCCGCAGCCGGACTCCCCGCTATCGAGCCCCTCGGCCTCCACGTGAATGACTCGAACCTGCTCATCGAAGCTGTCCGTCAGGGGCATGGCATCGCGCTCGCCAGGGAGTCGATCGTCTTCGACGCGCTGCACGACGGCCGGCTGGTCGCTCCGTCCGACATCATCGTCCCCTACCCCACGCCCTGCTGGCTGGTGTGGCCGACCCGGAGCGAGGGGCGGCGGAAGTTCGACGCCCTGCGCCACTGGTTGCGGAGAGAAGTCGAGGCCTACCTGATCGCCCGCGGCGGATAGGGCGGACCGCCGGGCAATCAGGCCGGCTGCGCCGGCGGCTTCACCGTCAAGGACGCCCCTCGCGCATCGAAGGCCTGACGAAAATCAAAAGCCTCCGCGGTGGCACCTTCGCGCGCCAGGCGGGCCAGCCGATCCAGGGCCTCGTCCAGGTCAGGCCGATGACCATCGGCGACCCACCAGAGAACCAGATGCCGGCCGCTGCGACGCTCGAACCACTCGCGTCGCCGGGTCAGGGGTGCCCGGTGCGCACTGCGGTAGGTGAAAGCGAACAGCGACTCGATGTCCCGCCAGACGGACAGGTTGTAGAGCATCAACGGATCGGAACCGATACAGGTCTCCCCCTGCCGGGCATCGCCCTGGTAGCGCCAGACGAAGCCGGGGGATCGCTCCGCCAGCCCATTGATTGCGTCGAGCTGGCTCGCGAAGTCAGCCACCTCGGGTGCGTCGATGGGCGCGACCAGGCGCCCGACGTTCAACTGCGCCAATTGCATGGCTGCTCTCCAATGCTCAATGCCTGGAGTGTGCCGCGCCGCCGACAGGTCGACCAGCGAGATGATCTCGCACCGATGTGAATTCGGCTCACACCTGGCCCGCCATCGCCTGGACCTCCGCGCGCAGCCAGCCGATGAACTCGCGTGTCAGGGGCGAAACAGGACGATGCGCCGGCGTGACAAGCCAGTAGCGCCAGCGCCGGGGCTGCTCCCCCGTCCCGTCGCCGCGTGGCGGGTCGACATCCTGTCCGGGATGGAAGTGCAGCGGAACCACCACATCGAAGAGCCGCTGCAACTGACCCGACCGGAGGGCGTCGTGCGCGAGGCTGGCCCGTCCGAGGAGCACGCCGTGGCCATCGATCGCCGCCTGGACAGCCAGCGCGGAGTCGTCAAACACGATGCCGCCCTCGGGCTCCGCCCAGTCCAGCTGCGCCGCGCGAAACCACGGCAACCACTCCTCGCCCCGCGAGCGGAGGAGCGGCCATCCGCGCAATGCGCCCGGCACCGGCGGCCGCCCGCGCTCAGCCAACAGGGTCGGTGAAACCACCGGGAACAAGACTTCGTCCATCAGGTGCTCCGTGTGTACGCCAGGGTAGTCGCCAAAGCCCCAGCGCACGGCGAGATCGACGCCGTCATGGCGCAGGTCTGCGCAGGCAGCGGTCGATTGCACTGCAATTTCGCAGCCGGGGTGACTCTCGATGAATCGCCCGATTCGGGGCGCGAGCCAGCGACTGCCGAAGGACGGGAGGACGCTGACGCACAGGCGATCCGATCGCATGTCGCGACGCAGCGTCGCAAGCGCATCCGCCACCGCACAAAGGGCCGGATTGGCGGCCGCCAGCAACACGGCGCCCGCCCTCGTGAGCTGAAGGCGCCCGTGCTCCCTGAGGAAGAGATCGAAGCCCAGCTGCCGTTCGAGACTGCGCACTTGGTGGCTGACCGCGCCATGGGTCACGTGTAGTTCTTCCGCCGCGCGCGTGAAGTTGAGGTGCCTGGCGGCCGCCTCGAATGTTCTCAGCGCGGGCAGCGGCGGCAGTTTTCCGGGCGGCTTCATGTGAGACGGATTCACACTGGGTTCGAGCATCGATGATAGCCGAGTGAATCGACGGCGGTATGATGGCCGTCTGCCAAGACCGTGCCGGACCATGCGCCGCCTGCCGCCCCTCCCCGCCCTGATCGCGTTCGAAGCCGCTGGCCGCCTCGGCAGCTTCCTGCGCGCGGCCGAGGAGCTTCACCTGACGCCATCGGCGATCAGCCACCGCATCAAGGCGCTCGAGGCCTGGCTCGGGGCGAGCCTCTTCGTGCGGCGACCGCGCAGCGTCACGCTCACGGACGAAGGCTGTCGTTATCTCGACGCAGTACGCCACGCACTCGATCGCATCGACGACGCCACTCGCGAGTTGGGCAACCTGAGCCGGGCGACCTTGCGCATCTCGGTCGCGCCCGCCCTCGGCGCCAAGTGGCTTGCGCCACAGCTCCCGAGCTTTCGGGACGCCCAGCCCGGTATCGACCTTCAACTCTCCACCTCAACCAGCCTCGAGCCGGTCAGCCGCGGCGAGGCCGATGTCGGCATTCGCTATGGCCGTCCCCCCTGGCCCGGCCTGGCAGCCCGCAAGCTGCGCGAAGAAGCCCTCGTCGTCGTGTGCAGCGCGGGCTACCGAGCCCGCGGCGAACCGCTCGCGGCGCCCGAAGATCTGTGCCATGCCACCCTGCTGCGCCACCCGCTCCTCGACTGGAACCGATGGTTCGCGGTCGCCGGGCTCGTCCCCCCCCCGACCGCCAGCGGCCCCCTCTTCGACGACGCGATGATGCTGCTCGAAGCCGCCGCAGCGGGCACCGGGGCCGCCTTGATCGTAGGCAGCCTGGCCGCCCCGTACCTGGCATCGGGCGCGCTGGTCGAACCCTTCGGCATCCGGGCCTCCGACATGGCCTACTACGCCATCGCAAGTCGCGACAACCTCGAGCGCCCGGAGATACGGGCCCTGGTCCGCTGGCTACAGGCCCAGGCCCGCTGAGCCGCCATCAACCTGGTATGCCGCCGCGAGCGTCCGGAAGGTGGTGACCTGCTCGTCGGCCCAGGCCGGGCCCATACCCAGCACCTCGGCCATCACCGCAGCCACTCGGGGCGCCTCGCGGATAGCCTGTCCCGCGTCCAGAAACAGCGTGCGGAAGCGACGCGCGAGGACGTCCTCGACCGTGCAGGCTTGCGATTCCAGCACCGAACGGCGCACCGCGTCATCGTCTGGCGGCGCCTGCAGACAGGCCAGCCGACGGCGGGCATCGCCGGCCTCCCAGCCGTGGAGCCGGCGCCGCAGGGTGGCCGACGGCCGCCGGGGCAATCCGGCGCGGGCGGCCGCCACGTCCACCGCGTCGATCGCCATCTGCCGGTAGGTCGTCCATTTGCCACCGGTAATCGTAACCAGGCCGCTGTCCGACACGTCCACCCGGTGCTCTCGCGACAGGCGGGCGGTCTGTTCGCCCGCATCGCCGCCGACGAGTGGCCGCAGGCCGGCGAACACGCTGCGCACATCGCCCCGGCCCGGCGCTCTCGAGAGATAGCGGCCCGCCGTGTCGAGGATGAAATCGATCTCGCTCTCCAGCGCCCTCGGCTCCAGCGGCAGATCATCGCGAGGCGTGTCCGTCGTGCCGATCACGAGCTTGCCGTACCACGGAATCACGAACAGGACGCGACCGTCGTCGGTCTCGGGCACGAGCAAGGCGTCTTCGCCCGCCAGAAAGTCGGCATCGACCACCAGGTGCACGCCCTGGCTCGGCCGGATCATCGTCCGTCGTCCCGGCTGGTCGAGCCCGCGAAGGCCGTCCGCCCAGACGCCGGTGGCGTTGATGACGCAACGGGACGAGATCGGGAAGCGCTGCCCGTCGATGGCGTCGACTGCCTCGACGCCCACAAGCTGCCCACCGGCCTTGGCGAGTTGCTCGACACGGCAATAGTTGAGTGCGAGCGAACCGAGGTCGCCGACCGTGCGTGCCAGGGCGACGGCCAGCGCCGCGTCGTCGAACTGGGCGTCCCAGTAGGCGATGCCACCATGCAGGCCGGCTTCGCGAATGCCGGGCAAGGCTTCGCGCGTCGCACCGCGTCCCAGCAGGCGGCTGCGGCCTAGGCTGTGCCGCCCGGCCAGCAGATCGTAGAAGCCGAGCCCGGCACCCAGCATCGGCACCTGGTGCCAGTGGTAGGTCGGCACCACGAAACGCAGCGGGCGCACGAGGTGCGGGGCGTTGGCCAGCAGCACGGCGCGCTCGGCGAGCGCCTCGCGGACCAGGGCCAGGTTGCCCTGCGCCAGGTAGCGCACGCCGCCGTGGATCAACTTGGTGGCACGCGAGCTGGTGCCCTTGGCAAAGTCATGGGCCTCGAGCAGCAGGGTCGCATAGCCACGGGAGGCCGCATCGACAGCGCAGCCGAGGCCGGTCGCGCCGCCACCCACCACCACGACATCCCACCGCTGTCCGGCATCACACGCGGCGCGCAGGCGGTCCCGGACGTCCTGCCTGGCACTCACGGCCTCAATCCTCTTCCCAATGGCGAGCCCGCTCGACCGCCCGGTGCCAGCGGGCGAGCATGCCCTGGCGCCAGTCCTCGCCGGCCCGGGGCTCGAAGCGCCGGTCCACGCCCCAGTGGGCCGCCAGAGCCTCTTCGCCCGGCCACATGCCAACCGCCAGCCCCGCCAGGTAGGCCGCGCCGAGCGCCGTGGTCTCGGTCTGCGTGGGTCGTACCACCGGCACGCCGAGGAGGTCCGCCTGGATCTGCATCAGCAGATCGTTGCGGGCTGCGCCGCCGTCGACACGGAGCTCCAAGATCGGCGCGCCGCTGTCCCGATTCATCGCGTCGACCAGATCGACGGTCTGCAGGGCGATCGAGTCGAGCGCGGCACGCGCGATGTGAGCGGCACTGCTGCCACGGCTCAAGCCCACCAGCGTCCCACGCGCCCGCGCGTCCCACCAGGGGGCGCCGAGCCCGGTAAACGCGGGCACCAGCACCGCGCCGCCACTGTCCGGCACACTGGCCGCCAGCGCCTCGATCTCGGCGGATTCGCGAATGATGCCAAGCCCGTCCCGCAACCACTGCACCACGGCACCCGCGACAAAGACGCTCCCCTCGACCATGTACTCGGTATGCCCGCCACGCCGCCAGCCGATCGTCGTCAGCAGCCGCTGGCTCGACGTGACGGGCTGACCGGTGTTGAGCACCAGGAAGCAGCCGGTCCCGTAGGTGTTCTTGGCCATGCCCGGCGAAAAGCACGCCTGGCCGAAAGTGGCCGCCTGCTGGTCGCCCGCGATGCCCGCGATCGGAATGGCGGCGCCCAGCAGGCCGGCGTCGGTCTCGCCACAGACTCCGCTGGAGTCGACCACCTCGGGCATCAGGCCGGCGGGGATATCGAAGAGCGTCAGCAGGGCCTCGTCCCAGGCCTGGCGGTGGATGTCGAACAACATGGTCCGCGCCGCGTTGCCCGGATCGGTGACATGCCGCCGGCCGCCGGTCAGCTGCCAGACCAGCCAGCTATCGACGGTTCCGAAAGCCAGCTCGCCGGCCAGCGCCCGTTCGCGCGCGCGCGGCGTGTTGTCCAGCAGCCAGGCGAGCTTGGTCGCGGAAAAGTAGGCGTCCAGCTCCAGGCCCGTCGTCGCACGGATGGATGCCGCCTTGCCCTGGGCCCGCAGCCGGTCGCACAGGCCTGCCGTGCGGCGATCCTGCCAGACGATCGCGGGACCGACCGGCCGCCCGGTGGCCCGCTCCCAGAGGATGGTCGTCTCTCGCTGGTTGGCGATCCCGATCGCGGCCACATCGGTCGCCGCCACGCCGGCCTGCGCAAGCGCATCACGCGCGCAGTCGAGCTGGGTCTGCCAGATCTCGGTGGCGTCGTGCTCTACCCATCCCGAGCGGGGAAAGTGCTGCCGGAACGGCTTCTGTGCCACGGCGAGGACCTGCGACGAAGCATCGAAGATCATCGCCCGGGAACTCGTGGTGCCCTGGTCCAGGGCAAGCAGGCAGGACATCGCTCTCCTCCGGAATGTCGTCCGCCTACTCTATCAGCCCTGACCGCAGCGTCGCGGCCACGCGGCCCATGGGTGAACAAGGTTCACTCATGGGCCGGATGGATTCGTTTGTCCGCGGCTCCGCCAGGCCGCACGCTGGCGACATCCCTGCATGCCCCGCCGGGATCGCCGGACCACCCGCTCCGGCGGCGTGCCGCGCGGGGCCGGTTCGCCAATCGCGCGCCCTCCCACTTCTTCACACTGACAGGAGGACATCATGTCCATGGAAGACCGCGACGGCTGGATCTGGCTCGACGGAGAATGGCTGCCCTGGCGCGACGCGCGGGTGCATGTGATGACGCACACGTTGCACTACGGGCTCGGGTGCTTCGAAGGCATCCGCGCCTACGCCACTGACAAGGGGCCGGCCATCTTCCGGCTCGACGCGCACATCGAGCGACTCTTCGACTCCGCACGCATTCTCGGCCTCGAGATGCCCTTCGACCCGGCTACGCTGACGGCGGCTTGTCGCGATGCCGTGCTCCGCAACGGCCTGACCGAGGCCTACATCCGGCCGCTGGTGTTCCTGGGAGCCGAGAAGGCTGGAGTCGATCCCGTCGGTGCAGCCACCCACATCTCGATCTCGGCCTGGCAGTGGGGTGCCTACCTGGGCAAGGACGGACTCGACAAGGGCATCCGCGTGAAGGTGGCGAGCTTCGCCCGCCACCACGTGAATGTGCAGATGTGCCGCGCCAAGTCCGTCTCGACCTACACCAACTCGATTCTCGCCTGCCGTGAGGTGCGGGCCGAGGGCTATGACGAAGCCCTGCTGCTCGATACCGACGGATTCGTCGCCGAAGGCCCCGGCGAGAACGTGTTTGTCGTGCGCAGGGGCACGATCTTCGAGCCGGAGATCACCTCGTCACTGGACGGCATCACTCGCCAGACCATCCTCGCGCTGGCGCGGGAGGCCGGCTACGACGTGGTCGCGAAGCGGATCACCCGTGACGAGTTGTACATTGCCGACGAGGTGTTCTTCACCGGCACCGCCGCCGAGGTCACGCCCGTGGTCGAGATCGACCGGCGCCCTGTGCGCAACGGGCGCCCCGGTCCGGTCACGCGGGCCCTGCAGGAACGCTACTTTGCCTGTGTCGCGGGTCGCGACCCGAAGCACGCCGACTGGCTGAGCCTGTGCGGCTAGCGGCCTGGCCCGGGCGCCAGCAGGCCCTCGGCCAGCCACTGGCCGAGGAAGCCGAGGACCGTGGCTGGTGCCTCGCCTTCGCCGACAATGGCGCCGGCCAGGCTGCACAGCGAACCAAACTCCACGCCATTCGCCACGGCCTTGAGCAGACCGGCCTCGAGGGGCTCCAGGCTGCGCCAGTGGGGCTGGAGAGCGCGCCGCCAGATCACCACGCTATGGTCCAGCGGGTCCGGTGGCGGTGCCTGGTGGTCGGGATCGTCCTGCTCGGAGAGCTCGCGCCAGATCGGCGCAACCGACCATTCAAGGTCGAGGACCCGGGCGGTGGGATGCAGGCTGAGTCGCAGGCCGGCCCAGTCCTCCGGCGCCAGGGCGACCAGCTGGGCCGACGCCAGCGGCTCGGCATCCGGGCCGTCGAAGGCCACGCAGATTGCCCACTCGAAGGCCGCCATGTCGGCGAGCGCGGGGTGACCGGCGGTGTCGGGGTGAGCCCGGAGATACGGGGCGAGGGCATCGCCGAACCAGCGGATCGATCGGAACCGCGATGGGTGGGCGGCCAGATAGGCCCCCGCCAGCGAGTCGAATTCGTCGTCGCCGAGGACGCGGTGAAGAACCGGGTAATTGCTCCGCAGTGCCTCGACCATGCGCGCCCGCCAGGCGTGGCGGTACGCCGTCAGGCCGCGACCGCCAGCGACCAGTTCCGGAGGACTGGCATCGGCGGTAATCGCGGCCTGCATCCGGCGTTGCAGTTCGATCAGGCCCATGCCACCTCCCCAGCGCGTGCCAGGGCCTCGCCGGCCACGGCCCGGACACCGTCCAGTTCGGCGATCAGGACATCGAGCGGCGGGATGCGGTCGTCTCGCTCGATCATGGTCGGGCGCATGCCCAGCCGCTGGAGCGTATAGGCATAGAGATCGAGCACTTCATCCCGCACCGGGTGGTCATGGGTATCGATGACCAGGTCGCCATGGTCTTCATGACCCGCCAGATGAATCTGAACGACAGCGTCGGCCGGCATGGCGTCGATGAAGGCCCGGGGATCAAAGCCATGGTTGCGCGCACTCACGTAGACGTTGTTCACATCGAGCAGCAACTGGCAACCGGTCCGGCGCGCCAGTTGAGCGATGAAGTCCCACTCGGTCATCTCATCTTCGGCATAGCTCACATAGCTCGAAACGTTCTCGAGGACCAATGGACGACGGAGATGATCCTGTACCTGCGCCACGCGCGGCTCGAGATGCGCGAGCGCCGCCGCTGTGTAGGGCATCGGCAACAGGTCGTGAAGGTTGGCGTGATCGACGCCGGTCCAGCACAGATGGTCGGAGATCCAGCCCGGCTCGACGCGGCGCGCCAGCTCGCGCAATGCGTCCAGATAGGCGCGATCGAGCGGGTCACAGCTGCCGATGGACAGAGACACCCCGTGCATGACCATGGGCAGGTCGGCCCGAATGCGATCGAGGAAGTCGAGCGGCTTGCCACCCGGAACGAGATAGTTCTCGGAGATGATCTCCAGCCAGTCCACCGCGGGCACCGGCCGCGCAACGAAATCCTGATAGTGCTCAACCCTCAGGCCCAGACCGAAGCCGGTGATCCGTGATGACATGGGTCCCCCGTGTGGGTCGATGAGAATGGTCCACGCGGGACAGGCGCACCACCGCCTGTCCCGCGGGGATGGTGGGTCGCCAGGCGCTCAGTTCTTCTCCATCATCACCGTGCCGCCAGCCGCCTCGCACGCTTCCTTCGAGGCCTTCTTCTCCCAGCCCTGTCCCTTGCAGGCATTCTGTCCCTTGCAGCTGCTCGACGCGGTCGCACACTCGGAGTGGCCCTTGCAGCTGTTGGTGCCCGCGCACTTGACGCCCCCGTCGCCCGCATGGGCGATCGTCGGCGCAACCATTGCGCCTCCGGCGAAAAGGGCGGCAACGGTAGCGGCAATGGCGGCGCCGGATCTGGTTTTGCTCATGACTGTCTCTCCTGTCTCAATTGAACTATGCCGGCCCGGATGGGTTGGGCATAGGCGTTTGACCGACCCGGATCGGCGGGACTTACAGACACGCTGAAAAAAAATCCGCGCGCCCCGCTTGTGCTCCAATCGGTCATCCACCACTGTACCTACGCGCATGTCAGCCATCTGGATGCTTGTTGCAAGCGCGCTGTTCGCCGCCATGGGCGCCTGCGTCAAGCTGGCCGCCACCGACTTCTCGGCCGGCGAGCTGGTGTTCTGGCGCGGGCTTGTCGGCGTCGTCGTCATGGCGGCCCTGGGGCGTGCCGCCCAGGTCCGAATGGCCACGCCCCGGTGGCGCCTGCACGCCTCGCGCTCGGTTGCCGGCGCCGTTGCGCTGCTCTGCTACTTCTATGCGCTCTCCCGCTTGTCGCTGGCGACGGCGGTCACGCTGAACTACACGTCCCCGCTCTTCGTGGCGGTGCTGAGCGTGCTGCTGCATGGCGAGCGGGTCGGACGGGGCGCCGCCTTCGCCGTGGCATCGGGCCTGGCCGGCGTGGCCCTGGTATTGCAGCCCAGCCTGTCGCCCGATGCGTGGGACGGCGCCTTGGCGGGTCTGGCCTGCGGTGCGATCGCCAGCTTCGCCTACCTCTCGGTGCGCGAACTCGGACGCGCTGGCGAGCCGGAAATCCGCACGGTCTTCTGGTTCTCGCTGACTACCGTGGCGCTGGGGCTGCCCTGGCTCCTGCTGGGCGAACCGCGGCAGTACGATCTGGCCGAATGGCTGGCGCTCGCCGGGGTGGGTGGCTTCGGTGCCGCCGCGCAACTCGCGATGACCCGCGCCTACGCCCGTGGCTCGACCGTGCTGACCGCGTGCCTGGCCTATTCGACGGTGATCTTCTCGGCCGGCCTCGGCATGGCGGTCTGGGATGAGCAGCCCGGCTCGACGAGTCTGTCCGGCATCGCCCTGATCGTCGCCAGCGGCTGCATCGTGGCCATCCTCTCCCGCCACCCGAAGCCCGCGCCTCGCGCGTTGTAGCGCCCGACCGATGCGGGCTATAGTGGCTGCAGATCCCCTGCAGGCAAGGAGTTCGCCATGATCACCACCGACCATTCACCCAATCTGGTCAACGTCGTTGTTCTCGACGAGTTCACCCTCAAGGACTATCAGGAGTTCGAGGAACTGGTGAACTTCAAGGTCAAGTTCGAAGGGCCCGTCAGCCTGTTGATGGACCTTCGTGAAATGAGTGGCTTCACCGTTGACGTGGCCTGGGAAGAGATCAAGTTCTCGCGTGCCCATGCGCACGACTTCCGCCGCATCGCCATCCTGACGGAAGACGAATGGGTCACCTGGAGCGCCTGGGTCAGTCAGTTCTTCGTCGATGCGGACGTCCAGGTCTTTCATGACGCGGACGAGGCTCGCGCGTGGGTCGGCAGCACCGAGAGCGAGCCCACCCCGTGACGGATGCCGTCTTCACGACGCTGATCGATGCCGACGAGCTGGCGCGCCGCCTGGATGCGCCGGATCTGGTCGTGATCGATTGCCGGCATGATCTGGCCGATCCGGACCACGGGGTCCGCGCCTACGCCGATGGTCACGTACCCGGCGCCCATTTCCTGCACCTCGACCGAGACCTCTCCGGTCCGACGACCGGACAGAACGGCCGCCACCCGTTGCCCGAGCCGGCCGCCTTCGTCACCCGGCTGCAGGCCTGCGGGATCCACAACGGCAGTCAGGTCATCGCCTACGACGACAGCGGCGGCATGTATGCCGCGCGCCTGTGGTGGATGCTGCGCTGGCTCGGCCATACTCGCGTCGCCGTCCTCGACGGCGGCCTGAGGGCGTGGTGTGGCACGGGCGCGCTCAGCGGCGAACGCCCACCGCGCGGCGAGGCCACCTTCAACCTCTCGATCCGCCCGTCGCGGGTCGTCGTGGACGAGGTCCACGCCAACCTGGCGTCCGACCACATGCTGTTGCTCGACGCCCGCAGCCCGGACCGCTTTCGGGGCGAGAATGAGACGCGCGACCCGGTCGGCGGGCACGTACCCGGGGCCCGCAACCGGTTCTTCCAGGACAATCTCGGCGACGACGGCCGATTCAGGCCGGCGCACGCGCTGCGAGAGGACTTCGGCAACATCCTCGGGGACAAGGCGCCGGAGCAGGTCGTTCACATGTGTGGGTCGGGTGTCACGGCCTGCCACAATGCCCTTGCCATGGAAGTCGCCGGCTTTCCCGGCTCGCGCCTGTATGCCGGATCGTGGAGCGAGTGGTGCAGTTCACCCCAGCGCCCCGTCGCCACGGCCTCAGACCAGGACCGGCGTCCGTAGGACGAGCGGCCGCGCTCGCCGGGGGAAGGGGACGGCGTGCCCGCAGGGCCCGAGCCGGGCGCCTGATCGTGACCCCATGGAACATCCACGGGGACGCGGCCTCACCAGTCGATTTTTTCGATGTGGGACAGGCTGCGCCCGAGGAAGCGCTCACCGATCGTCTGGAACCGCAGCGGGATGTCCGTCACCTGAAAACGGTAGTCCGGCAGTGCACCGGCCGGCCGCGCGAGGCCATCCCGTGCCAGCCGTTCGGCGGCAGCCTGCGCTGTCGTCACGGCGGAGTCGACCAGTCGCACCTCCGGTCCGGCCACAGACTGCAGCATGGCCTTGAGCAAGGGATAGTGGGTGCAGCCCAGCACCAGACTGTCGACACCCTCGGCCAGCACAGGCCGCAGGTATTCCTCTGCGGTCAGCCGGGTGACAGGGTGATCGAGCCAGCCCTCCTCGACCAGCGGCACGAACAGCGGGCACGCTTGCGAGAAGACACGTAGCGAGCCGTCCAGTTCGTGCATCCGGCGCGCGTAGGCGTTCGAATTGATCGTCGTGGGCGTGCCGATCACACCAATCGCGCCGCGACGCGAGTCCGCCACTGCCGCCTGGGCCCCCGCCTCGATCACGTCGAGAACCGGCACGTCGCCTGCTCGGGCCTTGACCACCTGCGAAGCCACTGCCGCCATCGTGTTGCAGGCGATGATCAGCATCTTCACGCCCGCCCCCATCAGGTGGTCGGTGATCTGTGCCGTGAAATGCTCGATCGTCGGGACGGACTTGATGCCGTAGGGCACGCGCGCCGTGTCGCCGAAGTAGACGATACTTTCCAGCGGCAAGCGCTCCATCAGCGCGCGGACGACCGTGAGGCCGCCGACACCGGAGTCGAAGACGCCTATTGGCGCGCTGCGGTCAATCGCCATGGTGGTCGATCAGGGATGGGGTGGCGAATTCTACCCCAGCCGGGAACCCGCCCCTCAGGCAGTCGCGGCGAGATGCTCCTCGGACACTTCGGCCTCCTCGGGCACGGTGCCCTCGCGGATCAGGCGAAGGACGATCTCGTCCTCCTGTTCCTGAGGCAGGCAGTACTTGTAGAGCGACTTTTCTTCCGGCAACTCGCGCCAGCGCCCGGCCAGCTCCGCCAGACGCGACTTGACGTGCGCCGCGCTCAGGTGGAGCAGCAGCGCTGGCGCGCCGACACGCTCGCATTCCTTCTCGGCCGCGATCTGGCGAAACTCCAGATAGCGCTCATAGAAGAATCGGTGGCGCGGATTGATCTCGATGACGAAGTCGGTGCAGCCCTGGACCCGGTGCGCGTAGATGTAGAGCAGGTGAAACAGCGTACCCAGCAGACGCTTCGAGCGCACGTTGGGCTCGACCGCGAACTTGCCGAA
>JBNLCM010000037.1:0-12778 GCA_050303815.1 Rhodocyclaceae bacterium
GCTGGTGGATTTCGCCAAGACCAACGACAAGCTGGTGGTGAAGGGCGGCGCGATGCCGAGCTACGTCATGGACGCCGACGGCGTCAAGGCGTTGGCCTCGATGCCGAGCCGCGAAGAACTGCTCGCCACGTTGCTCGGCACGATGCAGGCCCCGGTGGCCAAGTTCGTGCAGACGCTCAACGAGGTGCCCGGCAAGTTCGTTCGTACCCTCGCCGCCGTGCGCGACGCAAAAGAGACTGCTTGATTCCCATTTGACTTGCGTCTGCCCGCGGGCGGACGAACCGTACATTCAGGAGTATTGAAATGGCTGTTTCGAAAGAAGAGATTCTGGACGCGATCGGCAACATGACCGTCCTCGAGCTGTCCCAGTTGATCAAGGACATGGAAGAGAAGTTCGGCGTGTCCGCCGCTGCCGCGGTCGCCGTGGCCGCCGGCCCTGCCGCTGGCGCTGCCGCTCCGGCCGTTGAGGAAAAGACCGAGTTTGACGTGGTGCTGACCGGCTGCGGCGAGAAGAAGGTCGAGGTCATCAAGGTCGTGCGCGCTGCCACCGGCCTGGGCCTGAAGGAAGCCAAGGACATGGTCGACGGTGCCCCGAAGACCATCAAGGAAGCCCTGCCGAAGGCCGATGCCGAGGCCCTCAGGAAGCAACTCGAGGATGCCGGCGCGAAGGTCGAGGTCAAGTAATTCCTTGTCCCGGATCGGGGCTGGCGCCAGTCAAAATGGCGCCAGCCCTTTTGTGCTTTCTGTAACCGCAGGGCAGAACAGAGGGTTCGGCACTCCGATTCACCCGAATCCTGTGTTCTGTCGCAACGACGTCTGACCTCTTATCCGGAGCATCTATGGCGTACTCCTATACCGAGAAGAAACGAATCCGCAAGAGCTTTGGCACCGGCCGGCCAGTGCTCGACGTGCCCTTCCTTCTCGCCACCCAGATCGAGTCCTACGCTTCCTTCCTGCAGGCTGAGACCGCGCCCGCCGAGCGCATCTCCAACGGATTGCAGGCGGCGTTCAACTCGATCTTCCCGATTTCCAGCCACAGCGGCAACGCGCGGCTGGAGTTCGTCCACTACCAGCTCGGCGAGCCGCCGTTCGACGTCAAGGAATGCCAGCAGCGCGGCCTGACCTTTGCGTCGCCGCTGCGCGCCCGCGTGCGGCTGGTGATCATGGACAAGGAAGCGCCGAAGGAGACCATCAAGGAGGTCAAGGAGCAGGAGGTCTACATGGGCGAGATCCCGCTCATGACCACCACCGGTTCCTTCGTCATCAACGGCACCGAGCGGGTCATCGTGTCCCAGCTGCACCGTTCGCCGGGCGTGTTCTTCGAGCACGACCGGGGCAAGACCCACAGCTCGGGCAAGCTCTTGTTCTCGGCTCGGATCATTCCGTACCGCGGCTCCTGGCTGGACTTCGAATTCGATCCGAAGGACTTCCTCTACTTCCGCGTCGACCGCCGCCGCAAGATGCCGGTGACGACGCTGCTCAAGGCCATCGGCATGAGCAACGAGGGAATCCTGGCCGCCTTCCACGACAGTGACCTGTTCCATCTGAGCGGCGAAGCGGTGCGCTTCGAGGTGGTGCCGGAGCGGCTGCGCGGCGAGGTGGCGAAGTTCGACATCGCCGCGCCGGACGGCAAGCTGATCGTCGCCAAGGACAAGCGCATCACCGCCAAGCACATCCGCGAACTGGACGCGGCCGGCATCAAGACCTTCGAAGTGCCGGAGGATTTCCTGCTCGGACGCGTGATCGCGGCCGATCTGGTGGATGCCGAGACCGGCGAAGTGGTGGCTCGTGCGAACGACGAGATCACCGAGGAACTGCTCGGCAAGCTGCGTGACGCAGGCATCGCCGAACTGAAGACCTTGTACCTGAACGACCTGGACCATGGCGCCTACATCTCGCAGACGCTGCGCAGCGACGATGCGGCCGACCAGTGGGCGGCCCGGGTTGCGATCTACCGCATGATGCGGCCGGGCGAGCCGCCGACCGAGGATGCCGTCGAGGCGCTGTTCCAGGGCCTGTTCTACGCCGAGGAGCGCTACGACCTGTCGGTCGTCGGTCGCATGAAGTTCAACCGGCGCGCCTATCCGTCCAAGCTCGACGACCGCAGCCCCGGCTGGGTCAAGCGCTTCCACGAGCGCGTCGGCGCGCAGGAGGAAGTCGGGCCGGGCACGCTGTCCAACGACGACATCCTGGCGGTGATCGGCATCCTGGTCGAACTGCGCAATGGCCGTGGCGAGATCGACGACATCGACCACCTCGGCAACCGGCGCGTGCGATCGGTCGGCGAACTGGCCGAAAACCAGTTCCGTGCCGGCCTGGTGCGGGTCGAGCGTGCCGTCAAGGAACGCCTCTCGCAGGCCGAGTCCGAGAACCTGATGCCGCACGACCTGATCAATGCCAAGCCGATCAGTGCCGCGATCAAGGAGTTCTTCGGCTCGAGCCAGCTGTCGCAGTTCATGGACCAGACCAACCCGCTGTCCGAGATTACCCACAAGCGCCGCGTCTCGGCGCTCGGACCGGGCGGCCTGACGCGCGAACGCGCCGGCTTCGAGGTACGCGACGTGCATCCGACCCACTACGGCCGGGTGTGCCCGATCGAGACACCGGAAGGCCCGAACATCGGCCTGATCAACTCGCTCGCCGTGTATGCCACGACCAACCGCTACGGCTTCCTCGAGACGCCGTATCGGCGCGTTGACGACGGCAAGGTCACCGACCAGATCGATTTCCTGTCGGCGATCGAGGAGGGGCAGTTCGTGATCGCCCAGGCCAACGCCGAGGTGGATGACAACGGCTTGCTGACCGGTGAGCTGGTGTCCTGCCGGCACAAGGGCGAATTCATGCTCGGTACGCCGGACGCGGTGCAGTACATGGACGTGGCACCGGGCCAGATCGTGTCGGTGGCGGCCTCGCTGATCCCGTTCCTCGAGCACGACGACGCCAACCGCGCGCTGATGGGCGCCAACATGCAGCGCCAGGCCGTGCCCTGCCTACGGCCCGAGAAGCCGCTGGTCGGCACCGGCATCGAGCGTACCGTGGCGGTCGACTCGGGGACCGCGGTGCAGGCCCTGCGCGGCGGCGTGGTGGACTACATCGACGCCAACCGGATCGTGGTCCGCGTCCATGACGACGAGACCCAGCCGGGCGAGGTCGGCGTCGATATCTACAACCTGATCAAGTACACCCGTTCCAACCAGAACACCAACATCAACCAGCGTCCGATCGTCAAGGTCGGCGACATCATCGCCAAGGGCGACGTGGTGGCCGACGGTGCTTCCACCGACCTGGGCGAGCTGGCGCTGGGCCAGAACATGCTGGTGGCGTTCATGCCGTGGAACGGCTACAACTTCGAGGATTCGATCCTGATCTCGGAGCGGGTGGTGGCGGACGACCGCTTCACCTCGATCCACATCGAGGAACTGACCGTCGTCGCACGCGACACCAAGCTCGGCCCCGAGGAGATCACGCGCGACATCGCTTCGCTCGGCGAAGCGCAGCTCGGCCGCCTGGACGAGTCCGGCATCGTCTACATCGGTGCCGAGGTCGAGGCCGGCGACGTGCTGGTCGGCAAGGTGACGCCGAAGGGCGAGACCCAGCTGACGCCGGAAGAGAAGCTGCTGCGCGCGATCTTCGGCGAGAAGGCGTCGGACGTGAAGGACACCTCGCTGCGCGTTCCCTCGGGCATGAACGGCACCGTCATCGACGTACAGGTGTTCACGCGCGAAGGCATCGAGCGCGACAAGCGGGCGCAGTCGATCATCGACGACATGTTGCGCAGCTTCAAGACCGACCTCGCCGACCAGATGCGGATCGTCGAGCGCGACGCGTTCGCCCGTATCGAGCGCATGATCGTCGGCCAGGCGGCCAACGGCGGGCCGCGCAAGCTGATGAAGGGTACCGAGATCAGCAAGGAGTACCTGGACTCGCTCGAGCCCTACCACTGGTTCGACATCCGCATGGCGAACGACGACTTCGCGGCCCAGATGGAAGCGGTACGCGAGGCGCTGGAGAAGACCCGCAAGGACTTCGAGCTGGCCTTCGAGGTGAAGAAGAAGAAACTCACCCAGGGCGACGAGCTGCCGCCGGGCGTGCAGAAGATGGTCAAGGTGCACCTGGCGGTCAAGCGCCGGCTGCAACCGGGCGACAAGATGGCCGGCCGTCACGGCAACAAGGGCGTGGTGTCGAAGATCGTGCCGGTCGAGGACATGCCGTACATGGAAGACGGCACCCCGGTCGACATCGTACTGAACCCGCTCGGCGTGCCGTCGCGGATGAACATCGGCCAGATCCTCGAAACCCACCTGGGTTGGGCGGCCAAGGGCCTGGGCCAGAAGATCGGCGCGGCGCTGCGCGCCAACGAGACTGCGCAGGAAGTGCGGCAACTGCTCGCCAGCATCTACAACGCCAACGGCAAGCTGGAGGACATGGATGCGCTGCAGGACGGCGAGATCATCGAGCTGGCGGGCAACCTGACCAAGGGCGTGCCGTTCGCGACGCCGGTGTTCGACGGCGCGCACGAGGACGAGATCGAGAAGATGCTCGAGATCGCCGGCATGCCGCTGCGCGGCCAGGTGACGCTGTTCGACGGCCGCACCGGCGACGCCTTCGAGCGCCAGGTGACGGTCGGCTACAAGCACGTGCTGAAGCTGCACCACCTGGTGGACGACAAGATGCACGCGCGCTCGACCGGCCCCTACTCCCTCGTCACCCAGCAGCCGCTGGGCGGCAAGGCGCAGTTCGGCGGCCAGCGTTTCGGCGAGATGGAGGTGTGGGCGCTGGAGGCCTACGGTGCCTCCTACACGCTGCAGGAGATGCTGACGGTCAAGTCCGACGACGTGACCGGCCGGACCAAGGTGTACGAAAACATCGTCAAGGGCGAGCACAAGATCGACGCCGGCATGCCGGAGTCCTTCAACGTGCTGGTGAAGGAGATTCGTTCCCTCGCCATCGACATCGACCTGGAACGTTACTGAGCCGGCTGCCCTCTCACGGATGCATGCTCACGCCCGAATGGAGTGATAGATGAAAAGTTTGCTCGCTGACCTGTTCAAGCAAACCCTGCCTAACGAGGAAGAGTTCGACGCCATCACGATCGGACTCGCTTCCCCGGAGAAGATCCGTTCCTGGTCCTACGGCGAGGTCAAGAAGCCCGAGACGATCAACTACCGGACCTTCAAGCCGGAGCGTGACGGCCTGTTCTGCGCCAAGATCTTCGGCCCGGTGAAGGATTACGAGTGCCTGTGCGGCAAGTACAAGCGGCTCAAGCAACGCGGCGTGATCTGCGAGAAGTGCGGCGTCGAGGTGACGCTGTCGAAGGTGCGCCGCGAACGCATGGCGCACATCGAGCTGGCCTCGCCGGTCGCCCACATCTGGTTCCTGAAGAGCCTGCCGAGCCGTCTCGGCATGGTGCTCGACATGACGCTGCGCGACATCGAGCGGGTGCTGTACTTCGAGGCCTTCGTGGTCGTCGAACCCGGCATGACGCCGCTGACCCGGGGCCAGCTGCTGACCGAGGACGACTACCTGTCCAAGGTCGAGGAATACGGCGACGAGTTCGACGCCTCGATGGGTGCGGAAGGTGTCGGCCAGCTGCTGCGCACGCTGAACGTCCTGCACGAGATCGAGAAGCTGCGCAGCGAGCTCGAGGTGACCAACTCCGAGGCCAAGATCAAGAAGTTCGCCAAGCGCCTGAAGGTGCTGGAGGCCTTCCAGCAGTCGGGCATCAAGCCCGAGTGGATGATCCTCGAAGTGCTGCCGGTGCTGCCGCCGGATCTGCGCCCGCTGGTGCCGCTGGACGGCGGCCGCTTCGCGACCTCGGACCTGAACGACCTGTACCGCCGCGTCATCAATCGCAACAACCGCCTGAAGCGGCTGCTCGAGTTGAAGGCGCCGGACATCATCGTGCGCAACGAGAAGCGCATGCTGCAGGAAGCGGTGGACTCGCTGCTCGACAACGGTCGGCGCGGCAAGGCCATGACCGGCGCCAACAAGCGCCCGCTGAAGTCGCTGGCCGACATGATCAAGGGCAAGGGCGGCCGTTTCCGCCAGAACCTGCTCGGCAAGCGCGTCGACTACTCCGGCCGTTCGGTGATCACGGTCGGTCCGCAGCTGAAGCTGCACCAGTGCGGCCTGCCGAAGCTGATGGCGCTGGAACTGTTCAAGCCGTTCATCTTCAACAAGCTCGAGCTGATGGGGCTGGCGACGACCATCAAGCAGGCCAAGAAGATGGTCGAAAGCCAGGAACCGGTGGTGTGGGACATCCTGGAAGAGGTGATCCGCGAGCACCCGGTGATGCTGAACCGGGCGCCGACGCTGCACCGCCTGGGCATCCAGTCCTTCGAGCCGGTGCTGATCGAAGGCAAGGCGATCCAGCTCCACCCGCTCGTCTGCGTGGCCTTCAACGCCGACTTCGACGGCGACCAGATGGCCGTTCACGTCCCGCTGTCGCTGGAAGCGCAGATGGAAGCCCGCACGCTGATGCTGGCCTCCAACAACGTGCTGTCGCCGGCCAACGGCGAGCCGATCATCGTGCCGTCGCAGGACATCGTGCTGGGCCTGTACTACGCCACCCGCGAGGGCGTGAACGCGCCGGGCGAGGGCATGATCTTCACCGACGTGTCCGAGGTCAAGCGTGCCTACGAGTCCGGCCAGATCGCGCTGCACGCCCGCGTCTCGGTGCGGCTGAAGGAATACACCTGGGGTGAGGAAGGCGAGAAGGTCGAGAAGATCACCCGCTACGAGACCACTGCCGGCCGCGCCATCCTGTCCGAGATCCTGCCGGTCGGCCTGCCGTTCTCGATCATCGACAAGCCGCTCAAGAAGAAGGAAATCTCGCGCCTGATCAACGCCTCGTTCCGCCGCTGCGGGCTGAAGGCGACGGTGGTCTTCGCCGACCAGCTGATGCAGTTCGGCTTCCGCCTGGCCACCCGCGCCGGCATTTCGATCGCGTTCAAGGACATGCTGGTGCCGGGCGCCAAGCACCCGCTGATCCACGCCGCGGAGCAGGAAGTCAAGGAGATCGCGCAGCAATACACGTCCGGCCTGGTGACCGACGGCGAGCGCTACAACAAGGTGGTGGACATCTGGGGCCGCTGCGGCGACCAGGTCGCCAAGGCGATGATGGAACAGCTCGGCCAGGAACCGGTGGTCGACCGGGCCGGCAACGAAACCAAGCAGGAGTCCTTCAACTCGATCTACATGATGGCCGACTCGGGCGCCCGCGGCTCGGCCGCCCAGATCCGCCAGCTGGCAGGCATGCGGGGCCTGATGGCGAAGCCGGACGGCTCGATCATCGAGACCCCGATCACGACCAACTTCCGTGAAGGCCTGAACGTCCTGCAGTACTTCATCTCGACCCACGGCGCCCGCAAGGGTCTGGCCGACACCGCGCTGAAGACCGCCAACTCCGGCTACCTGACGCGACGTCTGGTGGACGTGACGCAGGATCTGGTGGTGACCGAGGACGACTGCGGCACCCGCAACGGCTTCAACATGAAGGCCTTGATCGAAGGCGGCGAGGTGGTCGAACCGTTGCGCGACCGTATTCTCGGCCGGGTCTGCGCCGAGGACGTGGTCGACCCCGAATCGCAGGAAACGATCATCGAGGCCGGCACGCTGCTGGCGGAGGATCTGGTGGACCAGATCGAAGCGATGGGCGTGGACGAGGTGCGCGTGCGCACGCCGCTGTCCTGCGAGACGCGCTACGGCCTGTGCTCCAAGTGCTACGGCCGCGATCTCGGCCGCGGTTCGCTGGTCAACGTCGGCGAGGCGGTGGGCGTGATCGCCGCCCAGTCGATCGGCGAACCCGGTACGCAGCTGACGATGCGGACCTTCCACGTCGGTGGCGCGGCCTCCCGGGCCGCCGCTGCGAGCGGCGTCGAAGCCAAGTCCGCCGGTTCGATCCGCTTCACGCAGAACATGCGCTACGTCGCCAACGCCAAGGGCGAGAAGGTCGTCATCTCGCGCTCGGCCGAGGTCATCGTGGCCGACGAGATGGGCCGCGAGCGCGAGCGCCACAAGGTGCCCTACGGCGCGATGCTGCTGGTCGACGACGGACAGAGCGTCAAGGCCGGCACCCTGCTCGGCACCTGGGACCCGCATACCCGTCCGATCGTGACCGAGTACGCCGGCACCGTGAAGTTCGAGAACGTCGAAGAAGGCGCCACGGTCGCCAAGCAGATCGACGAGGTGACCGGTCTGTCGACGCTGGTCGTCATCGACGGCAAGCGGCGCACCAGTGGCGGCACGAAGAATGCGCGGCCGCAGGTCAAGCTGCTGACCGACACCGGCGAGGAGGTCAGGATCGCCGGTACCGATCACGCCGTGACGATCACCTTCCAGGTCGGCTCGATCATCACCGTCAAGGATGGCCAGCAGGTTTCGGTTGGCGACGTGCTGGCCCGGATCCCGCAGGAATCGGCCAAGACCCGCGACATCACCGGCGGTCTGCCGCGCGTGGCCGAACTGTTCGAGGCGCGCTCGCCGAAGGACGCGGGCCTGCTGGCCGAGTACACCGGCACTGTCTCGTTCGGCAAGGACACCAAGGGCAAGCAGCGTCTGGTCATCACCGAGCCGGACGGCAATGTGCACGAGTTCCTGATTCCGAAGGACAAGCACGTCACCGTGCACGACGGTCAGGTGGTGAACAAGGGTGAAACGATCGTGGACGGCCCGGCCGATCCGCACGACATCCTGCGGCTGCAGGGCATCGAAGCGCTGGCCCGCTACATCATCGACGAGGTGCAGGACGTCTACCGTCTGCAGGGCGTGAAGATCAACGACAAGCACATCGAGGTGATCGTGCGCCAGATGCTCCGGCGCGTCGTCATTACCGATCCGGGCGACTCGCGTTTCATCCGCGAGGAGCAGGTCGAGCGTTCCGACGTGCTGGACGAGAACGACAAGCTCGATGCGGAAGGCAAGCTGCCGGCGCACTACGTGAACCTGTTGCTCGGCATCACCAAGGCCTCGCTGTCCACCGACTCCTTCATCTCGGCGGCCTCGTTCCAGGAAACCACCCGGGTGCTGACCGAAGCCGCGATCATGGGCAAGCGCGACGAACTGCGTGGCCTGAAGGAGAACGTCATCGTCGGACGTCTGATTCCGGCCGGTACCGGTCTCGCCTACCACCGCAACCGCCGCTCTCAGTCGCTCGGCGACGATCTCGGCGGCGAGCATGCCTGGGCGCCGGTCGAGGTTCCGGCGGAAGAGCAGGACATCCAGGCTGGTTGACTGGCGATGGTGTAGTGCAATAAAATCCGGCCTCTTTTGTGGACCGACCAATCGTAGTCGGTCGCCGGAATTAAACCGCCCGGGCGGCTCCACGTGAGCTGCCCGGGTTATTTGGGAAATTCGGAAGATATGCCAACAATCAATCAGCTCGTGCGCAAGTCGCGCGAAATGCCGGTGGTCAAGAACAAGGTGCCGGCCCTGGAGGCCTGCCCGCAGAAGCGCGGCGTGTGCACCCGTGTCTACACCACCACCCCGAAGAAGCCGAACTCGGCGCTGCGGAAGGTCGCCAAGGTGCGCCTGACCAACGGCTTCGAGGTGATCTCCTACATCGGCGGCGAAGGCCACAACCTGCAGGAGCACTCGGTGGTGCTGATCCGCGGCGGTCGTGTGAAGGATCTGCCGGGTGTGCGTTACCACATCGTGCGCGGTTCGCTCGACCTGCAAGGCGTCAAGGACCGCAAGCAGTCCCGCTCCAAGTACGGCGCGAAGCGTCCGAAGCAGGCCTGATTCAACGGCAAAGAATTCTGAGAGGTTGTTGCTATGCCCCGTCGTCGCGAAGTACCCAAGCGTGAAATCCTGCCGGATCCGAAATTCGGTAGCCAGGACGTTTCCAAGTTCATCAACGTGATCATGCAGTCCGGCAAGAAGGCCGTGGCCGAGCGCATCGTCTATGGTGCCTTCGACCAGATCTCCTCGCGCTCGGGCAAGGATCCGCTGGAGGTCTTCTCCGTCGCGATCGGCAATGTCAAGCCGGTGGTCGAGGTGAAGAGCCGCCGCGTTGGCGGTGCCAACTACCAGGTGCCGGTCGAAGTGCGTCCCTCCCGCCGTATGGCGCTGTCGATGCGCTGGCTGCGCGAGGCAGCCCGCAAGCGTTCCGAGAAGTCGAT
This sequence comes from Rhodocyclaceae bacterium, assembly GCA_050303815.1. Classification (GTDB taxonomy): domain Bacteria; phylum Pseudomonadota; class Gammaproteobacteria; order Burkholderiales; family Rhodocyclaceae; genus Cognatazoarcus. Next base: position 10,119 of record JBNLCM010000037.1, read on the forward strand.
GGCCCAGCGCCTGGCTGGCGAGTTGCTCGAGGCCTCCGAGGGCCGCGGCGCCGCGATGAAGAAGCGCGAGGAAGTGCACCGCATGGCCGAAGCCAACAAGGCCTTCTCGCACTACCGCTTCTAAGCAATCCCGACAGGGGAAGGATCGGGCCCTGCAAGGGGCTCGATTATTTTGTAACCAGCTCAAACGGGGCCGGCCGCGATCCGGCAGGTCCGAAAAGGTAGGGTTAAACCGTGGCTCGCAAGACTCCCATCGAGCGATATCGCAATATCGGCATCTCCGCTCACATCGACGCCGGCAAGACGACGACGACCGAGCGCATCCTCTTCTACACCGGTGTCAATCACAAGATCGGTGAGGTGCATGACGGCGCCGCCACCATGGACTGGATGGCGCAGGAGCAGGAGCGGGGGATCACGATCACGTCGGCCGCCACGACCTGCTTCTGGACGGGCATGGCGAACAACTTCCCCGAGCACCGCATCAACATCATCGACACCCCGGGGCACGTGGATTTCACGATCGAGGTGGAGCGCTCGATGCGGGTGCTGGATGGCGCGTGCATGGTCTATTGCGCGGTCGGCGGCGTACAGCCGCAGTCCGAGACCGTCTGGCGCCAGGCCAACAAGTACAAGGTGCCGCGTCTGGCCTTTGTGAACAAGATGGACCGCCAGGGAGCGAACTTCTACAAGGTCGTCGACCAGATGAAGACGCGCCTGCAGGGCAATCCGATCCCGATCGTGATCCCGATCGGCCACGAGGAGAACTTCGTCGGCGTGATCGACCTGGTCAAGATGCAGGCCATCTACTGGGACGAGGCGACCCAGGGCATGAAGTTCGACTACCGGGAGATTCCGGCCGAGCTCAAGGACGAGGCGGACAAGTGGCGCTCGGAGATGGTCGAGGCGGCGGCCGAGGCCTCCGAAGAGCTGATGGAAAAATACCTCGAGGAAGGCGAACTGTCCGAGGAAGACATCCTGAAGGGGCTGCGCACCCGCACGCTGGCCTGCGAAATCCAGCCGATGCTGTGTGGTACCGCGTTCAAGAACAAGGGTGTGCAGCGCATGCTGGACGCCGTCATCGAGCTGATGCCCTCGCCGGTCGACGTACCGCCGGTCAGTGGCTTCGACGATCGTGAACAGCCGGTGCAGCGCAAGGCCGACGACAGTGAGAAATTCTCGGGCCTGGCGTTCAAGCTGATGACGGACCCGTTCGTCGGTCAGCTGACCTTCGTGCGCGTGTACTCCGGCGTGCTGAACTCCGGCGCGACGGTGCTGAACTCCGTCAAGAACAAGAAGGAGCGCATCGGCCGGATTCTGCAGATGCACGCCAACGAGCGTGAAGAGATCAAGGAGCTGCATGCCGGCGACATCGCCGCCTGCGTCGGCCTGAAGGAAGTGACGACGGGCGAGACCTTGTGCGACCCGTCCGCCCCGGTGATCCTCGAGCGGATGGAATTCCCGGATCCGGTGATTCACGTCGCGGTCGAGCCGAAGACCAAGAGCGACCAGGAGAAGATGGGCATCGCCCTGTCGCGCCTGGCCCAGGAGGATCCGTCCTTCCGCGTGCGCACCGACGAGGAATCCGGCCAGACCATCATCTCCGGCATGGGTGAGTTGCACCTGGAGATCATCGTCGACCGCATGAAGCGCGAGTTCAACGTCGAGGCCAACGTCGGTGCGCCGCAGGTGGCCTACCGCGAAACGATCCGCAAGACGGTCGAGAACGCCGAGGGCAAGTTCGTCAAGCAGTCGGGCGGTCGCGGCCAGTACGGCCACGTGGTGCTCAAGATCGAGCCGAACGAGCCGGGCAAAGGCTACGAATTCGTCGACGCGATCAAGGGTGGCGTGGTGCCGCGCGAGTACATTCCGGCGGTCGACAAGGGCCTGCAGGAAACGATGCCGAACGGCGTGCTGGCCGGCTTCCCGGTGGTGGATGTGAAGTGCACGCTGCACTTCGGTTCCTACCACGACGTGGACTCGAACGAAAACGCGTTCAAGATGGCTGCGTCGATGGCCTTCAAGGACGGCATGCGGCAGGCTTCGCCGGCGCTGCTCGAGCCGATGATGGCGGTCGTGGTCGAGACGCCGGAAGAGTACATGGGCAACGTGATGGGCGACCTGTCGGGTCGCCGCGGCATCGTCCAGGGCATGGACGACCTGCCCGGCGGCATCAAGGAAATCAAGGCCGAGGTGCCGCTGGCCGAGATGTTCGGCTATGCCACCCAGTTGCGTTCGCTGTCGCAGGGCCGCGCGACGTACTCGATGGAGTTCAAGCACTACGCCGAAGCGCCGAAGAACGTCGCCGACGCAATCATCAACAAGAAGTGATCCTCTTCGGGATAGAGAGATAGGAAGCAGACATGGCTAAGGGTAAGTTCGAGCGGACGAAGCCGCACGTGAACGTTGGGACGATTGGTCACGTTGACCATGGCAAGACGACGCTGACGGCGGCGATCACGACGATCCTGTCGAAGAAATTCGGCGGCGAGGCGAAGGACTACGCGTCGATCGACAGCGCGCCGGAAGAGAAGGCCCGCGGTATCACGATCAACACCGCGCACGTGGAGTACGAGACGGAGACGCGTCACTACGCGCACGTGGACTGCCCGGGTCACGCCGACTACGTGAAGAACATGATCACCGGTGCGGCGCAGATG
>JBNLCM010000038.1:0-26324 GCA_050303815.1 Rhodocyclaceae bacterium
CGCGCATCGGCACGCGCAGGTCGGGGCGTGAGCCCTCGACGAAGATCTTGCGCGAGTTGGGCAGCGGCGCGATGGCCGCTTCGTCCACGTGGGCCGAGGCGGCGATGAAGGTGTCGTTGGCGTTCATGGGTTCTCCTTGTCGGGGGGGACGGGCTGACAAGGAGCGGTGCAAAGCGCTTCCCTGCGTTGGCATTACCCGTACAGGTTCGAAGGGTCTCTCTCAGCCGGCAGATGGATTCCGCCAGCACCCCTAGCAACGCCGGGAGGTTACGCCGCGCCGAGCGCCCTGTAAACCGACGGCGACGGGCGTGTCCGGGACTCGCGTCCGCGGCTGCGTACAGACCGTGTCGTTGCCTTACGACGGTATGACTGTCCTAGAATGGTCCTCGCCCGCCCGGGGCACACCCCAACACCACCGGGAGCCACCCATGAGCCTGCGCAAGTCAGTGCAACTGATCGTCTATCCGGACCGGATCGGGCGTGACCTGAAGGACCTGGAGCAATTCCTCGACGGGCCGGTCGGAGAGGCCATCGGAGGCCTCCACCTCCTGCCGCCTTTCCCTTCCAACGCAGACGGGGGGTTTTCGCCCCTGTCGCACCAGGAGATCGACCCGCGCTATGGAAGCTGGGAGGATGTGTCGCGCCTCGCTGCGCGCTACGACCTGTGCCTTGACCTCGTGTTGAACCATATCGCCGACGCGTCGCCCGAATTCCAGGACTTCGTCGCCCATGGCGCGGCATCGAAGCACGCCGGGCTCTTCGTTGACGTGGACGCCATGGGCCCGATCACCTCCGACGACCTCGCCAAGATCCACATCCGGAAGGAGAAAGAGCCCTTTCGCGACGTCCAGTTCGGCGATGGCACCCGCGGGCGCGTGTGGTGCACCTTTACCGAACATCAGGTCGATCTCGACTACCGCACCGAGCAGACCTTCGCGCTGATGGATGGCAACCTGCGTTTCATGACCGAGCGGGGCGTCAAGCTGTTCCGCCTCGACGCCTTTGGCTACACGACCAAGCAGATCGGCACCAGCTGCTTCCTGGTCGAGCCGCGGGTGTGGGAGATCCTCGAGTGGTTCCGCGACAGATCGGCCGAGTACACGGCGGAGGTCCTGCCCGAGGTTCACGACCACCCGAGCTGGCAGTACGCCATCGCAGACCGGGGGATGTGGTGCTATGCCTTTGCCCTCCCGCCGCTGGTGCTCTACTCGCTACTCGACGCGGACAGTCGCTACCTCAAGGGGTGGCTGCGCATGTGCCCGCACCAGCAGGTGACGGTGCTCGACACCCATGACGGCATCTGTATCCCGGACGTCGAAGGAATCCTGCCGCCCGAGGCCATCGAGGGCCTGATCGCCAACGTGTCGGAACGGAGCGCGGATCCCATCCTGCGGGGGTCGGCTGCCAACGTCCATAGCGTGGGCGCCATCTACCAGCTCACCTGCACGTTCTACGACGCCCTCAAGCGGGATGACGATGCCTACATCGCGGCCCGCGCGATCCAGCTGTTCGCCCCGGGCATCCCGCAGATCTACTATGTCGGCCTGCTGGCCGGGCAGAACGACGAGGCGCTGATGACCTCGACGGGCGAGCTGCGCGACATCAACCGTCACTACTACACGCTGGATGCGGCCAACATCGCGGTCGCCGCACCGGTGGTCCAGCGCTTGCTGGCCCTGATGCGCCTGCGCAGCCATCATCCCGCCTTCGAAGGGGCCTTCGAACTCGAGTACTCGAACGACAGCAGCGTGGCCATGGGCTGGCGAGCCGGAGAGGCGTTCTGCCGCGCCCTGATCGACCTGCGCTTCCGCACCGTCTCGGTCGAGCACAGTGGCCTGGCCGGGGGGGGGGCGATCAGCTTCCGGGCATAGCCCACAGGGCGTGGAAGTGATGGACCGGGCCGTGCCCGTGGCCGACCTCGAGCTGGCCCGACGCGGCAATGGCGCGCGTCAGGTAGTCCCGGGCCTGCCTGACGGCATGCTCGACCGGGCGGAAGCCGCCGGCATGGCGGGGCAGCAGGGCCGCCACGGCCGACGCCAGCGTACACCCCGTGCCATGGGTATTCGGGGTGTCGATCCGGCGGGATTCCATCTCGATCATCCGGTCGCCGTCAAAGAGAAGGTCGGTCAGTTCGTCGCCCGGGAGATGCCCGCCCTTGAGCAGGATCCAGCGCTCGTCGCCCAGAGGCAACAGCTCCCGCAGGCGCTCGGCGGCCCGGTACATCTCGCGAACTGATTCCGGCGCACGTTGTGCCAGCAGGACACCCGCCTCCGGCAGGTTTGGCGTCAACATGAAGGTGCGTGGCAGCAGGGCTTCGCGCAGCATCGCGACCGCGCTGTTGGCCAGCAGGGCGTCGCCACTCTTGGCGACCATCACCGGGTCGCAGACGACCCGCTGGGCGTCGAAGTGGGCCAGGCGGTCTGCGACCGTGCGCACGGTCGGCGCATCGGCCAGCATCCCCAGTTTGACGGCGTCGATGGCGATGTCGGCGAACAGCGTGTCGATCTGCTGCTGCAGGAAGTCCTGCGGCGGCACGTGGACCGCGCTGACGTGGCGGGTGTTCTGCGCCGTCAGCGCGGCGACCACGCCGCAGCCATAGGCGCCCAGCGCCGAAAAGGTCTTCAGGTCGGCGAGCAGGCCGGCTCCACCGCTGGGATCCACCCCCGCGATGCTGACAACCCTGGGAATCGAGCGGTTCATCGTGATCACTCTGTCATGTCGGATGGCGGAAACACTACCGGAGCCGGGTCCCGATCCTCAAGTCCGCAGCCCAGGTGCCGAAAAAATCGATGAATCCTCGAAATTCAGTTGTTGGAGTCTGCCATGCGATCCATTCTTCTCGCCCTTGTCGCGACACTCGGTGTCAGCGGCGGCGCTCTGGCCGCCGAATGGGTCGAGATTGTTGCAGGCAAGAATCGCCGCGTCGAAATTGACAAAGCCAGCATTCTGCAATCCGACCCGGGCACCAAGGTCGCCTGGGGGCGCATCGTCATGACGGACGAGGAGGTCGCACAGGCAGGCTACAAGAGTGTCAAGGCGCTGAATCGCTACGACTGCCGGCAGGGCACGTTCTCCACGATCAAGCGCGTCTATCTCGATTCGGAACAACACCTGCTGCGCGAAGAGCGGGTCGTCGAGCCGAAGATCATCAAGGTCGCGCCGGGTAGCGTCGATGATCGCCTCTTCCGCGAAGTCTGCCAGCCGCCGACGGCAACCCAACTGGCGCAACTGGCGGAAGATGCCGCCAGCGCAGCCGAGCAGGCGGCAGCGGCGCCGGCCACGGCCACGGCCGCGGCCGTGGCCGACGTGACGGCAGACAGCCCCGAGCCGCCGCCGGCGCACACGACCGAAACCGAGACCGAGCGCAGTATCGTGCCGCGCTTCGTCCGGCCCCTGACCGAGGCTCAGAAGCAGGCCGCGGTCCAGGCCCGGCTCTCGGCGATCGAGCGAGCGTCGGCGCGAAAGGTATCGGATGCGCATGGCAGTGAGCACGCCACGCCAGCCAAGGGCGAGGACGCGCACGCTGCGGCGAAAGCGGCCAGCCACGCGCCCACGGCGACCGTCGCCCATGACGCGGTGCCCACCCGAAAGGTGGACTCGCACTCGGAAACGGCCCCGGCCAGAACGGTCACGCGCCATGCGGAACCGGTGAAGCCCAAGGTCGTGCTGGCGCGGGCCGCGCCGACGGATGCCCATGGCGCGCGAGCGACCAAGGCCAGTACCAAGCGCTCAACGGCCAAGCCCAGCGAGCCGGACCTGTCCCATATCCACTGGGACTACACGGGGCTGGGCGGCCCCGACAACTGGGGCAAGCTCAAGCCCGAGTTCGCGACCTGCGGCAGCGGCAACCGCCAATCGCCGATCGACATCAACGACGGTATCCGGGTGGATCTCGCGCCGATCGAGTTCAATTATCTGCCCAGCTATTTTCGGATCGTTGACAACGGCCACACGGTGCAGGTCAACCTGGGCACGGGCAGCACGATCCGTGTGATGGGGCGCACCTACGATCTCCTCCAGTTCCACTTCCATCGACCCTCGGAGTTCAGGATTGGCGGGCGCGGCTACGACATGGAGGCGCACCTGGTGCACCAGGATCTCGATGGTCGTCTGGCCGTCGTGTCGGTGATGCTGGAGCGCGGAACGGCCCATCCCATCGTGCAGACGCTATGGAACAACCTGCCGCTCGAACAGCAGACCAGCTACGCGCCCGAGATCGTGATCGACCCTAACGAGCTGCTGCCGGTCGATCGCCGCTATGCCACGTTCATGGGGTCCCTGACGACGCCACCCTGCACCGAGGGCGTGATGTGGATGGTTATGCGTCAGCCGGTTCAGGTGTCGGTCGAGCAGATCTCGATCTTCTCGCGGCTCCATCCCATGAATGCCCGACCCCTGCAGGACATGGCCGGTCGCCTGATCAAGATGTCGCGCTGACGGGCGCACTCGCCTGAGGGCATCGTGCCTGAATCCGTTCGCGACACGGCGCGCCTCTCCGCCAGGCGTGCAAGGCCGTCGCGGGCGCTCGACTGCCCGGGCAGCCTGACGGCGGGTCAGTGCCGGCCTACTCGCTGCGCAGGGCGTCCACGGGGTCCAGTGCCGACGCGCGGCGTGCAGGCAGGACGCCCGCCACGAGGCCGATCAGGATCGACACGATCAGCGCGCCGGTGACGTAGTGCCACGGGATGGCGACGGGCAGGCCCGGCGCGGCCAGTTGGACGAGGGCCGCGATGCCGGCGCCGAGGGCCAGGCCAAGCAGCCCGCCCAGCAGTGACAGCAGGATGGCCTCGGCAAGGAACAGCGTAAGGATCGTCCCGCGACGGGCGCCCAGTGCGACCAGCAGGCCGATCTCAGGGGTTCGCTCGGCGACCGCGATGGTCATGATCGTGACGATGCCCACCCCGCCCACGAGCAGGGAGATCCCGCCGAGCGCACCCACCGCCGTGGTGAGGATGCCGAGAATCTTCGACAGGCTGCGCAGCATGTCTTCCTGCGTCGTGATGGTGAAGTCCTCCCGTCCGTGACGAGCGACCAGCAAGTCGCTGACGGCTTTGGCGATGTCGGCGCTGGCATAGCCGTCCCGATAGCCGAGGTTGATCTCCATCAGTCCTTCCCGGTCCAGCATCGCCAGGGCCCGCGCGGCGGGAATGAAGACCGAGTCGTCGAGGTCGGTACCGAGGAACTGACCCTTGGGCTCCATGACGCCGACGACGCGGTAGCGCTCGCCGGCAATCCGGATGCGTTCGCCGAGCGCGCTGCCCTGGCCGAACAATTCGTGCTTGAGCTTGGCGCCGAGGACCGCCAGCGCGCGGGCCTGGCGGATGTCGTCGGGCGGCAGGAAGCGGCCGCTGCGCACGCGCATCGAGAAGACGTCGGACATGGCCGGGCCTACACCATAGACCGCGCTGCGACGGAGCCGACCGCTGCCCTCGACCTCGGAATTGGCGGAGACGACCGGGGTGGCTGCGGTCACGCCCGGGAGGCGCTCGAGGGCGAGGGCGTCGTCCAGGGTCAGGGGGCGCGCCGTGGTCGGCAGGCCGGGCGGCCCGCCGCGGGCCGCGGTCTTGCCGGGCACGATCTGGATGACATTGGTACCAAACTGGGTGAACTCCGCCAGGACGAAGCGGTGCACGCCTTCTCCGATGGCGGTCAGCAGGATCACCGCGGTCACGCCGACCGCGATTCCGAGCAAAGTCAGGAAGCTGCGCAGGGGATGTGCCGCGACCGAACGGCCGGTCAGCGAGAGGAAGTCGGTCGCGCGCATCTCAGCGGTGTGTCGCCAGCGCATCGACCGGGTCGAGGCGAGCCGCCCGGCGTGCCGGCTGGACGCCGAATACGATTCCGGTCACGAGCGCCGTGAACAGCCCGGCCAATGCCGCCCAGGCCGGCGGATGGGCGGGCAGCTCGGGCAGAGCGACGCGCAGTGCCGCCGCGCCGGCATAGCCGAGCAGCAGGCCGGCAAGGGCACCCGCCAGCGACAACAGGGCGGCCTCCACCAGGAAGGTGCGGCGGATGATCGACGCGCTGGCGCCGAGGGCCTTGAGCAGACCGATCTCGCCGGTGCGCTGGGCCACTGCCACCAGCATCACGTTCATGACCAGGATGCCGGCGACGGCAAGACTGATGGCGCCGATGCCCGCCACTGCCAGGGTGAGGGCCGAAAGAATCCGGTCGAAGGTTCCGAGCACAGCGTCCTGGGTGAGCAGGGTAATGTCCGACTCGCCATCGTGACGGGCCCGGACGATCCGCTCGACGTCGCCCTTGACGGCGGGAATCGCGTCCCGGTCCCGTGCCTCGACGAGGATCCGAAACAGCGTATTGGTGTCGAACATCGCCTGGGCAACCGACACGGGGATCAGCACCAGTTCGTCCATGTCCATGCCGAGGCCCTGGCCCGATGCCTCCAGGACGCCGATCACCCGGAAGCGCCGATCCCCGATGCGCAGATGTGCGCCCAGGGCTGGTTCGGCGCCGAACATCTGCTCGCGCAGCGTGGCGCCGATGACGGCCCAGTTGCCGCCGTGGCGCAGCCCCTCGTCGGGCAGGAAGCGGCCCTGGGCCACGTGAACCTGCCGGACCCGTCGGAAGTCGGCGTTGGTGCCGACGACATAGACCGACCGGAGTCGGCCCGCCGTGGAGATCTCGGCGTCGCCGACTACCAGGGGGGCGATCCGGACGACCCCCGGGGCGCGGAGCAATGCTGCGGCATCATCCAGGGTCAGGTCGCGTGGGGTGGCCGATGAGAGCCCGCCAATCCCCAGGCCGCCCGTCTCGGTCCTGCCGGGCAGCACGATGACGAGATTGGACCCCAGTGCGTTGAACTCGCCGACCACGTAGCGGCGTGCGCCGTCACCGAGCGCCGTCAGAATCACCACGGCTGCAACGCCGATGGCCATGGCGAGGGCCATCAGGGCCGTACGCAGCGGCGCGCCGATCGCCGCGCCGGCAGCGAAGCGGAAGGTGTCGCCCGGTCTCATCGGCGTGTCGCCCGCTCGTCGCTCAGGACAGCGCCGTCTTCCATCGTCACGCAGCGATGGGCGCGCTCGCCCATCGCCGGGTCGTGCGTGACGAGGACGAGTGTCGTGCCGCTGGTGTTCAGCGCCTCGAGGAGGCGCGTGACCTCGAGTCCGGTGGACCGGTCGAGGTTCCCGGTCGGTTCGTCGGCCAGCAGGATCGCCGGCCGCATGATCGTGGCGCGGGCAATGGCGACCCGCTGCCGTTGTCCGCCGGAGAGCTGATCGGGCCGGTGGTTGGCCCGCTGGTCGAGTCCGAAATCGACCAGCGCCTGGCGCACGCGCTCCGCCCGGCGCTCGGGTGGAACGCCCGCAAGCATCATCGGCAGGGCGATGTTTTCAGCCGCCGACAGCCGGGGAATGAGGTGAAAGCTCTGGAAAACGAAGCCGATCCGGCGGCTGCGCACAGCCGCCTGCTGGTCGGCGTCGAGGGACGTCACGTCGCGTCCCTCAAGGCGGTATGTGCCCTCGTTTGGCAGGTCCAGCAAGCCGAGCAGATTGAGGAGGGTGGACTTCCCGGAACCGGAGGGCCCCATGACCGCCAGGTACTCGCCCTGGTCGATCGTCAGGTTGATCGACCGCAGGGCGTGGACCTGGGCATCGCCGAGCTGGAAGATGCGTTCGATGTCCTCGAGTTCGACCTGGGCCATCTCGCGACCGCCTTTCCGCCTAGCGGTCCGCTGCGTCGATGACGGCGCTCCGGCCCGCTTCGACGCCTTCCCGCTCGAGGGACGTGACCACCGACTCGCCAGGTTGCAAGCCCCCGGTGATCTCGGTGAACTCCCAATTCGCGAGGCCGGTCTGGACGCGCCGCGCCTCGAGCACCCCGTTGCCGCCCAGGACAAGAATCTGGTCGCCCTCGCGGATTGCCGCCGTCGGAATGCGGAGTACGCCATCGCGGCGCTCGAGCAGGATCTCGACGTCGGCACTGTAGCCCACCAGCAGGCCCTCGGTATCGGCCGGGTTCGCGAAGTCCACCTCGATATCGACGGTGCGGGCCTGGCGCTCGACGGTCGCGACATACGGCGCGATCCGCTTCACCCGGGCCTCGAAGCGCTGCTCCGGCAAGGCGTCGAGGGTGATGGTCGCCGCCTGTCCGACGGCCACGCGCGGCGCGTCAACCTCGTCCATGGGCGCCTTCACGTAGAGGCAGCTGCGGTCGATGAGATCGATGGCCGGCGGCATGGCGACGCCGGGGGGGGAGGGGGTCGTGTATTCGCCCAGCTTGCCGGTGATCTTGGCGATCGTGCCTGCGAAGGGCGCAACCAGACGGGTTCGGCGCTGATCCGTCTCGCTGGCCGCAACGCGCGCCTGGGCGGTACGCACGTCGGCCCGGGCGGTCGCGCAGGCGGCTTGGCGGGCTGCCGCGTCGGCGCGAGCCTGCTCCGCGCGCGAGGCCGACACGAACCCTTTCCTCAGCAAGGCCGCTTGTCGTTTGGCTTCGTCGGCTGCGTTGGCCGCTTGGGTGCAGATCTCTCCGACGCGCTTGCGAGCGCTCTCGAGGCCCGCGCGGGCGATCGCCAGCTGTGCCGTCTGGTCGTCGGACCACAAGGTCATCAGTAGCTGCCCCTCGACGACCTGCTCCCCCTCGGCGACCTCGATGCGCTCGATCCGTCCGCCGGCAATCGTCGATAGCTTCGCCCGGCGGCACGACTCGACCTCGCCGGCGCGGGTATTGGCGATGGTCGCCTCCACGGTGCCGGTCGCGACCGTCACCACTCGGACGGCAACCGGGTCGGCGCGGCCAAGCCATGCGGCCACGGCAACGACGGCGCCGACAAGAACGGCAGTCAGGATCAGGCGGCGGCTGAGGAGCGACATCGGCCTTGCTGTGCGCTATGAGCAATGAATGATCCGCCTTGCGCGAGCGACCCGCAAGCCAGGTTCAGCGGCGGCTCTCTTGCTCGGATACGATCCGCCACGCGCCGTCGCTGAGAACCAGCACCAGCTTCTTGTGGGACACGTCGCGCACGCCGCGGGCGCGATAGGTCTGCGTGAAGCTGGCGGTCGCGCGGTCTCCGTCGAGCCTGATCGAGACCCCCTCGATCTGGACGGAGATGTTCCTGGCCTCTGCGATCCGCTCCCGTCGCGTCCGCGCCCACTCTTCCCGGGTGCCTCCCTCGGCGGGCTGAAACTCGGCCGCATAGTGCGCCAGGTAAGCGCCCGGATCGCCCCGGTTCCAGGCGCTTGCCCACGAATCGAGGGTCTCGCGTACCCTCGCCTCGGGCTCGGGCGCGGTGCCCGGCATGTCGAAGACGCCGGCGACGCGGGGGCCGTCGATCTTCAGTGCCGAGAAGGCATTCGGTGGTCCGCTTTCGCGGTTGAGGTAGCTCCGGGTCTGCGCCAGCAGCCCAAGCTGGTGCGTAGTCTGGCTCAGGTAGCGCAGGAGTTCCGGACTGGCGCGAGCCAGCCGGGGCCGGGCCTGCAGTGCCTGCAGGGCCGTGTGGCCCTGTCCGTTGGCGCGAAGCAGGTCGGCGCCGGCATGTACGAGGACCCGCGCGATCTCCAGATCATTGACGACCCGGTCGCCGAGCGCCAGCAGGTGGAGCGGCGCGTTTCCGTGTCGGTCCGGCGTGTCGGCGCGGGCGCCAGCGTCGAGCAGCAGCTGGATCGCCTGCAGGTCGCCGCGGGCAACGGCGTGATGGAGGGCCGTATAGCCGGCGAAGGCGGGTCGAGGGTCCTCCAGATCCGGCTTGGCGCCGTCGCGCAACAGGCGGGTCGTTTCGGCGGCGTCGCCGCAGGCGACCGCCTCGAGCAGGCCGGTGGGGATCTCTCCGCGCTCCGGGCAACGGCTCGCCTCGCCAGCGCGCTCCATCGGGGCCGCACGGCGGTCACCGGTGAATTCCACAGAGGAGGAGGCGACGGGGGCATCGTTGGCCTCGCGTGCCGGCGGGTCCGACACCGGCACGCCGGGGGGCTCCCGCTGGACGGTCGAAAACACCACCGCCGCGGCGATCAGGGCGACCGGAATCGCGATGCTCAAGGCCACCAGACGCCCCTCGCTCAAGCGCGAACGTCGACGTCGACGCCGCGACTGCGGACGCTGGGCGGATTCGGGTTGGGGCTGGTCGGACAAACGGGTCACACGAAGCGGCGGAACACTTGATCTTAGCGCCGGAAGCAGTGCCTGACGGGGAAAAACGCCACGTTCTCCAGCCATGAACACCGCCGTCGGTCCGTCCTTCTACCCATCGCGGTCCGCTTCTGTGACAATGGAGGGTCGGGCGCGACAAGCGGTTGCGCCACTCTCCGCGCGGAGCGATGCCGCGCCACATTCGAAGAATATCCAGATGAACGATGTTTCACCGACCCCCGCCGTTGGCGAGGGCAGTCCCGCATTCGCCGATCTCGGCCTGCCTGCCGCTCTCGTCGAGGCGCTCGCCGAAATCGGCTACGAGCGCCCGTCCCCCATCCAGGCGGCCTGCATTCCTGTTCTCCTCGAAGGTCACGACGTGCTTGGCCAGGCACAGACCGGGACCGGCAAGACCGCCGCCTTTGCGCTGCCGCTCCTGAGCCGCATCGACGCCAGCCTGAACGCGCCCCAGGTGCTCGTGCTGACGCCGACGCGGGAGCTGGCGATCCAGGTCGCCGAGGCGTTCCAGAAGTACGCCCACCACCTGCCTGGCTTTCATATCCTGCCGATCTACGGCGGCCAGAGCCTCGGCATGCAGTTGCGCCAGCTGGCGCGGGGGCCGCAGGTCGTGGTCGGCACACCGGGACGGGTCATCGATCACCTGGAGCGTGAGAGCCTTGAGGTCGACCAGTTGCAGGCGGTCGTCCTCGACGAGGCCGACGAAATGCTGCGCATGGGCTTCATCGACGACGTCGAGCGCATTCTCGAGGCGCTGCCCGAGTCGCGTCAGGTGGCGCTGTTCTCCGCCACCATGCCCGAGCCGATCCGGCGGGTTGCGCACCGCCACCTGCGAGAGCCGCGGGAGGTCCGGATCGCTGCAACCCAGGCCACGCTGCCCAGCATCCATCAGCGCTACTGGCAGGTCAGCGGTGTCCACAAGCTCGACGCGCTGACCCGCATCCTTGAAGTCGAGGATACGCTCGACGCCGCCATCATCTTCGTGCGCACGAAGAATGCAACGGTCGAGCTGGCGGACAAGCTCTCGGCACGGGGCTATTCGGCCTCCGCCCTGAACGGCGACATGCACCAGTCGCTGCGGGAGCGCACCATCGAGCAGCTCCGGGCCGGCGGCATCGATCTCGTCGTTGCGACCGACGTCGCAGCGCGGGGTATCGACGTGGCGCGCGTCAGCCACGTGATCAACTACGACATTCCCTACGACACCGAGGCCTACGTGCACCGGATCGGCCGCACCGGCCGGGCGGGACGTACCGGCTGCGCGATCCTGTTCGTGGCGCCGCGCGAGCGGCGCATGCTGAAATTCATCGAGCGCGCCACCCGCCAGCCGATCGAGCCCATGAGCCTGCCGACCAAGGCGGCCCTGGCAGACCGGCGTGTCGCCCGGTTCAAGCAAGAGATTCTCGAGGTCCTGGAGGGGGAGGAGCTTGGTTACTTCGAGGCGCTGATGGGACAGATGGAGGCCGAACTCGGCACCGACGTCCGGCGGATTGGCGCCGCGCTCGCCTGGCTCGCACAGAAGGACCGGCCGTTGCGAATCGACGTCGACCAGATCGGCAATGGCCCCGCGGCAGCAGCCAGCGAATCGAGGCCGTATGGTGCCCAGCCGACCCATGAGCCCCGTGCCTACGGGGCGCCGGCCAGCAGTCAGCCGAGGCCCTATTCGGCACCTCCGACAGCGGTCCCTGCCGTGCCGACCGCCGCGCGCGAGAGGGCGCCGCTTCGGCGGCCCGGCGCGTCGACGGGCGGGCCCGCTGCGCTGGTCCGCTACCGCGTACAGGTGGGGCGCCGGCAGCAGGTGGCGCCGCGCGACCTCGTGGGGGCCATCGCCAATGAAGCGGGTATCGACAGCCGGCGGATCGGGCGCATTGACCTCTTCGACGATTTCAGCACGGTAGAACTGCCCGCCGACCTGTCGGCGGACGTCCTGTCCGTCCTGCGCAAGGTGCGGGTACGCCAGGTGCCACTCGGCATCGAACTCGATGATGGCCGGATGCCGGAACGCCGGCCCGGCCCGCCGACGCCGGCCGCCAAGCGGGCCTGGCAACCGGCGCCGACGGCACGCCGCTCGAAGCCTTCGACGGGCGACGGCGAGGAGCGCTGGCGGCGCGAGCCGCGCGACGGCCAGCGCGATGGGCCGCGAGACGGGCCCCGCCAGCCCGACTCGCGCGGTGGGAAGCCGGGGCCGGGTGGCCGCAGCGATCGCGGTACCGGCTGGTCGGGCGGACGCCCGGGCGGCTTCGACGCACCGCGGCGACCGGTTGGCGGCGGTCGTGACGGCCAGGGGGCTGACCGACCGCGAGGCCGTGGCCCCCAGGGGAAACCTGGAAAACCCAGAAAGCGCGACTGACGCGGGGCATGTGAGTCGCCGCCAGGCGGGGTGCGGCGGCGGAGGATTGGGCGGTTTTTCCCCGCCTTACCCGCCGATCGAATTGCGAGGTGGTCGGGATAATCGGTATCCAGGAAAGAACGGGCGCAGGCCCGTCATGGATTCGGAGACCGATCATGCAAGTACGTCGCTATTTCGCCAGGACGGCCCGTGAGGCCCTGCGCGAACTCAAGGAGGAGCTGGGCTCCGACGCGATCGTGTTGTCCAACCGTGCGGTCGAGGGCGGGGTCGAGATCCTCGCCCTGCCGGCTGACGCACTGACGGCGCAACAGGCCCAGGTGCCCAGCCGGTCGCCCGCGGCGCCTCGTCCGGCCGCGTCGCAAACCGTGGCTCAACCGCAGCAGCCAGCGGCCTCCCTCGCGGAGGACGAGTTTCGCCGCAGCCTGAACAAGGCCCGCTCGCGCCAGCAGGGCGTGCGTGTCGACCAAGCCCCGCCCGAGGTGGCGCCACGAGACGTACGGCCATTCACGCCGCCGCGGGTGGATGCCCACGCGGTGCACATGCCCGCACGGCAAGTGCCGCAGCGTCCGGTGGACCACGATCTCTTCATCGAGTCTGCGCCGCGCGCGCGTCGCAATGAACCCACCGCCGCGCGGCGGGCGGACGATGTCCCGCGGGAGACGGCTCCGACCCGTCGTCCTGCCGTGGCCGTGCAACCGAATATCGAGGCGGAAGCCCGCATTCGCGAACTCCAGGCGACGAACGAAAAACTGATGGGCGAGCTGGGGGGTATCCGCAGCATGATCGAGCGTCAGCTCGCCGGGTTCGCCTGGGGCGAGGTCAGTCGCAACGCGCCGGGCCGCACGCGCCTGATGGCCGAGCTGCTCCAGGCCGGTTTCTCGGCAGAACTGGCCCGCCGGATCGCTGACGGTGTCGATGCCGATGCCGACCCGGCCAGCGCGCGCACGGCCGCCAAGAATCTGATCAACCACCAGCTCCGCGCGGTGGCCAACGACACCGATATCATCGACCGGGGCGGTGTTTACGCCCTGGTCGGTCCGACGGGCGTCGGAAAGACCACCACCACGGCCAAGCTCGCCGCCCGTTGTGTCGTGCGCCACGGGGCCGACAAGCTGGCCCTGATCACCACCGACGGCTACCGGATCGGCGCCCACGAGCAGCTGCGGATCTATGGCCGCATCCTGGGCGTGCCGGTCTTCGTTGTGCGCGATGCCGCCGATCTGCGCCAGACGCTCGCCGAATTGCGTAACAAGCACATGGTGCTGATCGACACCGTCGGGATGGGGCAGCGCGACCGGATGGTGGCTGAACAGACGGCGATGCTCGTCGGCGCAGGCGAGGTTCGGCGCCTGCTGCTGCTCAATGCCACCACGCGGGGCGATACGCTCGACGACGTGGTCGCCGCCTATGACGGACCGGACCTGGCGGGCTGCATCTTCACCAAGGTCGACGAGGCCGCTTCGCTCGCTCCGGCGCTCGACGTGGCGATTCGTCACCAGATGGACCTCTTCTACGTCGCCAACGGCCAGCGCGTGCCCGAGGACCTGCACCTGCCGAACCGCACCTACCTGCTCCACCGGGCGCTCAAGGAGCAGGCGCAGGGGTCGGCCTGGAAACTCCGGGGCGACGAGGCGGGAATGCTGATGTCGCATGGCGCGGGGGTCTGAAATGCTGGACGGACGAGAGGATCAGGCCAGCGGGCTCCGCCGTCTGTTCCGGCGTTCGCCGCCGGCCGTGGTTGCAATGTTCGCGGCGGGACGCGCGCCGCAGGCTCTTGCGGCCCGAACGCTGATGGAACTGGCGCGCCGTGCGCCGGGCGTTGCGGTGCTGGACGAGACGCCGGGCGAAGGCGGGTTGCTGGAAGCCTTCGGAATCGAATCCCGCGGCGACCTTCTGCACCTGATCGACGGTGCCACGCAGATCGGCGCGCTGGTGAGCGAACTGGCTCCCGACCTGACGCATCTGGCGGTCGGAGGGGCCGCACTGGCCCTGCCGCTGCTCGACGACGACCGGCGCGACCACCTGGTGACCGGGCTGGCGGAGATCCAGCGCAGAGCCCAGCTGATGGTGGTCCACGGAGCCCAGTCCGAATGGACCCGCCCTTCGCCCTTCGTGCTGGCGGCACCGGGACGGATGCTGGTCGTCGAGGCCAGCGCGCGGGGTGTCACCGATGGCTTCGCGATCATTCGCCAGCTTGCTGGCGCGGGGGCGGGTGATCTTGCCGTCGCCGTCGCTGGCGCGCGCGACCGGCGCGAGGCGCTGGCGCTCTATGGCCAGCTCGAGGCGCTGGTGCGGCGCCGGATCGGGCTCCCGCTGCGGCTCATTGGTGAACTCGAGCGCGACGATCTGGCGGCCCGCCTGCAGGACCAGACCCCTCCGCGGCGAGAACGGCAGGCTTCGGCAGCATTTCTGCGCCGTCTGTCCGCGTGGACACGAACCCAGGGAATGACAGGAGGGCACCGGGCATGAATCCCGAAGCGCGAAAATTCGCAAACAAACCGATTTTGTGGAAGGCTGGGAGCGCTTCGTCGCAAAATGGGCGACATAACGCTTCACGGGAATCGGGCCACTGGACGCCCAAGCAGACCGGACAAGATATGTACACTGCATCAGGACGCATGGACAGGGACCAGCTGGTCACGCAATACGCACCTCTGGTCAAGCGCATTGCCTACCATTTGATGGCCAAGCTGCCTGCCAGCGTCCAGGTCGAGGACATCATCCAGAACGGCATGCTGGGCCTGCTGGACGCGATCAGCCGCTACGAGGAAGGCTTGGGTGCGCAGTTCGAGACCTACGCCGTCCAGCGTATCCGGGGGGCGATGCTCGATGGCCTGCGCGAAAACGACTGGCTGCCACGCTCGCTTCGGCGCGACATGCGTCGCATCGAGGCCGCGGTCCATCAGCTTGAGCAGGAATTCGGCCGTCAGCCGAGCGAGAAGGAACTCGCCGACGCGCTCGACCTGCCGCTGTCGGACTACCAGAAGATGCTGCAGGAAGCGCGTGGCTACCAGCTCGTCTATTTCGAGGACTTCACGGCCTCCGACGATGACGACTATCTCGAGCGCCACGCGGTCGGCAACGCCCAGGACAATCCGCTCGATGTGCTGATGGACCAAAACATGCGTGTCGTGCTGGTCAAGGCCATCGATGACCTGCCCGAACGCGAGAAGACCGTGATGGGGCTCTACTACGAGCAGGACCTCAATCTGCGGGAAATCGGCGAGGTGCTCGGCGTGTCGGAGTCCCGCGTGTGTCAGCTCCACAGCCAGGCCATCGCCCGCCTGCGTTCGCGCATCCATGGCGCGCGCGCCGAGACGAAGCCCCGTCGCGGACGTCCGCCGCGCAACAGCCAGTAACGGCTGGCCAAACGCACCATGGACAAGATCAGCCTGATCGGCCTGACCCTGGGGGTCACCGCGATCGTGCTGGGCCAGTACCTCGAGGGGGGGCACATCGGTTCTCTGATCCAGCCGACGGCCTTCTTCATCGTCATCGGTGGCACGCTGGGCGCCGTCATGCTGCAGAGCCCCTTCAGCGTCTTCGCCGAAGGCATGCGCATGGCACGCTGGGTGTTTGTCCCTCCCGCCAGCGCGCAGCAGGAGGTCATCGATCAGGTCGTCGCATGGAGTCAGGTGGCTCGCAAGGAAGGCCTGCTGGCACTGGAGAATCTGTTGCCCCAGATGGATGACCCGTTTACCCAGAAGGGCGTGCAGCTGCTGGTGGATGGCGTCGAGCCGGAGCGCCTGCGCGCCGTCCTCGAGGTCGAGATCGGTACCTACGAGAGCCGCCTCAAGCAGGCCGCGAAGGTGTGGGAAGGGGCTGGCGGCTACGCGCCGACGATCGGGATCCTCGGTGCGGTGATGGGACTGATCCACGTGATGGAAAACCTCTCCGACCCATCCAAGCTGGGCTCGGGTATTGCCGTGGCTTTCGTGGCCACGATCTACGGGGTGGGTTCGGCAAACCTCATCTTCCTGCCGGTCGCCAAGAAGCTCCAGGCGCACATCGGGCGGCTCGTGGCGGCGCGTGACATGGTCGTGGATGGCCTCGTCGGGATTGCCAATGGCGATAACCCCCGCATCATCGAAAGCCGCCTGCAGGGTTATCTCGACTGACGGTCCGTCTGACGGCTCAAGACCAACGCCGGGTCTGCCGTTGTTTCCCGAAAGGAACGCATGACGATGGGCAGACGACGACATTCCGAGGAAGAGCACGAGAACCACGAGCGGTGGCTGGTCTCGTACGCGGACTTCATCACCCTGTTGTTCGCGTTTTTCGTCGTGATGTACGCCATCAGCTCGGTCAATGAGGGCAAGTATCGGGTGTTGTCCGACTCGATGGTGCAGGCGTTCCGCAGCATCGACGCCAACGTTCGGGGCAGCCAGATCATCGTCCCGCCGACCATCATGAGCAGTACCAGGTCCGGCCCGCCCGCGGCGCAGCCCACGCCGGCGAAGGACTCGGTCATGGAGGCCAAGCGCGAAGTCCTGTCCAAGAAGATGCGCAATGTGGCGGACGACATTCGTCGCGTACTCGAACCCTTGACTCGCGACGGACAGGTTCGGGTCACCGAAGGGGCGCATGGCATCACGGTCGAAATCAACGCCAGCGTGCTGTTTCCGGTCGGCGAGGCACTGATCGGTGACGAGGCCGCGCGCTCCCTCTCGGCGGTCGCGCAGGTGCTCGCCGGCGCCGACTTCCCCATCACCATCGAAGGGCACACCGACAATGTGCCGATCAGCACGCCCCGCTTCCCTTCCAATTGGGAGCTGTCGGCGGTCAGGGCCTCGAGTGTCGTGCGCCTGTTCGTCGAAGCCGGCGTGGCCCCGTCGCGCCTGACCGCAGCCGGCTACGGCGACCAGCGGCCCGTGGCGGACAACGACTCCGATGCCGGGCGCGCGCGCAATCGCCGCGTGACCTTGCTGATCGAATCGCTGATCGACGACGTAGAACTGGATGGGCCGGTCAGGGCTTCCGACCGAATCGATTCCATCGAGCCCCTTCGGAATTAACCATACAGTGTGCAGGGATATACACACAAAGATACATAAATCGACTATGGTGTTGCCATCCCAAGAAGCCAGTCAGGAGGGCTGACATGAGCGAACTTTTCGAGTGGTCCGACAGCTTCAGTGTCGGGGTCCAGGAGATCGATGAACAGCACAAGGAGCTGGTCGGTCTGCTCAACCAGTTGCACACGGCGATCCATGAGCATCATGGCAGCGAGGCGGCGCGCAGAATTCTCGACGAATTGGCCGACTACACGAAGACCCACTTCATGGTCGAGGAGAGCCTGATGCGAGTCTCGAACTACCCCGACCTCGCCGCCCACAAGCAGTGGCATGAGGACCTCATCGGCCAGGTCGTGGCGCTGCAGGAAAAACTCGACAACGGGCAGGCCACGATCACCTTCGAGCTGCTCCACTTCCTGAAGGTGTGGCTGCCCAAGCACATCAACGAGGCGGACAAGCGCTTCGGCGAGTACTTCACCCACCAGGGCGGCGCCGCCGAATGGGCTCCCCATGTCGAAGAGGCGATGACCAAGAAGAAGTGGTGGTGGAAGTTCTGGTAGGTAGACGCCTGCCACCAGGAAAAGGGCGCCCCGGGGGGCGCCCTTTTCCTTCTCGGCTCATCATGGTCGACGGCCGACTCACTCCGGCACGACGACCGTGCCCCGGTTGGCTGCGATGGCGTCACCGGCCGCCGGCTCGAGCAGGATGGGCGGCAGGTTGTCGAGCGTGATCGCCGGCGCGGCGCCGGGCGAGCCGCCCCGCGGGGTCGTCCGGACGACCTGCGAGGCCGGCAGGGGGGCCCCTTCGGTGAGGTGTGCCCACATCATGTCGAGCGCCTGCCCGCCGTAGACGTGCAGCGGCACGAACAGGGTGTCGAAGCCCGGGAAGCCGAGGAAGGCATCGAAGTGCTGGCCGTTCGTGACCTCGACATAGGCGAGTTGGCTGTGATCATGCTCGATACGGCTGTTCGCGGCCAGGTAGGCTCTCGAGGTGTGATTGACCGGGATCAGCGCGTCCGATCGCCCATGCACGATGATCGTCGGCGTGCGCTTCAAATCGCCGCGCACGCTGGCGCCCCGGATGCCACTGCGCACCGCGTCGTCATCCAGCAGATCGCGCAGACACGCCGCCCCGTCGAAGTTGTAGTCGGCCAGTCCGGTCGAGGCTGACACCGCGAACGCTTCGAGAATCGGCCCCGTCAGGCTGTCTTCGGCGATCAGGTTGATGCCGGTCGAGGGCGGAATGCCATTGTTGAGGCTCCAGACGGTGGGCATCGGGCTGGCAGCAGGTGGTGCCGGCAGCCCTGCGGCACTGGTGCTCCCCATCGAGAAGCCGCACAGGTTGTCGCGCACGTCGGCGCGGGCATAGGCGTTGGCGTAGGTCACGGAGACCGCCGAGGACACCGCGAAGCCGTAATGCGAGGCGTGCAGAAGCGCGCTATCCGGTTCCCAGCCGTAAGCGATCAGTCGCGCCGCCGCATCCTCCGCCTGCGCTTCCGTGGTGGCCCCCTCGACCAGGCCTGCGGCGGCCAGCGAGGCGCACCGGTTTGCGGCGAGCGCCGGCACGACAAAAGCGAGGAAGGGGCTGCCCGCGTTCGAGGGCGCGATGGCGGCACACGCCTGGATCAGGTTGGCATAGGTGACGTAATCGTAGAGGGGTTTGCCCGGCCCGGCGATCTCCTCGCTGCCCCGGAACACGTGGATTCGCTGGGTATGCTTCAGGTTGATCTGGGGCTCTCCAGCCACGACGGCGTCGATCAGTCCGCGGGGCGCCTGCTCGGCGGCCGCCAGCACGGCGCCACCGCCATTGGAGACGCTGGCCGCGATAACCAGGGTATTGTCGGGCTCGAAGACGGTCTTGACCTTGCCGTTGCGACCCGCCGTACCGAACTTCTCGTTGAGCACGTAGAACGCGAACTCGATGGCGTGGATGGTCGCCCGGCCCCAGATGCGCTCCGGATTGTCCCCGGAGTGGGCATGCTTCATGGCGTAGCGGTTCGGATGGTCGGCCAGATAGGCGGCCCGCTCGGCCGCAGACAGGCCGGTCGAGAAATAGGCCGCATCGGCCGCATCGTCCGCATCGGCCAGCGTGCCATCGATCAGGGTGACGGTATTCGTCTCGAGCTCATGGGCGCCCGCGCCGGTGCCCTTGTCGGTGTAGGCGACGGCGCAGCCCCGCTTGAGCGCCCATTCCCCGGTGGTGCCGATGGCCCCGTAGACGCCCCGCGAGCCGCTCGATGGTGCGGCGACGATGCACGGCCGGTGGGCGTCGAAGCTGTCAGGGAGCTGAACCAGCATCGTCACGTTCCGGACGCCGTAGAGCTGCCGGGCGAAGGCCAGATACTCGGTGCCGGGAATCATCCCCTCGCCGAGGGTGTCCATGCCCTCGAGGTCGATGTTCGGCCCGTAGAGGCGGCCATAGCCGCCGCCGTTGGTGGTGTCGATCAGCGCCCGGTAGTTGGCGTGAATGGCGAGCCGTCGAAGCTCGGCCGGGGTCGGTGCGGCCGGGTCCGCCGGCAGTGGGGCTGCAGCGGAGCCGAGCCCGCTCTTGCCCAGGCCGGCGGTCAGCAGGTCGTCGCCATCCCGGTAGTCCGTGACGGTGATGCCGTCGAGCCAGCGCGGCTTCTGGTTGAAATGGCTGTGGGTCGAAAAGCCCGAAAGCATCAGGCCGGCCGACAGCGTGAGGGCAACAGCGCCCAGGCGCCGGGTGTACATCGTCATATCTCCTCCTCGGATCATGTCGTCTACCGCTTCCTGCGTCGCGGGCGCATGAACTCTCTGCCAGTGTCATGGGGGTGCGTTCCGCCGTACGGCTGAACGTAGCCAGCTTAGGGGAGAGTAGGATGTGGTCCAATCATGCATATGCATCATCCGGGGATTGGGAGCATGGGTGCTGGCGACAATCAGGTCTTGCTCGAACTGATGCAGTTGGGGCGGGCGGAGAGCCCGGAATACCGGCGGCGGGCGATGAACTGGCTCACCGGTGGCATCGAGTTCGATGGTTGGGTCTGGGGGACGGGACACCGCCTGCAAGATGGTAGCGTGGTGATCGAAGAGGCCCGCCTTGAGGGGCGTTCGCAGGCCTTGCTTGCCGAGTTCGGGGAGGTTGCCGCACTGGACCCGGTGAGCCGACGCTTTGCGGCCGAGCCGCGGCGTCTCCAGAACGTCTGTGTGGCGCGGGATTACGCGGCCCGGCGCCTCCGCCCGGTAGGCGACTACCTCAAGCGACACCGGATCGGTCAATTGATGCTGTGTGGCGTCGTGCACCCCAGGCGAGGGCGGTTGAGCTGGCTGACGCTGTACCGGGAGGCCGCGGACCGGCCTTTCGATGCCCGGGAGGCTGCCTTTGCCGAATTTGCGTTGCCCTTCGTGCTGATGGCTGGCGACGCCTGCCCGGATGCCCGCGAACGGGTAGCCGATCGCCTGACCCCCCGTGAGCTCGAGGTGGCAAGCGCCTATGCGTCCGGCGGCGACTACAAGCGGATTGCGCGTGAGATGGGCCTGGCGCCCGCGACGGTGCGCTCCCACCTGTTGAAGATCTTTCGCAAGCTGGGCGTGCACAGCAAGATCGAACTGCGCCAGTGCCTGTTCAATTGAGTATGGGCGTGAAATCGCTCCCCGACCCCCGCCGGCATCCGCACCAGGGGAGGACGGGCACCGTACAGGGTCGGGGGAGCCCAAGCTAGGGCACCGAGGTGCTCTCTGTGGTCCGCCGGTTCCACGCGGGGCGTCAGTCCGGCTGTCGTTTGAATCGTTATGTTGGTGGGGCATTGGCCCCAGTGCCAGCTTATCAGTCAGTGAATCCTGTGGGTTGAATCTTCTGCGGCAAGGCCATGCCCTTGCGGGCGCGCCGATGGCGCCAGCCTTCCAGCTGGGCAGGTTTGAGCGTGAGCGTGACGTCTTTCCGCCCGCGTCCGATCCCGGTCACGCCGACGGGTGTGTCATTGTCGGGCACCGCGACGGCGATCAGCTTCTCGCCGTCGTCGAGCGCCATCACGATGACGCCGCGTCCCCCTGACTGGACCTTCATCTCGCTCCGCGGGAAGACCAGGATGCGTCCGTTTCCGGACAGTGCCAACAGCCAGTCACCGCGGACCCGGGTGGGGCGCAACAGACTCTCCCCCTTCTCGATGCTCATGAAGGCCTTGCCGGCCTTCTGGCGCGAGGTGGCATCGGCCACCGTGCAGATGAAGCCGTAGCCGCCGGAGTTCGCGAACAGGTAGGCCAGGTTTGGATCGTCGCTGACGACCTGGGCCAGTTTTGCGCCATTCTGGAAATCGACCAGGGTGGCGATCGGAACGCCGTCGCCGCGTCCGCCTGGCAGGTCGGAGACGCGCGCGGTGTAGGCGCGCCCCTGGGTGTCGATGACGACCAGCGGCCAGGTCGTTCGCGACTCGATCACGGCGAAACCGAAGTCGCCGGCCTTGTAGGTGATGGCGCCAGGGTCGATGCCGTGGCCCTGGCGGGTGCGGACCCAGCCGTTGCGGGACACGATCACCGTGACGGGTTCATCCGGCACGCTGATCTCGGCCGGTACGGCGGCGGCAACCGCCTCGATCAACGTCCGTCGATCGTCGCCATAGGTCTTCGCGTCTTCCTTGATCTCCTTCAGGAGCAGGCGCGTCATTGCGCTGCGCGAGTCGAGCAGGTGTTGCAGCCCTTCGCGTTCCTCCCGCAGTTCGTCCAGCTCCTTCTCGATGCGGATGCCCTCGAGGCGGGCGAGCTGGCGCAAACGGATCTCGAGAATGTCCTCGGCCTGTGTCTCGGTGAGGCCAAAGGCGGCGATCAGGGCTGGCTTGGGTTCGTCTGACTCGCGGATCACGCGAATCACCTCCTCGATATGGAGGAAGGCGATCATCCGTCCTTCGAGAATGTGGATGCGCCGATCCACCTCGTTGAGTCGGTGGCGGGTTCGGCGTTCGACGGTGACGTAGCGGAAGTCGATCCATTCGAGCAGGATCTGGCGGAGATTCTTCTGCTGCGGGCGTCCATCGCGACCGATCATGGTCAGGTTGACCGAGACCGAAGTCTCCAGCGCCGTGTGGGCCAGCAGGGCCGCCATGAATTCGCCTCGATCGACGCGGGAACTGCGGGGCTCGAGCACGATCCTCACCGGCGCCTTGTCGCTCGATTCGTCGCGCACGGTTTCGAGGACCCCGAGCACGACCTGCTTGAGGTTCTTCTGCTCCTGGGTCAGGTCCTTTCGTCCGGCGCGCGGCTGCGGATTGGTCAGCGATTCGATCTCGGCCAGGATGCTCGCCGCGGATGTGCCATGTGGCAACTCCTCGACGATCACGCGCCATTGACCTCGGGCGAGATCCTCGAACCGCCAGCGCGCCCGCATCCGCAGGCTACCCCGGCCCGTCTCATAGGCCTCCCGGATGGCGTCCGGGCTGGAGATGAGTTGGCCGCCGCCGGGAAAATCGGGCCCCGGCAGGATGGTCAACAGGGTCTCGAGGGCCGTCTGCGGCTCGCGAATCAGCAGGGTGGCCGCTTCCGCGACCTCTCGCAGGTTGTGGGGCGGGATTTCGGTGGCCATGCCTACCGCGATGCCCGAGGCGCCATTGAGGAGCACCATCGGCAGGCGTGCCGGCAGAAGGCGGGGCTCCTCGAAGGCTCCGTCGTAGTTGGGCACGTAATCGACCGTGCCCCGCTCGATCTCGGACAGCAACAGCTCTGCGATGGGGGTCAGGCGGCACTCGGTGTAGCGCATGGCGGCGGCCGAGTCGCCGTCCCGGGAACCGAAATTGCCCTGGCCGTCCACCAGCGGGTAGCGCAGCGTGAAGTCCTGGGCGACGCGCACCATGGCGTCGTAGACCGAGCTGTCGCCATGCGGGTGGTACTTGCCGATCACGTCGCCGACGACCCGGGCCGACTTGACGTGCTTGGCGCCCGGCGCGAGGCGCATGTCGTGCATGGCGTACAGGATGCGCCGCTGCACCGGTTTCAGGCCGTCCTCGACCTGGGGCAGGGCGCGCGATCGCACGACGCTCATCGCGTATGCCAGATAGGCCCGTTCGGCGTAGAGGTCCAGGGGCAGGGAATCGCCGCCGCTGTCCGATCCGTCGCCATCGTCGTCTGGCGGAAGGGGCGGGGCTTGAGAGTCGTCAAACAGGTCGAGCGTGTCGTCGTTCATCGGGCAGGCTGTTCCGTGGGACGGGGCTTTCGGAATGGCCCCGGGGGTGATCGGGTGGTTGTCGGCAGGCGGGCAGTGGCGGGACGATCAGATGTCGGCGTCCGCCGTATCTCCCTTCGCTTCCATCCAGGCGCGCCGCGACGAGGCTTCGCCCTTGCCCATGAGGAGCTTGAACATCTCCAGCGTGTCGGTCAGGTGGCCCGTCCGCACCCGTACCGGCAGCACGCGACGGGTGGCCGGGTCCATCGTGGTCTCGCGCAATTGCTCGGGGTTCATTTCGCCGAGGCCCTTGAAGCGGCCGATCTCGATGGCGGACTCGCGTACGCCTTCCTGCGCGAGGCGGTCCCGCATTGCCGTCAGTTCGCCATCGTCGAGCGCGTACAGTCGCCGCGCTGGCCGCTTCTTGCCCTGCGCGGGCACGTCGATTCGGTAGAGCGGGGGTTGGGCCACATAGATGTGACCGTGGTCGATCAGGGCCGGGAAGTGGCGGAAGAACAGGGTCAGCAGCAGGGTCTGGATGTGGGAGCCGTCCACATCGGCATCCGACATGATGACGACCTTGCCGTAGCGAAGACCGGACAGGTCCGGCGTGTCGTCCGCGCCATGGGCGTCGACGCCGAGTGCCACGGCGATGTCGTGGATCTCCGCGTTGGCCAAGAGACGGTTGGGGTCAACCTCCCACGCGTTCTGGACCTTGCCGCGCAAGGGCAGGATGGCCTGTGTTTCCTTGTTGCGGGCCATCTTGGCCGAGCCGCCGGCCGAATCGCCTTCGACCAGGAAGAGCTCATTGTCGCCGATGTCCTCGGACTCGCAGTCGGACAGCTTGCCGGGGAGGACGGCGACGCCTGACGTCTTGCGCTTTTCGACCTTCTGGGCGTTCTTCTGTCGGGCCTGGGCCGACCGTATCGCCTGCTCGGCAATGGCCTTGCCCGCCTCGACATGATTGTTGAGCCAGATCTCGAGGGGGTCGCGAACCACGCCGGACACCAGCTTCACGGCTTCGCGCGAGTTGAGCTTTTCCTTCACCTGGCCCTGGAACTGGGGATCCAGAAGGCGGGCCGACAGGACGAAACTCATCCGTCCGCACACGTCGTCCTGCTGCAGTTTGACCCCGCGAGGCAACAAGGCGTGGTGCTCCACGAAGCTCTTCACCGCGTCGAACACGCCACTCTTGAGGCCGGACTCATGCGTGCCACCCGCGACGGTCGGGATCAGGTTGACGTACGACTCGCTCGGTGGCGGCTGCTCGAACCAGCCGAAGGCCCATGCGGCGCCTTCGCCGTCGGCGAACGTTTCGTCATCGTTGCCCGCGTACTTCTCGCTGCTGTAGATCGGTGCGATGGCCTCCTGGTCGCCGGCAGACTCCCGGAGATATCCGGCCAGCCCCTCGGGATAGGACCACGTCTTGGTGAGCGCCGGCCCGTTGGCCTGTTCGATGTCCAGCCGGACCGACACCCCGGCCAGCAGGACGGCCTTCGAACGAAGCAGGCGTTCGATCTCGTGCTGCGGCACGCGCGGGCTGTCGAAGTACGTCGGGTCTGGCCAGACCCGCACGCGGGTGCCCGTCTGCCGGCCACAGGCCCCTCCGTCGCGCAACTCACCGATCTGCTCACCTCCGCCAACGAAATCGATCTGATGGACGCGACCCTCGCGTCGGATCTCCACCTCGATCCGGGTGGACAGAGCATTGGTGACGGCAACACCGACCCCGTGCAGGCCGCCGGAGAAGGCGTAGGCGGAATTCCCGGCCCGCTTGTCGAACTTGCCGCCCGCGTGGAGCCGGGTATAGGCCAGTACCACGACCGGCACCTGCTCTTCCGGATGCAGGCCGACGGGGATTCCGCGACCGTCGTCGGAAACGGTCACAGAACCGTCCAGGTGGAGGGTCACGTGGATCTTTTTGGCCGAACCGGCCAACGCCTCGTCGGCGGCGTTGTCGATGACCTCCTGGATCACATGGGCAGGAGAGTCGGTCCGGGTGTACATGCCGGGCCGTTCTCGAACCGGCTCCAGTCCCTTCAGGACGCGAAAGGAAGACTCGTCGTATTGCTTGCTGGCCATGGGCTTTGGGAGAGTGTTGGCGCCTTTGGCGCCAGGCTGTGGCGGATCGGACGTTCTGGTGCAGACAGGACCGGTCAGACCCAGTAGGCGGTGCGGGTCATGAGCTTCGAGGCCAATTGCATGGCGGCCCGGACGGGGGGCGGGAAATCGGCGGCCCCCAGCTTGACGGCTGTCGCCGCGTGATCCGCCTCGTCGCGGCGCATCTGTTCGACAATCGCGCGTGAGCGGAAGTCACCCTCCGGCAAGCGCTCAAGGTGGTCGCTCAGGTGCTGTTCGACCTGACGCTCTGTCTCGGCCAGAAACCCGAGATTGATGCGGTCGCCGAAGCGACCGGCCAGTACGCCCAGGCTGAGCGACCCCAGGTACCACACCGGGTTCAAGAGGCTCTTTCGACCGCCGAGCTCGCCAATGCGCTGTTCGGTCCACGCCAGATGTTCTGTCTCCTCCCTGGCCGCCTGCACGAGGGACTCGCGGATCGAATCATCACGCGACGTGAGCGCCTGCCCCTGGTAGAGCGCCTGGGCGCAGATTTCGCCACATTGATTGACGCGCATCAGGCCCGCCGCATGCCGGCGCTCTTCGTCGCTGAGTTCGTGGTCCGGGAGCTCGCTGCCCGGCGTCTGGCGGACGCTGGTCGGGTCGCCGAAGAGCGTGCGCAG
>JBNLCM010000039.1:0-7415 GCA_050303815.1 Rhodocyclaceae bacterium
CGGCCGACTGGCAGCGTTATCCCTACCCGTTCATCTACGGTCAGTTCGACCCGGCGCAGTTCCCCACCGCCGACTGGCGCGAATGCTGCATGAAGACGCTTTCGGTGCTGGAGATCAGCGAGTGGGCGCAGGACATGATCCTGCGCGACGACGAATCGCTGCTGCGCCAGATCCGCACCCGCGTGCTGCCGCGACGCGGCGTGCGCGCGACGGACGAGGAGATCGTGACCACGGTCGGCACCCAGCAGGCGCTCTATCTGCTGGCCGACCTGCTGGTCGGCCAGCAGACCCGGGTCGGCATCGAGAACCCCGGCTACCCGGACGCCCGCAACATCTTCGCCAGCCGCGGCTGCCGCATGCTGACGCTGCCGATCGACCAGCACGGCCTGCAGCTCGGCCCGCGTCTGGCGGACTGCGACTACCTGTACGTCACGCCGAGCCACTAGTGCCCGACCACCGTGACGATGCCGCTCGAACGGCGCCAGGCGCTGCTGGCAATGGCCGAGCAGCACGACTTCGTCATCATCGAGGACGACTACGAGAGCGAGAACCGCTTCGAAGGCGAGCCCGTCCCGACGCTCAAGAGCCTCGACCAGAACGACCGCGTGATCTACGTCGGCAGCCTGTCGAAGACGCTGGCGCCCGGCCTGCGGCTCGGCTACGTGGTGGCGCCCGCCGAGATCGTGCGCGAGCTGCGCGGCGTGCGGCGACTCAACCTGCGCCATCCGAGCGCCTACATGCAAAGGGCATTCGCGCTGTTTCTCTCGCTCGGCCACCACGACTCGCTGCTGCGCCGGCTGTCGAGCGCCCATCGCGAGCGTGCGGAACTGCTCACCGCGGCGCTCGACCGCCATCTGCCACAACTCGGCTACGTCCCGATCTCGGGCGGATCCTCATGCTGGCTCAGCGGCCCGGACTGGCTCGACGCCGAGGCGCTGGCCGACGAGGCGAAACGGCTGGGCGTGCTGATCGAGCCAGGCGCGGTCTTCTTCGACGATCCGGCCGCGCTGAAGAACGTCTTTCGGCTCGGTTTCGCGTCGATCCGGGCCGACCACATCGAGCCCGGCATCGAAACCCTCGCCGAAGCCCTCGCGACGCTCCAAAGAAGCCGATAATTTTTCTTTTATTCAATGGCTTGTCTGGACCAAACGATTTTCCCGCTCTGGCCCTACCGGTAACGCCCGCGCGGTCTTAATCTGCCTCCCCATGCACAAGGCGCGCCGACTTCCGGCGACGCCGGCAAAAACCAGAAAAGGAGACAGCAATGACCGAACCCTCCGTCGAGTTCCTGCAGGCCTTCAGCGACGCATGGAATCGCCATGACATCGACGCCCTGATGGATTTCATGGCCGAAGACTGCTCGTTCCATGCGGTTGCCGGCCCCGACCTGCTGGGGCGCAGCTTCGTCGGCCGCGAGGCGGTACGCGAGGGCTTCATGCTCGCCTGGCAGACCTTCCCGGACGCCGCCTGGCAGGACGCCGACCATTTCATCACCGGCCACCGCGGCGTCACCGAATCGACCTTCGTCGGCACCAAGGCCGACGGCACCCGCATCGAGGCTCGGATGGTCGATGTGTTCACGTTCCACAACGGCAGGATCGCGGTCAAGAACGCTTTCCGCAAGGACCGTCCGCCGGTCGCCGGCGCCTGACGGCACAACCGCACGCACAACGAGGACATCAACATGGATGTGAGTTTCGAGCACGCGGCCAACCGGCGCGCCACCTCCGCCCGCAAGCCGTACGATCCGGCCTACGACCCGCTGGTCAACGCCACCCCCGGCCACGGCACCGACTACGCGCCGACCTACTGGATCGGCACCGCCGGCGAACCGCCGGCCGACGACGGCCCGATCACGGCAGACGTGGATGTGGACGTCGCGATCATCGGCTCGGGCTTCACCGGGCTGACCACCGCGATCTTCCTGGCCGAGCAGTACGGCATCAAGGCCACGGTGCTGGAAGCCAACCGCAGCGCCTGGGGTTGCAGCACCCGCAACGGCGGACAGGCGCAATGCGCCTCCGGACGCCTGAAGCGCTCCCAGTGGATCGGCCGCTACGGCCTGGACACCGCCCTCGGCCTGCATCGCGAGTGCCTGGATGGCATGGAGACCTTCAAGGAGCTGATCAAGGACATCGACTGCGATCCGCAGCCCGGCGGACATCTGTACGTGGCCCACAGGCCGAGCGTGATGCCGGTGCTGGAGAAGGAAGCGGCACTGCTGCGCGAGACCTTCAAGTACAACGCCCGCATCTTCGATGCCGCGACCGTCAAGCGCGAGTGGATCGGCGACCAGGAGGCCTGCGGCGCGATGCACGAGCCGGAAGGGATCGGCATCCACGCCGGCAAGCTCGCCTTCGGCTACCTGAAGAAAGCACGCGCACTCGGTGCCACGGTCCACCCCTCGAGCCCGGTGCAGGGCTGGCAAACGAAGAACGGCGTGCACTACCTGCGCACGCCGGGCGGCACCGTCAGGGCGCGCGCGGTCGGCGTATGCACCGGCGGCTACACCTCCAACGGACTGCATCGCGAGTTGAAGAACCGCCTGCTGCCGATCCTCTCGAATTCGATCGTCACGCGCCAGCTCACCGATGCCGAGATCGAATCGGCCGGCCTGCGCACGCACCAGGTGATCACCGACACCCGCATCCTGCGCCACTACTACCGCCTGATGCCGGACAAGCGCCTGCAGATCGGCAGCCGCAGTGCAATCACCGGGCGCAATGCACCCGAGAAGAAGTACGAGCAGTTCCTGATCAACGATCTGGCGCGCAAGTTTCCGACGCTCGCCGGGGTCGACATCGACTACTCGTGGTGGGGCTGGGTGGACGTCAGCCACGACATGATGC
The DNA here is from genome assembly GCA_050303815.1 of Rhodocyclaceae bacterium. GTDB lineage: Bacteria > Pseudomonadota > Gammaproteobacteria > Burkholderiales > Rhodocyclaceae > Cognatazoarcus. Next base: position 2,850 of record JBNLCM010000039.1, read on the forward strand.
CGCGCATCCACCAGCCCGATCCGGCGCAGACGATCTTCTACGCACTCGGCTATGGCGGCAACGGCGTGATGTATTCGGCCCAGGCCGGCAAGCGGCTGGCGCAATGGATCGCCGGCCGGGGCAAGGAACTGCAACTGCCGATCTTCACCTCGCGGCTGCCGTTCCCGAACGTCCGCGAGATGGTCGAATCCCAGGCCTTTGCCCCGTTCCGGCGCTTCGGCCAGTGGTGGCTTTACCGCTGGTACCACCTGAAGGACGAAGTCCTCTAACCGGCCACGCTGCAGGCCCATCCGAATACCGCAGCCCCCCTGACCACACGCAACAAAGAAAGAGCAAAGGAGACAGACATGAACTTGCGCAAAACCACCGTCGTATCGCTGCTGGCCGCGACCCTGCTGGCAGGTGCCCAGGGCGCCTTGGCAGCGAACTTCAAAATGGCACTGGGCGACGCCGCAGGCGGCACCCAGTGGGAACTCGGACAGAAGTTCAAGGCCTTGTTCGAGGAAAAGACCGGCGGCAAGGACACCGTCGACCTGTTCCCGAACGGACAACTCGGCGACGAGCAGAACACCGTCAACAACGCCGCACTCGGCACGCTCGATTTCTCGGTGCTGGCGATCAACAACGTCACCCCGTTCTCCCCGACGGTCGGCGTACTGACGCTGCCCTACGTGATCCAGAGCGCCGACGACGCGAAGAAGCTCACCACCGGCGAGGTCGGCAAGGAACTGGTCGAGAACACGATCCGCGACGCCGGCGTACGCATCGTGGGCTGGGCCTACTCGGGCTTCCGCGTGCTGACCAACTCGAAGCAGCCGGTCCGCACGCTGGACGACTTGAAGGGCTTGGTGATCCGCGTGCCGAAGAACGAGATCATGATCGCCACCTACCAGGCCTGGGGCATCAACCCGACCCCGATGGCCTGGTCGGAGACCTTCACCGCGCTGCAGCAGCGGGTCGTCGATGGGCAGGACAACCCCTACATCACTGTCTCGGCGATGAAGTTCAACGAAGTCCAGAAATACGTCACCAACATCCGCTACATCTTCTCGCTGGAGCCGCTGATCGTCAGTGAATCGGTCTTCCAGGAGCAGAAGCCCGAATTGCAGAAGGCGATTCTCGACGCCGGCCGCGAAGCCACCGAGTACAGCTTCGAGTATCTGCAGGCCACCGAGGACAAGATCAAGAAGGATCTGGCCGCCAAGGGCATGGAGATCGATGATCCGGCCAACGGTGAGAAGGACTGGATCGCCAAGGCCACCGACGCCGTCTGGCCCCAGTTCTACGACAGCATCGGCGGCAAGGACAAGCTCGACAAGGTCCTGAAGGCACTGGGCCGCTGAGTCGGCAGCCGATCCCCGGGGGCCCCGCCCCCGGGGCGCCCTTCCCTTCCACACCGACCGGGAGAGTTCCATGTCCGCCAAGACCGCCGCAGCCAAGATCCTCGGCAACATCGAGGAGTATCTCTCGGAAGCCTTGCTGGCCTCCTTCGTGGTGCTGCTGTTCGTGCAGATCCTGCTGCGCCAGTTCTTTCAGTATTCACTGCCCTGGGGCGAGGAACTGGCCACCTACATGTTCGTCTGGTTCGCCTATCTGGGTGCCACGGTGGCCGCCAAGATGTCGGCCCACAACCGCGTGACGGTCCAGTTCAAGCTGTTCCCGCCGATCGTGCGGACGGTCTGCCTGGCCCTCGCCGACCTGCTGTGGGTGTGCTTCAACCTGTACTTCGTCTATCTCAGCTACGACTTCGTCTTCCACCGCATGAACCTGTTCTGGAAGTCGCAGACGCTCGGGCTGCCGATGAAGTACTTCTACATGATCCTGCCGATCGCGTTCGCGCTGATGTCGATCCGCATCCTGTGGAACAACTACCTGACCCTGGTCAAGGGCGTCGAGCTGGTCGATCCGGAAGCCGAGGAGATCGAGAAGCACAAGCACGCCACCACGACAGAAACATAAAGCCCACGCCATCGGCGGAGAGAGACAAGTCATGGACGCATACATCGTTGAAATACTGTTCGGCGGCTTCTTCCTGCTGCTGCTGCTCGGGGCGCCGATCACGATCGCGCTCGGCGGCGCGGCGCTGGCCACCTTCATGGCCGTCGGCAAGAACCCGATCGCCTTCGTACAGATCGCCTTCACCTCGGTCGGCAGTTTTCCGCTGATGGCCCTGCCGGCCTTCGTGCTGGCCGGTGCGCTGATGGAGGCGGCCGGCATTTCGAAACGGCTGGTGGACATCGCGGAGACGCTGGCCGGTCCGATCACCGGCGGGCTCGGTGCGGCCACCGTGCTGGCCTGCCTGTTCTTCGGTGCCATCTCGGGCTCCGGCCCGGCCACCACGGCCGCGGTCGGCATGCTGATGATCCCGGCGATGGTCAAGCGCAACTACAACCGCGCCTATGCCTCGGCCGTGACCGCGGCCTCGGGCGGACTCGGCATCATCGTCCCGCCGTCGATCCCGATGGTGATCTTCGGCATCGCCGCGATCGGGTTGATGCCGCCGCCGGAAGCGATCGCCAAGCACGGCGAGTTCGCGACGGTGTCGATTCCGAAGCTGTTCGTGGCCGGGGTGATCCCGGGCATCATCATGGCCTCCAGCCTGTTGATCATGAACTACCTCACCTCGAAGAAGAACGGCTACGTCGGCCTGACCGACAAGTGGTGCGGCAGCGACATCGTGACCTCGATGCGCAAGGGTTTCTGGTCGATCCTGGCTCCGGTGATCATTCTCGGCGGCATCTACACCGGCCTGTTCACGCCGACCGAGTCGGCCATCGTCGCGATCTTCTACACCTTGTTCGTGGGTCTGTTCCTGCACCGCGAGCTGAAGTTCTCCTCGCTGCTCGATTCGCTGCGGACCACCACCTGGATCACCGGCCGCGTGCTGCTGATCCTGTTCACCGCCACGGTGTTCGGCCGCCTGCTCGTCGAGCAGCGCATCCCGGCGATCATCGCCGACTCGATGCTCGGGCTGACCGACAGCATCTACCTGATCTGGGCGATGGTGATTGGCTTCCTGCTGTTCGTCGGCATGTTCATGGAGACGCTGGCCGCGATCATGATCCTGGTACCGGTGCTGCTGCCGGTGATGTACACCTTCGGCATCGATCCGACCCATGTCGGCATCGTCGTGATCTGCACGCTGTCGGTCGGCTTCCAGACGCCGCCGCTGGGCGAGAACATCTTCGTCGCCTCGGGTATCGGCGGTTCCAGCATCGAGGCGATCGTCTCCCGCATTCACCCGTTCGTATTGGTTTCGACGATAGCGGTGTTCGTCATCGCCTTCTTCCCGCAACTCTCGCTGTGGCTGCCCGGCATGGTCGGCTACTGACGAGCGAACAATAGGAGTTCTACAGATGACCCCAAGCATTCGACGGCTGTTCTGGCTTGCCGCGGTGCTCGCGACCCTGATCGGATCCCAGGCCACGGCCCGGCAGGAAGGCGTCTATGGCAGCGCGCAGCAGCAGCGGGCCACCGCGCTGCTGGAGCGGGCGGTGCGCCACGTCGAACGGCATGGCGCCGCCGGCACGTCCGACTTCAGCCGGCAGGCGCAGTTCGTCGATCGCGACCTGTATGTCTATGCGCTGAATGTGGATGGCCGATTTCTGGCGAGCGGCGGCGCCTCGGCGGTCCTGATCGGCCAGAACGTCGAGAACGAGACCGACCTGGCAGGGCGGGCGTTCTTCCGCGAGATCATCGATCTGGCCAAACGGGACGGCAGGGGCCGCATCGAATACCGCTGGTTCAATCCGGCCGACCGCCGCGGCGAGCCCAAGCTGACCGAGTTCCGGCGGGTCGGCGACGTCATCGTGGCGGTCGGATACTATCCGCCGCGGGCCAGCCGCGGGCAGGCCAAGGCGTTGCTCGACACCGCCGTGCAGGCGCTCTCGCGCGACGGCGGGAAGGCGCTGTCCCGATTCCAGGATCTGCGCGGGCCGTTCATCCGCGACGATCTCTACGTCTTCGTCGTCGACACCGACAGCGGCCGCTTCCTCGCCCACGGTTCGACTCCGCAACTGGTCGGCACCGACGCGCATGCGCTGCGCGACCCGGACGGCCGCGCCGTGGTGGACGAGATGCTGGAACGTGCCGCCCGGTCGGACGACGGCGAACTCGATTACATCTGGCGCAATCCGGTCACCGGCAAGCTCGAGCACAAGCACACCTACTTCGCGACCGCGGGCAGTCGCCTGGTCGGCGTCGGCTACTACACTCGATAGCACTTGCGCCGCGATCGGCGCATGCAGGATGAGAGCCCGGCGCCCCCGTCGATTTTGGCGTCGGGGGCGTTCGAGCGCTGGCGCGGGTGTCGCTCAGAATCGAGCCGACTCGTCTTCGCCGCGTATTGCGCGACCGAAGGCGCGGCCGCCCTCGCTGGCCGCCTTGCCGACGGCCCGCCCTGCATCCGCGGCCGCGTGGCCGACGGCCTTGCCGAAGACCGCCGCATTGTGGCCGATCTCCAGTCCGATCTCCTTCGCTCCGTGGGCGATCTGCCGCACCGCGCTACCGACCGCCCGACCTGCCTCGCGGGCGCCTTCGGACAGACTGTCATCAGCCTGGACCGGC
>JBNLCM010000040.1:0-35317 GCA_050303815.1 Rhodocyclaceae bacterium
TGGCGCAGCGTCGAGCGCATGGTGCGCGAACTCGACTGTGGCGAGACCCTTCAGCTCTACCTGATGGATTACTCCCGCCGGGACCTGCTGGCCGATGTCTCCGGCCATGCCGACAACATGGCCGCCTCGACGATCCAGCGCCTGCTGTGCGGCCGCGAGGGCGAGGGCGCCGAGGGGCGGCGCTGGTCGGTCGTGGCGCTCGACCAGGCCTTCGGGCCCGACGCGGCCGAGATGGCCTTGCTGACGCTGGTCGCCGCGATGGCGGCGAAGTCGGGGGCCGCCCTGCTGGCGGGTGCCCGGCCCGGCCTGCTCGGCTGCGAGGCCGTGCAGGCGCTGACCAGTGCGACCGGCTGGCCCGCCGCGGACGAACCGGCCTTCGCAGCGTGGAACGCGCTGCGGGCCAGCCGCGTGGCGTCGTCGGTGGGGCTGGTGCTGCCCGGCGTGCTCCAGCGCCTGCCCTATGGCAAGGCGACCGATCCGGTGTCGGCCTTCGCCTTCGAGGAAATGGCGGCCGGACGGGCCCATGAGCGCTTCGTCTGGGGGCCGCCCGCGCTGGCGCTCGCGACGCTGTGCGGGCAGGCCTTCCAGCAGGCGGGCTGGGAGATGGATCCGGATGACGTACTGGATCTCGAGGACCTGCCCAGCTACGTCTTCCGGGACGACGGCGAGGCGCACCAGCAACCGTGTGCCGAGGTCCTGATGAGCGAGCCTGCGGGCAACGCTGCCCTGGCGCGGGGCGTGATGCCCCTGCTCAGCTATCGCAATCGCAATGCCGCGCGCCTGATGCGCTGGCAGTCCATCGCAGTCGGTGGTGTCCCCCTTGCCGGTCCCTGGCTGACCAACTGACCGACCCGCCGGCCGCGCCAGCCAGAGTGGCGCGGCCGTCTCGCCGCCTCAAGTTCCCCCGATTGTCTCCGATACCTGCATCAGGGCCGGCCATGGCCCGGTGCGCCTGTTGTGATCAGGCACGATTCTCCGGAGGGGGCATGAAGAACAAGATTCAGCCAACCAGTGTCGAGCGGGTCATGCGCGAGCATGATTTCATCGTCTCGAAGACCGACCTCAAGGGTCGCATCGTCTATGGAAACGAGATCTTCATCGAATTCTCGGGCTACGAGGAGTCGGATCTGCTCGGTTCCCAACACAACATCGTCCGTCACCCTGACATGCCGCGCGGCATCTTCCGCTTTCTGTGGGACAGCGTCGGATCCGGCGACGAGGTCTTCGCCTACGTGAAGAACATGGCACGGGACGGAAGCTACTACTGGGTAATGGCCAACGTCACGCCGGACTACGACGCCGCCGGCAATATCTGCGGCTACCTGTCGGTCCGCCGTGCCCCGAAACGGAGCGCCTTGCCAGTCATCGAGGACCTCTACCGCAAGATGCTGCAGGCCGAACGATCGGCTGGCGCGCGTGATGCCTGCGAGGCGTCGCTGGAACTGCTCGGCAATGTGCTGAAAGAGAAGGGAGTGAGCTATGAGCAATTCGTACTCTCCGTCTGAGGGCGGCGACGACCGCATCGCGCGCCTGCAGGATGTGGTCAGGGCGGTGTCGGATGGGAAGCTGACGAACCGGATCACCAACATCGGTGAGAAGGACGAGATCGGCGAGCTGTGCTGGCACGTCAACAACATGCTGGACCAGCTCGAAAGCTGTTTCCGCGAGCAACAGACGGTGCTCAAGAATGCGGGCGACGGCCACTATGACCGTCGCGTCCAGACGGCAGGCCTGCACGGTGAATTCGCCAAGGCGCTCGAGCGCAACCAGGAATCGATCGACATGCTGGCGGCCAACGCGCGGGCCAAGGCCGAAGCCGAGCGGATCGAACGGGAGGCGCAGGAAGAGATCGCTGCGCTGATCAGCGCGGCCGCCCAGGGCGATTTCTCCCAGCGGATCGACATCCGGGGCAAGCAGGGCTTCTTCCTGACCCTGGCCCAGGACGTCAATACCCTGTTCGAGACCACCGAGCAGGGCCTTTCCGACGTGGCAAAGGTCCTGCGTGCGATTGCGGAAGGTGATCTGACCGAGCGCATCGAGGCGGAGTACCAGGGGGTCTTCGGGCAGCTGAAGGACGACACCAACCAGACGACGCAGACCTTGCACGAAGTCATCAAGGAGATCCAGTCGGCCGCCAGTTCGATCAACATCGCGGCCAGCGAGATCGCGGACGGCAACCAGGACCTGTCCCGGCGGACCGAGTCCCAGGCCGCCAGCCTCGAGGAGACCTCCGCCTCGATGGCGCAACTGAACTCGACGGTCGCGGCCAATGCGGAGAACGCCGTTCAGGCCCGGGCGATGGCGGACGCGTCGCGAGCAAGCATGTCGCGCAGCGGCGAGGCGATGAGTCGCCTGGTCGGGACGATGAGCGAGATCGAGAGCTCCTCCCAGCAGATCGCGAGCATCGTCAGCCTGATCGAGTCGATCGCTTTCCAGACCAATATCCTCGCGCTCAACGCGGCCGTGGAGGCCGCCCGGGCGGGTGAGCAGGGGCGGGGTTTCGCGGTGGTCGCCAGTGAAGTCCGCAACCTGGCACAGAAATCCTCGGACGCCGCGAAAGAGATCAAGACGCTGATCGGGAAGTCGAAGGAAAACGTCGCGACCGGCGCCCGGGAGGTCGGGCGCATGGAGGGTGTCGTCAAGGATGCGCTCGCCGCGTTCGAGAAACTCAACGGCGTCGTGGCCGAGATTGCCGAGGCCAGCCGGGAGCAGTCGCTCGGCATCGATCAGGTCACGACGGCCGTCTCGCGAATGGAAGAGGTGACGCAACAGAACGCCGCGCTGGTGGAAGAAGCCGCGGCGGCAGCGGACAGCCTGCGCGAGCAGGTCGACGGCCTCGACCAGACCACGCAGCGCTTCCGCCTGGAACGCAAGCGGACTCGTCGGCCCATGCGCATGGCGTCCGGCATGTAGCAGGCATCTCCGCGGCAGACTTCAGGGGCGCGAACGGCGCAAGCCGCTCGCGCCCCTTTTCATCGGGGCGGGGCCGTCAGGAGGACGCGACGGGCACGGGGAGCAACACGCTGATCGCAGCGCCGCGGCGCGCCGAGCGGTCGAGCAGCAGGTGACCCTCGTGGCGATGCACGATGCCATGGGCGACAGACAGGCCGAGGCCGGTTGCGGTGGCCGGATCCTTCGTCGAGAAGAAGGGTTCGAACAGGCGGCCAAGGGCGTCCGGGGGGAACCCGGGCCCTTCATCCTCGACCGTAATGGCGACAAAGCGACCGGCGACCGCTTGCTGGCAGGCATCGCAATGCACGGCGCCGGAGGCCTCTACGGGGGTGGCGCTGACCCGGATGCGCCCGCCGTCGGGCATCGCGTCGCGCGCGTTCAGGCACAGATTCAACAGGACCTGCTCGATCGCGCCGCGATCCACCTTCAGCTCCGGCAGCGCATCCGAAACCGACACCTCGAACTGGAGCCGGGTGGGCAGGATGACCGTCATCAGCGCAGCGAGGTCACCCAGCACGGTCGGCAGGGCGACGTGGGCGGTGGCGTGCCCGGCGCTGCGGCCGAAGGCCCGAAGCTGGCTGACCAGCGCTCGAGCGCGCTCGCCCGCACGGCGGATCTCGCCCAGGTAGTGGCTAACGCGCGCTGTATCGCCGCCACCGTTCATCACGCGGACGCCCAGGTCGGAGTAACCGAGGATCGCCACGAGGATATTGTTGAACTCATGGGCGACGCCGCCCGCCAGGGCGTCGACAGTGCGCATCCGCTCGAGCTGGGCCAGTCGTGCGTCGGCCTCGCGCTGAGCCCGCGCCGTCGCGCGCGCATGGGTGACGTCCTCCTTGACCGCGACGAAATGTCGCGGCTGACCCTGTTCGTCCCGGACGGGCGAGATTGTCACCGCCTCGATCAGGAAGCGCCCGTCGCGGGTCTTGTTGGTGAGCTCGCCTCGCCAGGTGTCCCCGGCCATCAGCGTTGCCCAAAGCCGGCGATAGACTTCGTCCGGTGTCTCGCCGGACTTGAACAGGCGCGGGTTCCTTCCGATCAGCTCGTCGCGTGCGTACCCGTAGGCCTCGCAACACGCGGCATTGACGTACTCGATGTTGCCATGGGGATCCGTGATGACAATCCGCGCATCGGTCTGCTCGAGGGCGCGCGACAGGGTCCGGATGGCGTCGTCGTGCTGTCGAAGCAGGCCGATGTCGACTGCCAGGCCCAGGTAGCCGGCGGGGCAGGACGCGGTCGCCGGGCGGTGCGACACGTGCTCGAGGAACCAGTGGTACTCGCCGTCGGCGCCCCGCATCCGGAACGGGGTGGGCTCGGCGGGGCCGCCTTCGCGCAGGCTGCGGTAGGCCCGCTCGAGAGACGGCTGGTCCGCCGGATGGACCGTGTCCGCCCAGGCAAGGTCGCCGTGGTTGCCGCAGGCTTCGCGCCATGCCTGGTTGATGTGGCGGTGTGGCGCGTGTTCCGCGCGCGTCCAGAGCGGGATCGGCAGACGGTCGAGCAAGGCATGGCAGGCATCGTCCGACGCGAGATCGGAGGCTGCGGCTGGCTGGAGTGTCAACAGCCGCCACTCGCCGGATCTCGCGGGAATCGGGCGGCAGCGGCAGATCAGATGCCGGACGGGGGCGCTCCCAAGGGCCAGCGCGAATTCCCCGGCCGCGTCCCTGCCCTCGCGGCAGGCGCTGGCGAGGGGGTGCGCGAGGCCGTCGAGACGGCGGCCATCCGAATCGCGCCAGTGCCAGGGGGCTTCCCAGAGCGTGCTGCCGGGCAGGTCCGAAGGGGAGCAGGCCAGCACAGCCGCCGCGGGCTCGCCGACAGCGACTGGCCGGCCGCCCGCGTCGATGACGATTGCGCCCCCCTCGAAGAGTGCGAGAAGGTCGGCCAGGGCCGGTTCCGGAGGTGCGCCGGGAGGCGTGGCAGGACAATTCATCGGGGGCAGAACTCCTTGGCGGAACGGGGTAACCATGGAGAAATTGTGGCTTTTGTCATCGGCTTGTGCCACATGCCAACTCGTGCTCGGGTTCCCGACGCTAGAATAGGGGCCGACCGGCTGGAGCACCATCGGGAAATCCCCCCTTCCGGTGGGGCTTCCACGGGGCGTACGCCGTATCCTGTCGTGGAGTGATGGATGGCATCAGGTCTGGAGAATTCGAGTAGCGGCACGGTCCATATCGTCGATGACGATACCCAGGTGCGTGGTTTCATCCATGAGGTGATGAGGAGCATCGGGCTGTCGGTCGAGGAATACCCGTCCGGCGAGGACTTCATGAGCCGCTTCGACCCGGCGCGCGTCGGTTGCGTTCTGCTTGACATCCGCATGCCGCGGGTGACAGGGCCGGAGGTCCACGACTGGCTGCGCGCGAAGCATCCGGGCGTGCCGGTCATCTTCCTGACCGGCTACGCCGATGTGCCGACCGCCGTCAGGGCGATGCGCCATGGCGCCTTCGACTTCCTCGAAAAGCCGTTCAATGTCCAGCAGCTGATCGAGCGCGTCAATGAAGCCACCCGGCTCGCGCAGAAGGAAGACCGCCAGCGCAAGACGCAGGAGGCGAGCGGGCTCGCCAACCTCACGCGCCGGGAGCGGGACGTGCTGAAAGGTATCGTCGCCGGCCAGCGCAACAAGCTGATCGCGGCCGAACTGGGGATTTCCGAGCGCACTGTGGAGACCCATCGGGCCAACCTGATGGTCAAGATGAAGGCGCAATCGGTGGCCGAGCTGGTGACGATCACCCTCGCGGCAGACCCCGACCTCCTCGAGCGCTGAGCGGAAAATCCGGCCGCGCTGGTCCCTCGCCCCTGACTTGCCCGGGGGTCTCGTGGGGGTTACTACGGATTTTCGCGCAAAAGTCCCCATTGCCCTTTCAGGCGCCTATTCGTTAGATTTTGTATCAAGTTACTGGTAGGGCGCCGACATGCACGGCTTTGACCTCCGCTTCGTCCCGAGTCTCGACCGCCTGGTGCCGTCGGGGCGGTTCCTGCGAGCCGGCGCTGGCCGGCGGCAGATGGCCCCGTCGACCGCGACGGCCCGTGGCGTTTCAGTGACCCAACCGGACGGAGGCGCAGACATGAATGCCGCAGACACCGCGCAGGTGGCGCACCACGCGATCATCGGGGACCTGTCGATTCACTCCGTCCAGCGGGAAGAGTCCCGGCTGCTGGGGCTGCTGCGGGCGGGGGGCCATGTCGAGGTGGACTTGGGAGGGATGGCCTCCATCGACGCGGCTGGTATCCAGCTCCTTCTGCTGGTGCAGCGGGAGGCGGGCGCGAGGGGGTGCCGGGTCGTCTTCACCGGGGAGTCCCCGGTGGCGAGCGGCGTCATCGATTTTTGCAGGCAGGCGGCGCGCCTGGGCGACTTGCCTGCCAGCCGGCGCAGGCCTTGACCTCCGGCGCACCGGGCTTCGTCGCCCGAAATCGTCCGTACGTCCGTGTACGGACTTCTGCAGGGGACGGCCACAATCACGTCTGTGTATCATTCAGCGCTTGATGGGGCCGTTCCCGGCCCGCCATGGCTGCCTATCGTGATTGCATTCCGTATTGTCCCGGTCACCGCGTTTCAACAGAACTGTTCGATCATCTGGTGCGAATCGACGCGCCGGGCGGCCGTCGTCGACCCCGGCGGCGATCTCGACGTGATCCTGGCGGCGGTCGACGCGGAGCGGGTCGAGATCGAGAAGATCCTGATCACCCATGGCCACATTGACCATGCGGGTGCGACCGCTGATCTCGCCGAGCGGCTGGGCGTTCCCGTCGAGGGACCGCAGCGCGAGGAGGCGTTCTGGATCGACGCGATGGCCCAGCAGGGCAAGATGTTCGGCGTTGGCCAGGGGCGACCGTTCCAGCCTGACCGCTGGCTGGAAGATGGCGAAACCGTCCAGGTCGGCGAGGAAACCCTGCAGGTCCTGCATTGCCCGGGGCACACGCCGGGGCACGTGGTTTTCTTCAGCGCCGCCAGCCGACTGGCGCTGGTCGGCGACGTCCTGTTCGCCGGCTCGATTGGCCGGACAGACTTCCCGAAGGGAAATCACGCGACCCTGATCGACTCGATCCGGCGGAAGCTGCTGCCATTGGGCGACGATGTCCAGTTCATTCCCGGCCACGGGCCGATGTCCACGTTCGGGGAAGAAAGGCGATTCAATCCCTACGTGGCGCAGCCGATCTAGGGCTGGGCGCGAACAAGAAAAACTGAGTGGGTAGACCAAGTGCGAATTGCAATTGTCGAAGATGATGTGGTCCAGGGCGATGCCCTGGAACAGTGGTTCAAGGAGCAGGGGGCGGACGTCCACCTGTTCAGGGAGTCGCGCGAGTTCGTGCGTATTGCCGGGCGGGAGAGCTTCGATGTCGCGCTGGTCGACTGGATGCTGCCCGAGATGACCGGCCACGAAGTGCTCCGCTGGCTGCGTGAGGACCGCTGCAACGATACCCCGGTCGTCTTCATCACGGCCCGCAATGCCGAAGAGGACATCGTCGAAGCACTCAATGCCGGCGCCGACGATTACCTCGTCAAGCCCGTTCGCAAGATGGAACTCATGTCCCGGATCGATGCGGTGCTACGACGCGCTCGCCCGCATGCCAAGAGCCAGCGGATCGAGGTGGCCCAGTATGCGTTCGACTTGCCCAGCAAGCGCGTGAGCATGAATGGCGAAGCGGTGGAATTGACCGACAAGGAGTTCGAGCTGGCGGTCTTCCTGTTCCGCAACCTGGGCCGGCTCCTGTCGAGGGGGCACATGCTCGAGGCGGTCTGGGGGCAGACGGCCAACCTGGCGACGCGGACGGTGGATACCCACGTCAGTCGGGTCCGCAGCAAGCTCAACCTGCGCCCGGAGAACGGGTTCCGGCTGGTGCCGACCTACAACTACGGCTACCGCCTCGAGCAGCTGACCGAGGAAGGTTGAGGCGCCGCGCCGGCCTGAGCGCCGACGCCGGGCGCGCCGCGCGGAGGGCCCTGCACGGCCAGCCTTGGCCAGCCGTGTCGTACGAGACCGCTCAGCGCTGCTTGAGCAGGTCGCGGATTTCCCGCAGCACGACCAGGTCTTCGGGGTCCGCTGCGGGGGCCTCCGGTTCGGCAGGGGCTTCTTCCTTCCGCTTGAGCCGGTTCATTGCCTTGATGGCCACGAAGATCGCCAGCGCAACGATCAGGAAGTCGATGACCGTATTGATGAATACGCCGTACTTGATCAGTGGCGCGCCTGCCTTCTCGGCGGCCTCCATGGTTTCGAAGGTCTTGTCGCCCAGGTTGATGTAGAGGTTCTTGAAGTCGACGCCCCCAATCATCATACCCAGCACGGGCATGACCATGTCCTTGACGAGCGAGGCCACGATCTTCCCGAACGCACCGCCAATGATAACGCCGACTGCCATATCGACGACATTGCCCTTGACTGCAAACTCCTTGAATTCCTGCAGAAAGCTCATCTGACACTCCTCTGGACTACTGGCTGGGGTCCGGATGGGAACCGGATTGGCTCGACTTATAGCAGACAGCGAGGCATACGGTGAGTGGCGATGCGTAAAATGTTCGGTGCGCCGCCGCGGACATCCCGGGGCGGGGCCGGGCGAACGGACTAGGGAGACGCATGAGGGCGAGGGCTGAGCTGCCGGTGGACCTGCGGGCCATGGCCGAATGGGTCGCCGTGACAGCCTTTTGTGCGCTGCTGGCGGGCTGTGTCGCCTTCTTCGGCTGGCTGTGGCGGATCGATCAGGCCGTCTATGACGTCTCGGTGGCGAGCATGGCCGAGCGCGTCGATTCGCAGGTGGTGATCGTGGCCATCGACGACAAGAGCCTCGCGCGCCTGGGGCGCTGGCCCTGGTCACGCCGTGTCCATGGCGACCTGATCGATCGACTCCGCGAGGCGGGCGCCGGACCCGTGGCGCTCGACATCCTGTTCTCCGAAGGCCAGGAGACGGGCTCGGGCGATGGCGACCTGGCAGAAGCCATCCGTCGGCACGGTCGCATCGTGCTGCCCTGGGCCGGCAATACGAGCATCGGCGCCGCCTACGAGCCCGGGCGAGAGCCATTGTTCACGCGCGAGGCGGCCGCCCTCGGGCACGCCCACGTCGAGTACGACCCGGACGGGATCGTGCGCAGTGTGTTTCTCTGGGAGTCCAACGGGCAGCGCATGCTGCCCCAGCTTGGTCTGGCCCTGTTGATGCTCGTGGATCCCGAGGTCGCGTCGCGATACGCCCTGCCGGAGGTCGAACCGGGCGACGCAGCCCGGTGGATGCGCATCCCGTTCGCGGGGCCACCCGGTGCCCACCGGCGCGAGTCCTTTGTCGACGTCCTGGACGGCAGCGTGGGGCGAGACGCCTTGCGGGGGAAGGTTATCCTGGTCGGCGCGGTCGCGCAGGGGATGGGCGATGTCGTACCGACCCCGACGACGGCTTTCACCCAGCCGATGCCCGGTGTCGAGGTCAACGCAAATATCTTCTCCGCCCTGCGAGGGCAGAGAACCATCGATGTCGTTTCGCCGGGGGCTGCGGCCTTGCTGTCCGCACTGGCGGTTGTAGTGCTCATGCTGGCCATGGTGCGCCTGTCACCACGCGAGACGCTGCTGGTAGCCTTCGCGATCTCCGGTGCCGTCTTGCTGGCGCCCTCGGTCGTCCTGGCGAACGGCTATGTCTGGCTGCCGCCGGCAGGCGCCCTGATCGGCTGCATGGCGGCGTATCCGTTGTGGAGCTGGCGGCGGCTTGAGGCGACCCAGCGGTATCTGGACGAGGAACTGGATGCGCTGATGCGTGAGGCGGGGCGCTGGCAGCCCGTTGCGGGCGATGCCGAGGTGCTCTCCGACCGGACGGGCGATCCCGTCTATCGACGGCTGACGACCTTGCGGGAGACCGCCAGCCGGCAACGGCAGTTGCGCCATTTCATGCTCGATACGCTAGAGGGCCTGCCCACCGGTGTCGTCGTGATCGGCTCCGGTGGCGAGCTGCAGCTCCACAACCGGCGGGCCAGTTCGCTGCTCGGGCTCGACGAGCAGGCCGAGTTGCCGGCTGCACTCCGGGCCATCCAGTGGCCGGCCGAAGTGCGTCTCGAGCGTGGCTTGCCGGTGGCCGACGAGGTACCGACCTCGGTCGAGGTGCAGGGGGCCGACGGCCAGACGCTGCACGTGACGATTGCGGCCCTGCATGATCGCCGCAGCCGCATGCATGGCGTGGTGCTGTCCCTCGATGACATCACCCAGGTCAAGCAGGCCCAGGCGCGCCGGGAGGCCGCCATGCAGTACCTGTCCCACGACCTGCGATCCCCGCTGTCATCCATCGTCACGATGGTCGAAGCTTTCGAGGATGATCCCGCTCACCGCAATGGCGTGCCGCTCGAGGCATTGCAGCGGGTCAGCCTGTATGCGAGCTCGGCGCTCGAGCTCACGGAGAACCTTTTCCGCCTGGTCCGCGCGGAAGGGGTCGATGTGCGGCGCTTCGTCATGTACGACCTGATCCAGATTGCGGATGACGCGGTCGAGGAGGCGTGGGCCCTGTCGCGTTCGAAGGGCGTCCACATCAGCCGCGACGAGTTGCCGGACGAGGAATATCCCGTGCTCTGCGAGCCCGGCCTGCTCAAGCGGGCCGTACTCAATCTGCTGACCAACGCCGTCAAGTACAGCCCCGAGGGGAGCGAGGTCCGCCTGCGCATCGAGCGCGAGCCTCGCGGCTGGCGGCTTGAGATTCATGACGAGGGCGATGGCATCGGGCCGGAGGATCTCCGCCTGCTCTTCCAGCGCTTCGGCCGGCTCGAGAAGACCACCGGGCGGCGGGTGGCCGGACTGGGGCTGGGGCTGATGATCGTCAAGACGGTCGTCGAGCGCCATGGTGGCTCGGTCGAGGTCGTCAGCGAGCCCGGTCTCGGCAGCATCTTCTCGATCCGCCTGCCGTTCGCGCGCCAGTAGATCAGCGCCGGGCCGAGTAGGTCGGCAGGCGCCAGTTCCAGCGCAAGGCGGCGAGGCGCGTGGTCAGCACGAAGCCGCCGCCGGCAAGCGCCGCCACCTCGGGTGTCGCGCCGGCCTCGGTCAGGCCCGCGAGCAACAGGGCGCCGAGCCATGCGGGCGTCGCATAGAGGGTGCCGGTGAAGATCAGGGGCTCCTCGTTGCACAGCACGTCGCGCAGGATTCCGCCGACCACGCCGGTCACGACGCCCATGACGCTGGCGATCATCCAGTCGTGGCCCAGGGCGATGGCGATCTTGGTGCCGCTGACCGTGAACAGGGCCAGACCCAGGGCGTCCGGCAACAGGAAGAGCTGGGGTGGCAGTCGCCAGTGGCGGGCGGCACCGAAAGTCAGCATTCCCGCCGTGATCGCGCAGATCAGGAAACTGCGGTCCGCGATCCAGAACACCGTGCGGTCCAGCAGCAGATCCCGCAGCGTGCCGCCGCCCAGTGCCGCCGCGAGGGCGACCACGACCATGCCGAACATGTCGAAGGGCTTGCGCCCGGCTTCCAGCACACCGGAGGCTGCATTCACCGCGACGCCAGCGAGGCCGATTCCGTAGAGAAGGGTGTCGATGCCACTCATGATTCGTCAATGCCCGGGGGGAGCCGGCGACGGGCGCCTTGTGCCGCCGCACTGCCTCGCCCGGCAGGGTTGGGTCGATCGGGTGTCCAGCGGGTGCCGCCTGCGACAGGACATCCGGTCTGGAACCCGCGTCTTGCCCGGTGGCCGCTCGAACAGTCGTGAGCATGCCTGATCGGCGCCGCGCGAGCGAGTGCCCCGTGCGCCAGGTGCGGCGTCGCGCTGGCTGCGGCCTGCGCCCTAGAATGGAGGTTCTAAACCGCATCGGCCAGGCGTGCTAGCGTCGCCCCTTGCGCCACACCCTGCAACCGTCCGGCCAGCCAGGGCCGAGAGGAGACCCCATGTCATTGCCCGAGCGCTTTCGCGGCGTCATGAGTTTGCCGGTGATCGCCGCGCCGATGTTTCTGGTGTCGGGCCCCGAGCTGGTTGAAGCATGCTGCCGTGCCGGCGTCGCCGGAACCTTTCCGGCTCTCAATGCCCGCACGCCGGAAGACCTCGACCGGTGGCTGGGCGGACTGGACGCGGTGGCGCAGGACGCGAGCTGCGCGCCCTACGGTGTCAATCTGATCCTGCATCCGTCCAATCCGCGTGTCGCGCCGGACCTCGCATTGCTGGCAACGCATCGCACGCCCTTCGTGATCACCAGCCTGGGCAACCCGGCGCAGGTGGTCGAGACCGTGCATGCCTACGGTGGTCTCGTGTTCTCGGACGTCGTCCATGCCCACCACGCCCGCAAGGCGGCCGCGGCCGGCGTCGATGGCATCATCGCCGTCGCGTCGGGAGCCGGTGGTCACGCCGGCACCCAGAGCGCATTCAGCCTGGTCCGTGAGATCCGGACGTTCTGGGACGGCACGCTGATCCTGGGGGGGGCGATGTCGGACGGCACCGCCGTGCGGGCGGCCGAGGTGCTCGGCGCGGACCTCGCCTACATGGGCACCCGCTTCATCGCCACCCGGGAATCGCGAGCCCAGGATGCCTACAAGCAGATGGTCGTCGATTGCGCGGCGAGCGACATCGTCTACACCGACGCGATCTCGGGCACCAATGCCAACTTCCTGTGGCCGAGCCTCGAGCGGGCCGGCTATACCCGTGAGCAGCTGACCCTCTCCCTCGGCAAGGGCAAGCTCAAGAGCCTGGCGGACGAAGCCCGCGCCTGGCGCGACATCTGGAGCGCGGGCCACGGCGTGGCCACGATCCACGATGCGCCGCCTGCGGCCGAGCTGGTGGCCCGACTGGCGGCCGAATACCGTGCCGCCTGTGCCTTGCCCGTGAGCCCAGGCTGTCGCGACTGATCGCCTGACTGGCCGCCAGGGCGACCGCGTCCGATAATCGGGCCCATGCTCTCCCAGGTCCTGCTCAGCGGAATTGCCACCGGATGCGTGTATGGCCTGGTGGCCCTGTCCTTCGTCCTGATCTACAAGGCGACGGAGACGGTCAGCTTCATGCAGGGCGAACTGCTGATGGTCGGCGCCTTCGTGGCGGTTCTGCTGGTGGAGTGGGGCGGCTGGCCCGTCCCGCTGGCCCTGCTGGGCGCGGTGGCGGCCCTGTTCGGCGCGGGCGCCGTGCTGGAGGTCGTGGTCCTGCGGCGGGCGCTCGGCCAGCCTCACCTGACCGCGGTGCTGCTGACCTTCGGGCTCGGCCTTGCCATGCGCGGGGGCGTCACGATGGTGCCCGCCGCGACCCATCAGATGCACCGCCTCGACCTGCCGATGGCTGGCGTACTTGCCATCGGCACGCTCCAGTTGGCTGCCGAGCACCTCGCCGTGCTGGTGGCCACCGGCCTGGCCTGCGCGGCGCTCGCCGCGTTCTTCCGCTTCACCCGCGCCGGCGTGGCGTTGCGGGCCTGCTCCGAAGACCCCCGCGCCGCCGCCCTGATGGGCATCTCGACGACGCGCATGCATACCCTCGCCTGGGCGCTGGGGGCAGCACTGGCGGGGTTCGCGGGCGTGCTTCTCGCACCGGTGACGCTGGTTCACCCGGGCATGGGGCTGATCGCCCTGAAGGCGTTCCCCGCCGCCGTGATCGGGGGCCTGTCCAGCCTGCCTGGCGCGCTCGCGGGCGGCATCCTGGTCGGCGTGATCGAGGCCCTGGCGGGCCTCTACCTGCCGGAGGGGGCCAAGGAGCTGGCGGTATATGGGCTGATGCTGCTGGTGCTGCTGGCGTTTCCGCGCGGCCTCGGCGCGCGGGGCGCGTGGGCATGAGGCGCGGGTGGATTGCCGCGCTGCTGTTGGCCCTCGCCGTGGCCGCGGGTGGATGGGGGCACGCCCTGGCCCAGGTCGCCATGGTGGCGACCTGGGCCCTGGCCGGGCTGGGGCTGGTCCTCATCGTCGGCCAGACGGGTCAGATCTCCCTCGGCCATGGGGCCATGCTGGCCGTCGGCGCCTACGTCCAGGCCGGGCTGGTCTCGGCCGGCGTGCCGTCACTGCTGGCGCTGTTTCCGGCCGCCGCGGCCGGCGGTGTGCTGGGCCTGCTCGCGAGCCTGCCGGGGCGACGCTTGGGGGGGCTGGCCTTCGGCATGAGCACGCTCGCCATGGCCCTGATCGTCGAGGAGTTGCTGGTGCGCCTGGCGCCCTGGACAGGGGGCGCCGCGGGGCGCGTGGTGCCGGCCTTCGAACTGGGCGCCTGGCGGGTGTCCTCGCCGGCCGGCCAGGCCCTGCTGTCGCTCGTCGTGCTGTCGCTGGCCTGGCTGGCGTGCCGCCGGCTCATCGGTTCGCGGCTCGGTCGGGCCTGGCAGGCGAGCCGCGACGACGAGATCGCGGCGGCTGCGATCGGCGTCGCGCCAGGCGTCGTGCGGTCGCAGGCCTTCGCCGCGGGTGGCGCCTTCGGCGCGCTGGCCGGCGCCCTGTCGGCACACTGGCTGGGATTCCTGAGTCCCGAGCAGTTCGGCCTCGGGCTGTCCTTCGAATTGTTGATGATGGTCTTCGTGGGGGGCGTCCGGGCACCGGTTGGTGCGCTGATGGGCGGCGTCGTGATGGTGGCCTTGCCCCAGCTGATTGCCTCCGCCCGCAGTGCCTTTCCTGCCCTGGGCGGCGGTGCGGCGGGCCTCGAGCTGCTGCTGTTCGGGTGCGTGCTCGTGCTGATCGTCCTCGCGCGCCCTGCCGGTCTGGCCGGTGGCGGGCGATAATCCGGCCTGACCGACACGAGCGAGAGACATTCATGCAACGCATCCTGACCACCCTCGTCGCCCTGGTGGCGCTGCTGGCGGGCGCCGTCCATGCGGCGGCGCCCGGCGTCAGCGATGACCGCATCCGCATCGCGACGATCCAGGACCTGTCCGGCCCGATCGCGATCCTCGGGGCTCCGATCCGCGACGGGATCGTGATGCGCCTCGATGAGGAGAACGAGCGGGGGGGCGTGCACGGCCGACGCCTCAGCATCGCGGTCGAGGACAGTGGCTACGACCCCAAGAAGGCCATCCTTGCGACGCGGCGGCTGCTTGGCGATGGCGGCGTGTTCGCTTTCCTGGCGAACCTCGGTACGCCGGTCGTGATGGCGACGATGCCCCTGATCGTCGATGCCGGCCTGCCCCACCTGTTTCCGTTCTCGCCCCACCAGGCCACCTACGCGCCGACCCACCCGCTCAAGTTCCAGCTCTTCGCGCCCTATCGGGACTACATGGATGCGGCGGTCCGCTACATGGTGCGCGAGAACGGCTACCGCCGCGTCGGCCTGCTCTACCAGGACGACGATTACGGACACGAGGTGATGCGGGGTGTCGAGGCCGGACTGGCCCGACAGGGGCTGGAGCTGGTCGAGCGGACCGGCTACAAGCGGGGGGCGACGGACTTTGCCAGCCAGATTGCGCGGCTGCGTGCGGCCGACTGCGACCTCGTCGTGCTCGCGACAGTCGTGCGGGAGACGGTGGCCGCCGTGCGCGAGGCGCGCAAGGTCGGCTGGGCCGTGGACATGCTGGTCACTGCGTCGGGCTATTCGGCGCAGACCCACGAGCTGGGCGGCGAAGCGGTCGAGGGGCTGTACGGCGTCAGTGTCATGCCCCATCCCTATCCTGCGGACGCCGACGGCGCGCTATTCGACTGGATCCAGCGCTACCGGACCCGCTATGACGCGGATCCCAACGTGTGGAGCGCCATGGGCTACGACGTGGCCGACACCTTCATCCAGGGCTTGCGTGCGGCAGGGCGCGAGCTGACCGTCGAGGGTTTTGCGACGGCCATGTCCACCCTGCGGACCACGTCCGGCTTCCTGGGCGGTCCGGCCTACCGGTTCTCGCCGGAGGACCACCTGGGCAACCGCCACGGCCGGATGGCGCGCATTGTCTCCGGCCGATGGCAGCTGGTCAGCGACTATCTCGAGTAGCGACCCCGATCAGGCCGCCGTGGCGCGGCAGATCGCCTCGATGTGGCGCTCGTCGGTGCCGCAGCAGCCGCCGACCACCATCAGCTGCGGCATCTGGCGGGTCAGCTCGGCATAGTGCTGCCCCAGGTCGTGCGGATCGCCGATGTCGAGTTCCGTACAGGCATCGAGCTCGGCGTGGCTCTTGCACGAGGCGTTGGCCCGGATGCCCCGAATCCGCCTGACCCAGGGCCCCGCGTTGGCGAGCAGGTGGGCAAAGTGGGTGGGGTGGGCACAGTTGATCATGTAGTAGGCGGCCGCGGCCGCCGTCGCCTCGTCCGTCGCCGCAATTGCCTCGGCCAGTCCCTCGCCGGAGGGCAGGCGGCCGTCGGTCTCCACGGTGAAGGAGATGACCACCGGGATGCACGCCTCTCGCGCGGCCTGCACGATGCCGACCGCTTCCGCGACGTAATTGATCGTGTAGGCGCTGACCAGGTCGGCCTCGGTACGGGCCAGCACGCGGATCTGTTCGGCATGATAGTCCTGCGCCTCGGCGGCGCTCATCTGCGCCCCGGCAACATAGCCATCGCCGCGAGGCCCCAGGCAGCCGCTGATGACCATGGGCTCGCCTGGACGCTCATGGCGTTCGCGAATGCCCGCCATCAGGCCGATGGCCTCCCGATTGACGCGTGCCAGGGCTTCGGCGTCGTAGCCGAGCTGCGCACCCCAGTCCCGGTTGGCGCGCCAGGTGGGCGCCTCGAGCAGCAGGCCGCGGCCATGCCGGTTGGCAAGCAGTGCGTAGTCGCGGTAGTAGCGCTCGAGGCGCGCGCGGCCCTTGACGCTGTCGAGCAGCGTGAAGGAGGCGAAGGCCGGCAGGTCGATGCCGTCGAGGAAGACGAGGGTGGTTTCGAGGCCGCCGTCGGTCAGCAGGGCCTGGCCGGTGAGGCGGGTGAGGTCGCGTCGGTGCGTGTTCATGGTCGGTCTCCGTGGGTCTTGGTCTGATTCGCGCCATGCGGTGCGCGATGGCGTCCAAGGTAGTCCCAGCGGGACTGGCGGGCTAAAGTCGAATGGGACGAGATGGGGACAAATCGGCCATGAATCACTCTGGGACACCCGTCAGCGTGGCGATCCTCGCCATGCCGGAAACCACCGCTTCGGTGATCTACGGCATGTACGACCTCTTCCGGTCGGCCGGACGGGACTGGCAATGGCTGACGACGGGCGAACCGGGCAGTTCGTTGATCGCTCCGCGCGTCGTCAGTGTCGATGGCGTGCCGATGAAGGCGGGCAACGACGTCACCGTGGTGCCGGATGGCGACCTGGCCAGCGGGCCCGAACCGGCCGTGGTGTGCATCCCCGAGGTGCTGCTCGTGCCGGACGAGACGATGCCTGCGCGCTTCGCACGGCCAGCGGCGTGGGTCCGGGCCTGCCATGACCGGGGCGCGATCGTCGCGACGGCCTGCTCCGGCGCGCTCCTGCTGGGCGAGGCGGGCCTCCTGACGGGGCAGGATGCGACGACCCACTGGGCATACTGCGAGACGCTCGAGCGCCTTTACCCCGGTGTGAAGGTCCACCCGCGCCAGGCCCTGGTGGCCGCGGGCGAGGGACAGCGCCTGGTCATGGCGGGCGGGGGCACATCGTGGCTCGACCTGACGCTGTACCTGATTGCCCGGCTGCTCGGCGTCGAGGAGGCCATGCGCGTGGCGCGCGTGAACCTGGTGGACTGGCATGCGTCCGGACAGCAGCCCTTCGCGCGCCTGGCGGTTGCGCGCCAGAGCGAGGACGCGCTGGTGGGCGAAGCGCAGCTCTGGATCGCGGACAACTACCACGCCCCTGCGCCGGTGGCGGCGATGGTGGCGCGCTCGGGCATCCCCGATCGCTCCTTTCAGCGGCGCTTCGTCCGCGCCACGGGCATGTCACCGCTGGAATACGTGCATACGCTTCGGCTCGAGGAAGCCAAGCAGATGCTGGAGACCACGGAAGATCCGGTCGAGGCCGTGGCCGGGGAGGTGGGCTACGAAGACGCCAGCTTCTTCAACCGCCTCTTCCGGCGCAAGGTCGGCCTCTCGCCCGCCCAGTACCGGCGCCGTTTCGGCGGCCTCCGTCAGGCGCTGTCCAGCGGATTCCGTGCCCCATGAGCCGGAGCACAGCGGATCGCGGTAGTCTTCGCCTATCCAGTGCGGACGTTTGCCGATGACTTCTCCCCAGATTGTGGCCGTCGCCCTGACCGGGGCCTCCGGCATGCCCTACGGAATTCGTCTCGTCGAGACCCTGCTCGCGGCGGGGCGACAGGTCTGGTTGCTGTATTCGCAGGTGGCGCAGGTGGTGGCACGCCAGGAGATGGACCTGGCGCTTTCCTCGCGACCCGACGAGGTCGCGCGGCAGCTTGCCGCGCGATTCGGCGCCACGGAGGGGCAGCTGCGGGTGTTCGGCCGCGAAGAATGGTTCGCGCCACCGGCCTCGGGATCCAATCCGCCCGATGCCATGGTGGTGTGTCCGTGCACGATGGGCACCCTGGCGTCGATCGCGGCCGGCCTCTCCGACAACCTGATCGAGCGGGCGGCCGATGTCGTGATCAAGGAGGCCCGCCCGCTTGTCCTCGTGCCCCGCGAGACACCCTTCTCGGCCCTCCATCTGGAGAACATGCTCAAGCTCGCGCGGCTCGGCGTGTGCATCCTTCCGGCGAATCCGGCCTTCTATACGCGCCCCGAATCGGTGCAGGACATCGTGGACTTCGTGGTGGCGAGGATCCTCGATCAGCTACGCGTGCCGAACTCACTGATCGCCCGGTGGGGCGAAAACGACTGACTTGGCAACGTTTTTGTGCCTTGCGGCATATGTGCCCTGAATGGGAGAGGGTTGTGGCATCGAATGTGCTAGTTCGTCTAATGCTGAAGCCGGATGGTGCGGGCGCGATGCGTATCGGGCCGGCATTTGCGGTTGCACAAGGCGGCGCAATTTTGCCGCTTGCCGGGCAGGGAGTCAGGGTTTTCCACAGCACTTCCTCCGTTGTATCCGCGTGATTCAGTTGTTTAAATGCAGGTGGCGACCGACGTGGGTCGGCGCTGCCGTGTTCCGGCTCTGGGCCGTTCGCGGCGCAGATCGGTTTATCCGACGTGTTCCTTGAGGAGGAGAATCAATGAAGTTTCAGCGGATGTCCTTGGTTGCGGCGACGGCCCTGGCGGGCCTGGTAGCCGCGGGAACGGCGAATGCCGGCGCGACTTTCGATGCGGTCAAGAAGAAGGGATTCCTGCAATGTGGCGTGACGACCGGCCTGCCCGGCTTCTCTGCGCCGGACGAGAAGGGCAACTGGACCGGTATCGACGTGGACACCTGCCGGGCGGTCGCGGCGGCGATGTTCGGTGACGCCAAGGCGGTCAAGTTCACGCCGCTCAATGCCAAGGAGCGCTTCACGGCGCTGCAGTCCGGCGAGATCGACATGCTCTCGCGCAACACCACCTGGACCTACACCCGCGACACGAGCCTCGGCCTGAACTTCGCTGGCGTGAACTACTACGACGGCCAGGGCTTCATGGTCAGCAAGAAGCTGGGCGTCAAGAGCGCGAAGGAGCTCTCAGGTGCTGCGATCTGCATCCAGGCCGGCACCACCACGGAACTGAACCTGGCCGACTACTTCCGGGCCAACAAGATGGAATACACGGCCATCACGTACGACACTTCGGAAGAGACCATCAAGGGCTTCGAGGCAGGCCGTTGCGACGTGCTCACCTCCGACCAGTCGCAGCTCTACGCCCTGCGCATCAAGCTGCCGAATCCGGACGATGCCGTGGTCCTGCCGGAGGTGGTCTCCAAGGAGCCGCTCGGGCCGGTGGTGCGCCAGGGTGACGACGAGTGGTTCAACCTCGTGCGCTGGTCTCTGTTTGCCCAGCTCAACGCCGAGGAACTGGGCGTGACCTCGAAGAACGTCGACGACATGACCAAGAGCAGCGACCCCAACGTCAAGCGCCTGCTCGGCGGCGAGGGTGTTGCCGGCTCCTTCCTGGGCGTCGATGACAAGTGGGCCTACAACATCATCAAGCAGGTCGGCAACTACGCCGAGATGTTCGAGCGCAACGTCGGCCAGGCGAGCTCGCTCAAGATCTCCCGTGGCCTGAACGCCTTGTGGAACAAGGGCGGCATTCAGTACGCACCGCCGATTCGATAAGTCGGTAGAAGGGCTGGCACCCACGGGTCGCCAGCCCTTCTTCTGTCAACCTGCACTTTTCCAGGGGCACATCCATGAGCCGTACCGAGACCGTCGGTAGCGAGCCTGCCAAGCCCAAGTTGACGCGCGATCCCAAGGTCAGGGCCCTGGTCTTCCAGGTCCTGGCGGTGATCACCGTCATCGCGTTCTTCGTCTACATCGTCCACAACACGCTGCTGAACATGGAGCAGCGGGGCATTTCGACGGGCTTCGGATTTCTTGACCGGGCATCCGGCTTCGCGATTCTCCAGTCGCTGGTGCCGTACAGCGAGGCGTCGTCCTATGGGCGCACCTTCGTCGTCGGCCTCCTGAACACCATCCTGGTGTCCGTGCTGGGCATCTTCTTCGCCACCTTGATTGGCTTCCTCGTCGGCGTGCTGCGCCTGTCCAAGAACTGGCTCATCAGCAAGCTCGCGATGGTCTATATCGAGGTGTTCCGGAACATTCCCCTGCTGCTGCAGATCGTGTTCTGGTACTTCGCCGTCGCCTTCAACCTGCCATCGCCCCGCGCCAGCCTGTCGGTCGGCGAGATGGTGTTCCTGAACAACCGCGGCATGTACATTCCCGCCCCGGTCTTTGGCGAGGGCTTCGGGATGACGGTCCTGGCGATCGTCGCGGCGATCGTGGGCGTCGTCTTTCTCGTCCGCTGGGCGCGTCGGCGCTTCGAGAACACGGGGCAACCCTTTCACACCGTGTATGCCTCGCTGGCGCTGCTGTTTGGCTTGCCCCTCGTCGTGTTCCTGGCCACCGGGGCGCCCCTGCACTGGGACATGCCGGCGTTGGCGGGCTTCAACTTCAAGGGTGGTCTGACCGTCATACCGGAATTGTTCGCGCTGACCCTGGCCCTGTCGATCTACACCGCCGCGTTCATCGCCGAGACCGTCCGCAGCGGCATCCAGGCGGTCTCTCATGGCCAGACCGAGGCCGCCAGCGCACTCGGCCTGTCCCACGCGACGACGCTGCGCCTGGTGATCATCCCGCAGGCCATGCGCGTGATCATCCCGCCGCTGACCAGCCAGTACCTCAACCTGACCAAGAACTCGTCGCTGGCCGTCGCCATCGGCTACCCGGACCTGGTCGCCGTATTCGCCGGCACGACGCTGAACCAGACAGGCCAGGCGGTCGAGATCATCGCCATCACGATGGCGGTCTACCTCACGCTGAGCCTGATGATTTCCCTCTTCATGAACTGGTACAACGCCCGCATGGCGTTGCGGGAGCGCTGAGCCATGAGCGGCAATACCTTCGTTCCGCTGCCCGACCTGCCACCGCCGGGCAGCTCGGTCGGGATCATCGGCTGGCTGCGCAGCAACCTGTTCTCGACCTGGTACAACTCGCTGCTGACCATCGCCGCGCTCTACCTGCTGGTCACGGTCCTGCCGCCCCTGCTCAACTGGCTGTTCTTCAGTGCCGACTGGATCGGCGAGAACAAGGATGCCTGTGACTCGGGGGGGGCATGCTGGGTCTTCGTCGCGAACCGGCTCGACATTTTCATCTACGGCTTCTATCCCGAGCAGCTGACCTGGCGGGTCGACCTGATCTTCATCGGGCTCTTCCTGCTGACTGCGCCGCTGTTCTTCAAGCACTTCCCGTACAAGCTGCTGCTGGGCGGCTTCATCCTGTTCGTCTACCCCTTCATCGGCCTGATCCTGATGACCGGCGGGATGTTCGGCCTCGAGCCGGTGGAGACCGCGAAGTGGGGCGGCTTCACGCTGACCCTGCTGCTGGCCGGCGTGGGCTGCCTCGCCGCACTGCCGCTCGGCGTGTTGCTGGCGCTCGGGCGACAGGCCACCAACATGCCGGCGGTGAAGTCGATGTGCGTACTGTTCATCGAGTTCTGGCGGGGCGTGCCGCTGATCACCGTGCTGTTCATGTCCTCGGTGATGCTGCCGCTGTTCCTGCCCGAGGGCGTGAACTTCGACAAGCTGCTGCGCGCGTTGATCGGTATCACCCTGTTCCAGTCGGCCTACATGGCCGAAGTGATCCGGGGCGGCCTGCAGGCGATTCCCAAGGGGCAGTACGAGGCGGCCGACGCGCTGGGCCTGGGGTACTGGCGCAAGTACGGGCTGATCATCCTGCCGCAAGCCTTGAAGATCGTGATCCCGGGCATCGTCAATACCTTCATTGCCCTGTTCAAGGACACCACGCTGGTCATCATCGTCGGCCTGCTGGAGTTGCTCGGCATGGTCAAGGCCTCGCTCGGCGACCCGGCCTGGCCGGATGTGTCCCGCGAGGGCTATGTCTTCGCCGCCTTCATGTTCTGGCTGTTCTGCTTCAGCATGTCGCGCTACAGCCAATGGCTCGAGCGTCGCCTGCACACCGGCCACAAGCGCTGATGCGCACCCAACGATTGAATTGACGGAGTTCGCCATGACGGCCAACGCACAGCAAGCCACCGGCAATGAAGTGATGATCCAGCTGGAAGGCGTGAACAAGTGGTACGACAAGTTCCACGTGCTCAAGGACATCAACCTCGAGGTCACCAAGGGGGAGCGGATCGTCGTCTGCGGCCCTTCCGGCTCGGGCAAGTCGACGATGATCCGGTGCATCAACCGGCTCGAGGAGCATCAGAAGGGGCGGATCATCGTGGATGGCATCGAGCTGACCAACGATCTGCGCAACATCGAGACCATCCGCAAGGAGGTCGGCATGGTGTTCCAGCACTTCAACCTGTTTCCCCACCTCTCGGTGCTGGAGAACTGCGTGCTGGCGCCCATGTGGGTGCGCAAGACCCCGCGCAAGGAGGCCGAGGCCACGGCAATGATGTACCTGGAAAAGGTGAAGATCCCCGACCAGGCGAAGAAGTATCCCGGCCAGCTCTCCGGCGGCCAGCAGCAGCGCGTCGCGATTGCCCGCAGTCTGTGCATGAACCCGCGCATCATGCTGTTCGACGAGCCCACCTCGGCCCTTGATCCGGAAATGATCAAGGAGGTGCTCGACACCATGATCTCGCTGGCCGAATCGGGCATGACGATGATGTGCGTGACCCACGAGATGGGGTTTGCCAAGACGGTGGCCGACAAGGTCATCTTCATGGACCGCGGCCAGATCGTCGAGAGCAACCCGCCGGAGGAGTTCTTCAACAACCCGCAGAACGAGCGCACCAAGCTCTTCCTCAGCCAGATTCTCAACCACTGAGCGTTGGCGGCGCGTGGTTTGCGGGCCGCCCGAGCGATGACCGAAACCACGCCACTGCCACTCTTTCCCCTGAACGCCGTGCTCTTCCCAGAAGGGCGCCTGCCGCTGCGCGTGTTCGAGGCACGCTACATGGACATGGTCACGCGCTGCCTGCGGGAGGGCGGTGCGTTCGGCGTGTGCGCCATCGCCTCGGGCAGCGAGGTGGGCGAGGCGGCAGTGCCTTGCCTGGTCGGTACCGAGGCCCACATCGAGTCATGCGACATGGGCGAGCCCGGCATCCTGAGCATCGTCACCCGCGGCGAGCGTCGTTTCCGCATCCGCGACCATGAAGTGCAGGCGGGTGGTCTGCTGGTTGGCGAGGTCGAGTGGATGCCCGAGATTCCCCATGCGGCGGTCCCCGAGCCTCAGGCCGAACTGGTGCCGCTGCTGGCGGGCATCCTGGCCGAGATCGGCGACCGGGTGGCGCGCCCCCACCGACTCGACGATGCCGCCTGGGTGGGTGCCCGCTACGCAGAGCTCCTGCCCATTCCGCTCAAGGCACGGCAGGCCCTTCTCGAACTGGACGACGTCGTGAGCCGCCTCGAGATCATCCAGACCTATCTTCGCCAGCACCAGTTGCTGCCGACTGATCCGGACTAAGGCCTGCGGACCGTCGTCGGGCGGTGGCGCCGGGATCTGCCGGGTTTGCGGACAAGGCGCGCCGACGCGGCCTGGGCAGCCCCCACGCAAGGCGGCGCGACGCAGTCATCGGGGCCGGCAGGCCCCGGCCCAAGACCTTGGAGTTGTGAGCCCGCGCGGCGTCGCTGGGCTCGTCGGCATGGGGATCCGCCCCCGGCGACCGCCCGCCTCGCCGTGCGAGCTCACCGCCTCAACGCGATCCGCCATCCATAGGTCCACGATCCCCAGGATCGCAGCCTCCCGGGTGACAGACCTCCGGCAGGGTCAGCAGTCGCCGCACGGGCGCCGGCAGGGGCGCCTCGTCGAGATGGTCGAGCGCCAGCGCGACGAGACCGCCGGTCGTGCCGTCGAGGCTTGCCACGTCCACCAGCCGGGGCGTCATTTCGAGCGTGAAGTGCGTGAAGGCGTGGCGCAGGGTCGGTAGCGACTGCTGGCGCACCAGGGCCAGGCCGTGGCGATCGGCCAGCCACGCGGCCAGCGCCGACGCGTCGCCCGTGACTTCCGGCAGGGCCAGCAAACCGCCCCACAGCCCCTCCGCCGGCCGGGCTTCGAGCAGGACCCGCCCGCCGGCGCGCAGGATCGCCACGTGCTGGTGTCGCAGCGGCTTGGCCCGCGACGGCTTGCTGGCGGGCAAGGCGGCGCAGCGGTCGGTGGCTCGCGCCACGCAGGTGTCTGCCACCGGGCAGCGGGCACAGGCCGGCTTGCCCCGGGTGCACAGCGTGGCGCCCAGATCCATCTGCGCCTGGATGTAGCGGTCGGCGGCCTGTCCAGGCAGCAGCGCCTCGGCGAGGGTCCACAGCTGCCGCTGGACCGCGGCCTGCCCCGGGTAACCCTCGATGCCGAAGTGGCGGCACAGCACCCGCTTGACATTGCCATCCAGGATCGCCGCCCGGGCGCCGAAGCAGAAGGTCGCGATTGCCGCTGCTGTCGAGCGGCCAATGCCCGGCAGCGTCGCGAGCTGACCGACCTCGTCCGGGAAGCGGCCGTCGTGATGCGCCACCAGCGCCTTCGCGCAGGCATGCAGATTGCGCGCCCGCGCGTAGTAGCCCAGTCCGCTCCACAGGCCGAGCACCGCGGGCTGCTCCGCTGCGGCCAGCGCCTGCAGGTCCGGAAAGCGCGCGAGGAAGCGCTCGTAGTAGGGGATGACGGTTTCGACCTGGGTCTGCTGGAGCATGATCTCGGACAGCCAGACCCGGTAGGGATCGCGGTTGCGCTGCCAGGGCAGGTCATGGCGGCCATGCTGCTCGTGCCAGGCGATCAACTGGTCTGCAAAGCTCGGCATCATCTTCCGGTTGGCTGGCGGGAGGTCCGCATCGTAGCGTGTGTCGACGCTGCGCGCCTTGGCGGTCCATAATGGGCGCAACAGCGACGATAAATCGCGGCTGGCGGGGCCCCACGCCCGCCGCTGGACCATGAGCCCACACTCCCCACACTTTACCCGCGAACTGCGCAACGCCCTCGGTTGCTTTGCCACCGGCATCACCGTCGTGACCACGCGCACGGCCGACGGCGAGCCAGTGGGCCTGACGGTCAATTCCTTCAATTCGGTATCCCTCGAACCGCCGCTCATCATCTGGAGTCTCGGCCTCCAGACCAAGGTCCGGCCGATCTTTGAAGGCTGTAGCCACTATGCTGTCAACGTACTGGCCGAAGACCAGGCGCACCTCTCGAACCGCTTCGCCTCCCGCGACGCGGACAAGTTCGCCGGCCTGGCGATTACCGACGGCATCGAGGGGGTCCCGCTGCTGGACGGATGCTGCGCCCGCTTCGAGTGCCGCAATACCACGCGCCATGCGGGCGGGGACCACACGGTCTTCATCTCGGAGGTGGTGCGCTTCGGATCAAGCGAGCGCCAGCCGCTGATCTTTCACGCCGGCGCTTATCGCCGGCTGGCGGCGCGGGACTGACGCGCAGCGGTCCCCGGTAGCATGCCATCGATGATTGATCTGCCGCACTGGATCGAAGCCGGCAGCGGGCCGCCGATCGTCCTGCTGCATGGGATATCCGGCGGTGCGGAAGGATGGCGCCCCCTGCTCGGCCCGCTGGCTGCCGCAGGGCGCCGGGCGATCGCCTGGGACCTGCCCGGCTACGGGCGCAGCCCCGCACCTCGGGCCAGCGGCTTCGGGTCGTGGGTCAACGCCCTGTTGAGCCTGTTCGACGCGACCCACCTCGAGCGGCCGGTGCTGGTCGGGCACAGCCTGGGTGGCATGATCGCGCTCGAGACCGCGCTGGCAGCACCCGGTCGCCTGGGCGGCCTCTTTCTGGTCTGCACGACGCCCGGCTTCGGCGTGTCGGCCGGCCCGGCCCAGCAGGCCTTTCTGGAGACGCGGCTCGGGCCGTTGGCGCATGGGGCGACGATGGCCGAGCTGGCGTCAAGCGTCATCCCCGAGATGATGGCTGCCGGCGCGGCGCCTGACGTGCTGGCCGCGCATCAGGCCCTGATGGGGGCGATCCCGCCCGACAGCTATCGGGCTGCGATGACGGCGCTGGTTGGCTTCGACCGTCGCCACGCGCTGGATCGGATCGATCTGCCCGTGACCTGCCTGGCCGGCGAGCACGATCGCATCGCCCGCCCGGCAGTGATGCGGGCCATGGCGTCACGTCTGCCGATGGGCCGCTACGGGGTCCTGTCGGGCGCGGGCCACCTGGCGCCGTACGAGCAGCCGGATCGCTTCGTGGAGGCGCTGCTGGCCAGCTGAGAGCGGGGGGCCGGCCTCACGCCTTGTGCGCGACGATCCAGTAGCCCTCGACCGGCTTGCCCTGCTCCTTGTAGAGCACGCAGTCATTGACGTGGACCGAGGTGAAGCCTGCCTCGCCCAACGCCGCTTCAACCGCGGCCTGCTGGTGGGCATAGCGACCATTGGGGTGCAGCGAGAGGGCCGGTTCGCCGTCGCCGGTGCGCTCGCAGGACAGGACCAGCGTGCCGCCGGGCTTGAGGATACGTGCCGCGTCCGCCACGGCCCGGGTCAGGTCACCGACGTAGCTGAACACATCGAGCGCGGCGACCAGATCGAAGGTCCCGGCGGGCGTATCGCGCAGGGCATCCAGCAGGTCAACTGCGTGGAAGCGGTCGTACAGGCCATGGCGGTGCGCCTGTTCGATCATGCGTGGCGAAATGTCGACGCCGATCAGGGCGCCGTCGAGGCGGCCGAGGCAAACGCCCAGCAGGCCCGTGCCGCAGCCCAGGTCGAGGACGTTCAGCTTGCGGTCCGGGTGCTCGGACAGGATCCAGTCAGCGACGGTCTTGGGTAACTGGTAGCCCAGCTGCCGAACCATCCGCTGGTCATAGACTTCGGCCATTTCGTCGAACAGGGCGCGCATGACGGCAGCCGGCCGGGTGGCGGGTGGCTCGCCGCGGGCAACTGCCAGCGCAAAGCGGAAGGCTTCGTTGTCAGGCTCCTGATCGCACAGGGCCTCCCAGTCCTGGCAGGCCAGGGTGCTGTCGCCGGCGGCTTGCGCCGCGTGGGCGCGGCCCTGGCGCAGCGTCGTGTCGGTCGGCGCATCCACCAGCAGCGCCTCGTACAGCGGCAGGGCCTCCGCCGGTCGCCCCAGCGCGGTCAGGTCGCGGGCGAGCAGGGCCTTCCACTCGGCATTGGCCGGGTGCATCAGCTCGATCAGGCGCGGCAGGTGCTTGACCGCGACGGCAAGAAGGCCGGCACGCTGGGCGATCTGGATGACACCGTTGCGCAGATGGGGGTCGTCCGGCGAGAGGGCGACGGCGCGCTCCGCTTCCGTGACCGCTTCCCGGTAGCGATGGCGCCGGCTGAGGCACATGGCGTGCTCCATTGCCGCCACCGGCCAGGTCGGGGCGACCTGGGCGGCCAGCCGCGCGGCGGTCAGCGCGTCGCCGCCACGGCCGGAAGCCTCGGCGATCTGCATGGCGAGCAGGTAGACCCGTGGCTCGCCCTGGACCCGTTTCTGCAGTCCGTCGAGGACGGCCGCAGCCCGCGGAACGTCACCGGCGGCCAGGAATCGGGCGGCCTTCTCGAGTTCGGCATTGCTGAGGGCTTCGGCAGATTGGGGGCCGCGCGGGCGAAGGGTCTTGGCCATGGAAGCTCGATGCTCAGGTTACGGGTCAGGTCGTCCCGTGTCGGATGAACAGCCCCATCGAAGGACGTCGAGCCGAATGCCTGGCATGCGCTTCGGTTCTGGATCGATGGGCATGAAAAGGGGGTGCTTGGGCCGTGGCCTGGAGGCTGGACCGTCTGGAGCGGGTGAAGGGAATCGAACCCTCTTCATCAGCTTGGGAAGCTGAGGTAATACCATTATACGACACCCGCGTCGGTGCCCTCGCCCCTCACCCGGGGACGAAGCACGCGCATTGTAGCGGGCCGGTGTCCACCTTCGCAACGTGGTGGACACCAGCGTCCCGGAACGGGTCAGAAGGGCATCCGCACCGACGCGGCGAGCCGCGTGTCTGAGAGGTCGTCGTTACCGACCACCGAGGTCAGGTCGAGGCCCAGCTGGACGGCGTCGCCCACCTGGCCCACTACGCCGACCGTCGCCGTGGCATAGCTGTCGGCGGCAGCGGCGGCGTCGAACTGGGCCGGGGTCGGCGACCCGGACGTTGCCATCTTGACCTGGCGGCCGTCCGCCTCGGCGTCGTGGGTGAAGACGAGACTCGCGTACGGCGTCCATGCGCCGGCCCGCAGGAAGGCCTGCCAGCCGAGCGACAGCAGCGTTGCCCGGCGGCGCTGCTTGCCGAAGGTGAGCGAGGTCGAGGTGGAGCCGTCCGCGGCGGTCTCGGCAAAGCTCTGGACCGAGACTTCCTGCAGCAGCACGCTGGCCAGCGGGCCGTGATGCACCGGGCCGCTCGACAGGGCATAGGCGGCGCGGATGCCTAGCGCGGCGCGGTTGCCGTCGGGCTTGCCCCGCAGGCTTCGGCTCGCCGTGCCGAGCGCGACCCGGCGGTCGGTCTCGTACTCGGTGCTGGCGAGGGTCATGTGGCCGGTGATCGACGCCGCCCCGTGGCGATAGCCCAGGTAGCCCGATACGGCCATCTCCTCGGCCTGGTAGCTTCCACCGCCTGACCAGTCGGGCTCGCTTCGGTCGAAGGACAGCGCGACGCCGGCGATCGTGTCCTCGCCGACTCGCCGGTCGACCCCGATCGCGAGCCCCCAGGGCGTCCCGTCGTCGTCGCCGAGTTCGGTGCGACCCCCGGCCAGGGTGGCCCAGGCCCCGTTTCTGGCCTCGCCACGCGTGCTCAGGGCGACCTCTGCCGTCTGCCAAAGCCGATGCGACAGGGCGGCCTGGGTGCGTACGGGCGTCTCGGCGAGCTGCGAGATCTGGGCTGGCGCCGCCAGGATGCTCGCCGCATAGGCGGCCAGCACGGCATGGCCGGCGGTGCTTGGATGCACGCCGTCCGCGAAGACAAAGCTCTGGTCAGCGCCGGCTGCGACGAAGCTGGCTTCGGTGCACAACAGGGACGGCGTCGTGCCGCAGGCCGGCAGCGTCGCGTTGGCGAAGCCGTACCGCGCCGGATCGGCGACGATCTCGTTGAGCAGCGCGAAGCTGTCGAGCTGGATCACCGGCACGCCGCTCGCCGCCAGGCTCAGGCCCAGCAGCTGGTTGAAGCCGGACGAAAGGCTGGTCAGCCCGGCGGCGCCCGCGGTGCCCTGGGACAAGCCGAATGGCGTCGACCCGATGTCCGGTACGTTCCACACGATGATGTGGCGCGCACCCGTGGCGGCGAGCCGGCCGACCTCGGTGGCCAGTTCGGCCGCGGTGGTCTGCAGGTAGGCCTGGGCGGCAGCCGGGTCGGTTGCGGCGGTCGGCGCGATGGCGAAGATGTCGTTGGCACCCGCCCAGACCGAGTAGAGCGCGTCGGGGTCGGACAAGCCGCCGGTGTGCGCCAGGTAGTTGGCGACCTGGGCGGTGACCGGCGTCGCGTTGTCGGTGGGCGGGCTGGCGGGAACGCCGGGCTGCTGGCTCACCCGCGCGCCACCTTCGGCGTAGTCGGTGCCACCCTGGTTGCCGGGGGTGATGGTGAATCCGTATCGCTCGCCGAGCACCTCGGACCAGACCGGGCCGGGGTTGGTCGTGAAGCGGCCGGTGCCCGCCGGCAGGGCGGGGGCGTAGCTGCCGGCGTCGGACAGGCTGTCGCCAAAGAAGATGGCGCTGGAATAGTCTGCGGCGTGCAAGGGGGCGCAACAAAGCGCTCCGAGCGCCGCACCGATCAGGTGCAGTTTCGGCATCAAGGTCTCCTCGTTGTCTTTATCCGTCACCGTGGCCCCCCTGCGGCCGAGGCGGTGGCGGGCGTGGGCGCGTGTGGCCCAGGGGGTCGCACGCGCCACATGCTAGAATCTGCCACCGTTCGAAGCCATCTGCACACCCGGTTGCAATGATTCACGTCGTTCTCAACGGCCAGCCCGAGGCCCTCCCCGACGCCCTGTCGATCGCCGCCCTGCTTGAAACGCGCGGGCTGGCGGGCAAGCGCCTCGCGGTCGAGCGCAACGGCGAGATCGTGCCACGCAGCCGCCATGCCGAGACGCGGCTGGCCGACGGGGATCGACTCGAGATCGTCGTCGCCGTGGGCGGCGGCTGAACCCACCCTGACGGAACACGGAACAGAATGAACGAATCGCTGGTGATCGCGGGCAAGGCCTATGGCTCTCGCCTGCTTGTCGGGACCGGAAAATACCGGGACTTCGCCCAGACGCGGGAGGCCATCGAGGCCAGCGGTTCTGAGATCGTCACCGTGGCGATCCGGCGGACCAACATCGGACAGAACACCGACGAGCCGAACCTGCTCGACGTCCTGCCGCCCGACCGGTTCACGATCCTGCCCAACACGGCCGGCTGCTTCAGCGCCGATGAGGCGGTGCGCACGCTGCGGCTGGCCCGGGAGCTCCTCGATGGCCACGCGCTGGTCAAGCTCGAAGTCCTGGGCGACGCGCATACCCTGTTTCCGAACATGCCGGAGACCCTCAAGGCGGCTGACACCCTGGTGAAAGATGGCTTCCAGGTCATGGTCTACTGTGCCGACGACCCGATCCAGTGTCGCATGCTCGAGGACATCGGTTGCGTCGCGGTGATGCCGCTGGCGAGCCTGATCGGGTCCGGCATGGGCATCCTCAATCCGTGGAATCTCCAGCTGATCATCGAGCAGGCGAAGGTGCCCGTGCTGGTCGACGCCGGGGTCGGTACAGCATCCGACGCCGCGATCGCGATGGAGCTGGGATGCGACGGGGTGCTGATGAACACCGCCATCGCGAAGGCCGAGGACCCGGTGCGCATGGCCCGCGCGATGCGCCTGGGGGTCGAGGCCGGGCGCGAAGCCTTCCTTGCGGGGCGGATGGCGAAGAAGACCTACTCGGCCAGCCCCAGCTCGCCCACCGGAGGCCTGATTGGCCGCTGACGGCCGCGCCGTCCGCCCGGCGCCCCGCCAGGCCTTTCCGATGCTTCCATCCGCCGATCATGAGTGACAGCCCCGACGACGCCACCGAGACGCGCCTGACGTCCCAGTCCATCCGCAGTTTCGTGCTGCGCCAGGGGCGCATGTCGCCAGCCCAGATCCGACACCTCGAGCAGATGATGCCCGTGGTGGGCATCCCGTACCGGCCCGCCCTGCTCGACACCGCAGCCGCCTTCGGGCGACAGGCTCCGGTGATCCTCGAGATTGGCTTCGGCATGGGGGCCGCCACCGCCGACATCGCCGAGGCGCGGCCGGACGACGACTTCATCGGCATCGAGGTCCACGCGCCGGGCGTCGGCAATCTGTGCAAGCTCATCGACGAGCGGGGCATCGGCAACCTGCGCATCGTCCAGCACGACGCGGTCGAGGTGCTGCGCGACATGATCGCGCCCGGCTCGCTGGCGGGGGTGCATATCTACTTTCCCGACCCCTGGCCCAAGAAGCGTCACCACAAGCGGCGCCTGGTGCAGCCACCGCTGGTGCGGATGGTGGCCGAGCGGCTGGCGCCGGGCGGCTACCTGCACTGCGCCACCGACTGGGAGGACTACGCGGTGCAGATGCTCGCGGTGCTCGGCGGCGAGGCGCTGCTGGAGAACAGCGCCGATGGCTACGCGCCGCGGCCGGACTTCCGACCGCTGACCAAGTTCGAGCAGCGTGGCATCCGCCTTGGCCACGGCGTCTGGGACCTGCTCTTCCGCCGCCGCGCCTGACCGCCGTGTCCGGTGGGTGGCTGACTCAGGTGTCTCCCGGCGGCTGCGGGAAGAAGCGGTTCATCATCTCGACGGGCACCGGGAAGACGATCGTCGAAGAGCGGTCGCCGGCAACCTGAGTCAGCGTCTGCAGGTAGCGGAGCTGCATGGCGGCGGGTTCGCGCGAGAGCATCTGCGCCGCCTCCATCAGGGCCTGGGCGGCCTGCTTCTCGCCCTCCGCGTGGATCACCTTGGCGCGCCGCTCCCGCTCCGCTTCGGCCTGGCGGGCGATGGCACGGACCATCGATTCGTTCAGGTCCACATGCTTGATCTCGACGTTGGTGACCTTGATGCCCCAGCTCTCCGTCTGGGCGTCGAGGATCTTCTGGATGTCCAGGTTCAGGCGCTCGCGCTCCGACAGCATCTCGTCGAGTTCGTGCTTGCCGAGCACGGCGCGGAGCGTTGTCTGCGCCAGCTGGCTGGTCGCCACCATGAACTGCTCCACCTGGATGATCGCCTTCTGCGGGTCGACGACGCGGAAGTACAGCACCGCGTTCACCTTGACCGACACGTTGTCGCGGGAGATGACGTCCTGCGATGGCACATCCATGGCGACTACGCGCAGGTCGACGCGAACCATCTGCTGGATGCCCGGGACCACGATGATCAGCCCGGGCCCCTTCACGCGCCAGAAGCGTCCCAGCAGGAACACCACGCCCCGCTCGTACTCCCGCAGGACCTTCAAGGCGGTGGCGGCCAGCAGCAGCACGGCGATGACCAGGGGCGCGATGCCGAAAGTGAAGTC
This sequence comes from Rhodocyclaceae bacterium, assembly GCA_050303815.1. Taxonomy (GTDB): domain Bacteria; phylum Pseudomonadota; class Gammaproteobacteria; order Burkholderiales; family Rhodocyclaceae; genus Cognatazoarcus. The sequence continues at coordinate 32,670 of JBNLCM010000040.1, forward strand.
GATGGGCATGACTCAGCCCTCCTTGGGGGGGTTCAGGGGGGTCGGCGCCACCTGCAGCGTCAGGCCGTCGATGGCCTCGACCCGGATCTCGTCGCCGACCTTGAGGGTGTTGGCGCAGGTGACACGCCAGGACTCTCCGCCGACCTCGGCCCAGCAGCCGTCGACGGCCAGCGTGGTGATCCGGCCGCAGGCGCCAACCAGCAACTGGGGACCACTGGCGGGCGGGCGACGCCGGCTGCGTTCGGCGAAGCTGCCGATCGCGAACAGCGTCACCGCGCTCAGCGCGGCCATGCCGCCCACAAAGGCGAGCGGCAGGCCGAGCGCGGGCAGGTCGGCATCGACGAGGAGCAGGCCGCCGAGGACGAAGGCCAGCACGCCGCCGACGCCGAAGGCCCCGAAGCTCGGCAGGAAGGCCTCGGTGAGCATCAGGCCGGCGCCCAGCGCGATCAGGGCGACGCCAACCCAATTGACCGGCAGCAGATGGAAGGCATACATCGCCAGCAGGAGGCAGATCGTCCCGGCAATGCCCGGGACGCCGAAGCCCGGGCTGGTGAACTCGAAGAACAGGCCGTAGATCCCGATCATCATCAGGACCACCGCCAGCTGCGGGTTGGCCAGCGCTCCGAGCAGGCGCAAGGGCCAGCCGGGGGCGACCTCGAGCACGGTCGCGCCTGCGGTCGCCAGCGGCACCGCCGTCTCGCCGATGCGCACCGGGCGGCCGTCGACCGCGTCGAGCAGGGCCGGCACGTCAGTCGCGATGAGGTCGATCACGCCCGCCGCGAGGGCTTCGCTGGCGGAGAGGCTGGCCGCCTCGCGCACGGCGCGTTCGGCGAAACCGAGATCGCGGCCGCGGAGCTCGGCCAGGCTGCGCAGGTAGGCGGAGGCATCATTGACCGCTTTGCGCGCCAGCGCGCTGCCGGCCTCGGGCGGGTGCGAATCGCCTGGTTCCCGTGCGTCCGATGGGCCATCCGGCCCGTTGCCGCCGCCGGGTGACAGGCCGATGGCGACCGGCGTCGCCGCGCCCAGGTTGGTGGCAGGGGCCATGGCCGCGATATGGCTGGCGTAGAGGATGAAGGTACCCGCGCTGGCGGCCCGCGCGCCCTCCGGGTAGACGAAGGTCGCCACCGGCACCGGCGACGCGAGGATGGCACGGATGATCTCGCGCATCGCACTGTCGAGCCCGCCCGGCGTGTCCAGCCGCAGGATGACAAGCCTATCGCCCATCTGCGCGGCGCGATCGAGTTGCCGCGTCACGAAGCTTGCCGACGCCGGTCCGATGATGCCGTGCAGGTCGAGCACCCGCACGGACGGCGCGGCCACAGCGAACGCCGGGGCGAGCAGGGCCATCGCCAGGACCAGGGCCCGCAGTAGCCGTTCCAGACAGTTGCTCATGGCATCCCCGCAATGTGGCGGCGTACCTTCATTGTAGGCAGGCGGGGCGGCCGGCGTGCATGCGCCGGCGAACCGGCGCGGCATTGGGTCCAAATGTGTCGAGGGTCGATGTGCGGTTGCCCATGCCGCGAGCCCCCTGCTAGCCTCCCCGGACTCCTTCCCCTCGGGGCGCCTGTCGATGAAAACGCTTGTCCGTGTCGCAATGGCCCTTCTCGGCGTGGTGGCGCTGCTTGCCGCGGCGCTGCTCGCCTACCTGAAGTTCGTGTTCGATCCCAACGATTTCCGCGACAGGCTCGGCGAGGCGGCGCGGCAGGCGACCGGACGCGAACTCGTCATCGATGGCGACCTGGGCCTGTCCGTCTTCCCGTGGCTGGGTGTCAGCATCGGCGCAGCCCGGCTGGGCAACGCCGAGGGCTTCTCGGAGCAGCCCTTCGCCAGCATTCGCTCGGCCCAGGTGCGCGCCCGCCTGATGCCGATGTTCTCGGGCCGCATCGAGGTCGATCGGGCCACCCTCGATGGCCTCGTCCTGAACCTGGAGGCCGATGCCGAGGGGCGCACCAACTGGGCCGATCTCGCCCAGGGGGGCGCACCGGTGGAGCAGACGGAGCCGGCTTCCCGCGACGAGGCGGCCGCGGCCGGGAACCGCAAGGCGTTGGATGCGCGGGCGCTCGTCCTTGGCGGGCTGTCGCTGCGCGACGCCACGATCAGCTGGCGTGACCGGAAGGGCGGCGCCAACTACCGGGTGACGGGTCTCGAAGTCGACACGGGGCGGCTGGCTGCCGGCGAGCCGCTGCCGCTGAGCGCGGTAGCGAGGGTGCTGGGCGAGTCGCCGTCGCTGGATGCGCGGCTGGCGTTCAAAACCACCGCCCACCTCGACCTGACGGCACAGCGGCATCGCCTGGAGGGGCTGGTCCTCGAGGTCGATGCGAGCGGCGCGGCGATCCCGGGGGGCAAGGTGGCGGCCCGGCTGAGTGCCGCCGTCGACGCGGACCTGGCCCGCGGCACGGTGCAACTTGCCGACCTGAGCCTGACGGCCTACGACGTGGCTGTCACAGGGGCCCTTGCGGCCGAGGCGCTCGATTCGGCGCCCCGCGCCTCGGGCCGATTGTCCGTGGCCGAGTTCGACCCGTCGCGGCTGGCGAGCGCGCTGGGCCTCTCCCTGCCGCCAACGAAGGACCCCACGGTTCTGAAGCGCGCGTCGGCCCGGCTGTCGCTTTCCGCTTCGCCGACGGCCGCAGCAGTCGACGAACTGGAGC